>NZ_JBSFEO010000008.1:0-13384 GCF_053594475.1 Embleya sp. NPDC001921
CCAACGGCCAGGCCCAGTACTGGGCACCCGACCTCACCGCCGCCCGCGACGTCCTGATGGCCCACTACGACCACACCTACGTGGCACCCGGCGAGGAACTGCCGCGGCGGGCGCGGACGTCCGACCCCGTGGACCGCGACGTCCGCGAGTTCAGGCACGAGCTGGGCGGCAGTGACTTCACCACCGTCGGCCAGATCTTCTCCGCGGAGCACAACCCGGACCGCAAGAAGCCGTTCGACATCCGGACCGTGATGCGCGCGCTCTCCGACCAGGACCACCCGGTGCTGGAGCGCTGGGCGGGCATGGCCGACGCGGACACCTCCGCGGTACAGGACGTGCATCTGGGGGGTGTGCCGGTGTGTCTGATCGGCATCGAGTCGCGGCCGGTGCCGCGACGCGGCTTCCCGCCCACGGACGGCCCGGACACCTACACCGCCGGCACCCTGTTCCCGCAGTCCTCGAAGAAGACCGCCCGGGCGATCAACGCCGCCTCCGGCAACCGGCCCCTCGTGGTGCTGGCCAACCTCTCCGGCTTCGACGGCTCACCCGAGTCCATGCGCAAGTTGCAACTGGAGTACGGCGCCGAAATCGGCCGGGCGATCGTGAACTTCCGTGGTCCGATCGTGTTCTGCGTGATCTCGCGCTACCACGGCGGCGCGTTCGTGGTCTTCTCCAAGGCGCTCAACCCGAACATGACCGTCCTGGCCCTGGAAGGGTCCTTCGCCTCGGTCCTCGGCGGCGCGCCGGCCGCGGCCGTGGTGTTCTCCGGGGAGGTCAACCGCCGTACGGCGGCCGACCCGCGTGTGCGCGACCACGAGGCCCTCGTCGCGGCGGCCTGTGGTGCCGACCGCGCCGCGTTGATCGCGGAACTCGACGAACTGCGCGCGTCGGTGCGGGCGCAGAAACTCGGCGAGGTGGCAGCCGAGTTCGACCGGGTGCATGACATTCGCCGTGCGGTCGAGGTCGGTTCCGTCGACGCGGTCATCCGTGCCGCGGAACTGCGCCCGCGGATCATCGAGGCGATCGAGTCCCGCCTGCGCCCGACCGGCGGGCGCCGCGGTGAGGCGGCCCAAGGCGAACAGCGCGTGTCCGCCCGCGAAGCGCCCGCGCCGGAGCCGACCTGCCTCTGACCCCTGAATGCAGCAGTGCGGCCTGCGTCCGTACGGGTGGTTCCGAAAATCCGGCGCAGGTGTGATGAGCAGCGGTGATGCCCGAAAAGCCATGAATTCGGCGGCGTTTCGGGTGTCGGCCGTGCACCTCGGCACACGGATCTGCGTTCAGGATGAACCCGACCACCTCGGCCGAGGTGGTGCTTTCCAAGGCAAGGGGTTTTCATGCGCAGGCTCACTCGCGCTTCCGTCACGGCCGTCGCGGCCGTGCTCCTGGCGGGCGCCGCGTCCGCCGCACCGGCGTTCGCGCTGGACGGCGTCGCCGACCGGCCGGCGTCCGCCCCGGAGCCGGGCGGTCACGGCCACGGTGACGGCGAGTCCGGCGGCGGCGGTGGCGGTGGCGGCATCTTCGGCGGTTGGGGCTACGGCCACGGTGACGCCCACGGCGGTGGCGGTGGCGGCGGCTGGGGCCCGTGGGGCGGCGGTGGCGGCGGTGGCGAAGGCGGGGGCGGCGGATGGGGTGGTCTGCGGTAACCACCGCCACCCCGCGACCGGAGACGACATCGGCCTGCTCGATCCGAACGGATCGAGCAGGCCGAGTTCGTTGCGGCGTTCGTTACGACGACGCGGTGTTCGCTACGACAACGTGCCCGCGGTGTCCTTCGCCGCCTGACGCACGACCTTCGCCGTCGCGCGTTCGATCGAGGCGTGCACGACCGGTTCGAACGCGGAACCCAGCAACCTCGTGCCCAGGTCCATCACCTTCGCGTCGAGGCCGACGCACACGCGGGAGCGACCCTTGCGGACACTGGTCAGGATCACCCGTGCGGCCTCCTCCGCCGAGGTCTTGGACAACGATTCGTGGATCGCCGTGACCTCGGCCCGGTCGGTTCCCCGCGCCGTACGCGAGTTGCGCACGATGGAGGTCTTGATCCCGCCGGGGTAGGCGGTGGTCACCCCGATCGCGGCTCCCTCGCGGCGGAGTTCGTTGCGCAGCGATTCGGAGAACCCCCGGACGGCGTACTTGGTCGCCGAGTAGGCGCTGCGCCTCGGCATGCCGAACAGTCCGAACGAGGAGGAGACGTTGACCACGTGGGCGCCGCGGTCCGGGGCGGCGCGGCGAAGGTGCGGGAGGAAGGATTTCGTACCGTGGACCACGCCCCAGAAGTTGACACCCATGATCCACTCGAAGTCGGCCCACTCCATCTCGTCGACGCTCGCGGTCAACGCCACACCGGCGTTGTTGACCACCAGGTTGACCTCGCCGAAGCGCTCCGCCGTGGTGTCCGCCCACTCCTGCACCATCGCGCGCCGCGCGACGTCGACCACGTCGGTGTACACCTCCTTCGCGCCGTGGTGTCGGGCCTGTTCCGCGGTCGCGTCCAGGCCCTCCGCGTCCACGTCGGACAGGGCCAACCGCGCGCCCTGTCCGGCGAGGGCGACCGCGAGAGCACGGCCGATCCCCGAGGCGGCCCCCGTCACCGTGCACACGCGTCCTGCGTAGTCCCGAATCACGGGCTCACTCCAAAACTGGAAGACATTCGAATGACGGGTCGGTCGCCACGAATTCAGGTGAAGGCGCCGACGGTGGTGCGCAGATCGGTGGAGAGGTCGGTGAGCAGACTCGGCAATGCCTCGTGCACGTACAGGTGTCCACCGGGGTAGGTGCGCAGCCGCATGGGCAACGTGGTTTGCTCCTGCCAATTCGACAGGGATTCCACGGCGACCAGCGTGTCGCCCCGAGCGCCGAAGACACTCATCGCACAATCCAGCGGCGCCTCGTGCACGTACTGGTGCTGGAGGGCCAACAGGAGATCGGCCATCATCGGCGGACCGAACGCCGTCATCGCGCCCTGGTCCCGAAACACCTCGGGGGGAAGCAGGTCGGTCAGACCCAATTGCCGCCAGGGTTGGTCCGACACCAGGATCGGTCGGCACGCCCGCGCGAACGCGCCGCCCTGGGGCGGGGGTACGGCGGACAGGGCCAGCAGCGACGGCATGGGATGGCCGCATCGGCGCAGCTCACGCACGGTGTCGAAGGCGATCATCGCGCCGATGCTGTGGCCGAAGAAGACGTAGGGACGGCCGTCGTCGGAATCCAGGACGAGTTCCGCGACCATCGCGCACAGTTGCGCCGGATCGGTGAGCGAGACCTCGCCCGCCCGTGCGCCGCGTCCCGGAAGTCGTACCGCGGTCAGTTCGACCGAATCCGGCAGGTATTCGACCCACGGTGCGAACATCATCGCGTCCGCACCCGCGTAGGGGATGGCGAACAGCCTTACCGGGGCCTGCGACCGGGGTGTGAACGTGAGGAGGTCCGGGCGTGGAGAGCGAGTGCTGAGCGGACGGCAGATGGATTCCACAGGCGATTCTCGATTCGTCTCGCGCGAAAAGGCGGCGGGATCGGGTGCGCTCGGCGAAAGCCGGCTGATCGCGGAAACTCTATGCCCCCGGGGGAGTTGAGCCGGAAACACGATCCCCCGAACGGGGTAATACAGCCGGTGCGATCGACAAATGACCGGAACGGCCTTTCGATTCGGTCGACTTGCAATTACGATTCGGGTCTCGGACACGCTCGGAGTCCGGGGCGGGGCCGCCAACGCGCACCCAACTCCGTTTCGTGGTCGCGTCCTTGCCTTGCCTCGCCTCGCCTTGCCGTAGTGCTGTGCTGTGCTGTGCCGCGCCGTGGCGCGGCGGCGCCGATCCCGCGCCGGGGTCAGGGTGTCTGTTGGTCCGAGCCTTCACCTTTGGCGTCGGCGGTCTGGCCGACCAGTTCCGGAGCGGCCTCGGTGCGTGCGTCGGGCAGCTTGGCGCCGGTGTCGCGGGGGCGACGCCGGGGCAGCGTGGGCGCCCACCAGTTGGCTCGGCCGGTCAGTCGCATCAGGGCGGGGACCAGGATGCCGCGTACGACGGTGGCGTCCACGACGACCGCGACCGCGAGGCCGACGCCGACGGTCTTGAGCAGCGTGACGTTGGACATGGTCAGCGCGACCATGGTGGCGGCGACGATCAGGGCCGCGGCGGTGAACAGTCGGCCCGTGTGTTCGATCCCGAAGACGATCGAGCGGGTGTTGTCCCCGGTGCGCACGAACTCCTCCTTGATCCGGGCGAGGAGGAAGACCTCGTAGTCCACGGAGATCCCGAAGGCGACGGCCAGGGTCAGCAGCGGCATGGTGGTCTCCAACGACCCGTTGGTGGTGAAGTCGCCCACCAGCCACCGCAGATGACCGTCCTGGAAGACGTAGACGATGGCGCCCAGGCTCGCGGTGATGCTCAACAGCCCCATCACGACCGCCTTGATCGGCACCAGGACGCTGCGGGTGAACAGGAAGAGCATGACCAGGGTGCCGATCAGCATGATGCCCGCGCCGTAGGGGAGGGCCTGGCGCAGCGTGTGCTTGGTGTCGGTCAACTCCGCGGCCTTGCCCGCGACCAGGTGGGGTTGCGGGGCGGGCAGGGTCCGCAACGCGTGCACGAGCGCGACCGTCTCCGGCGCCTGACTGTCGGCGGTACTGACCACCCGCAGCACGGTGCCGGCGATGGCGGGAGGAGCCGGCGCCGGCGGCTCGACCGGGCGTACCACGACCCGCGTTTGGCCCTCGGGGGTCGGCGCGTCGACCGCCGGTTCCGACGGCGAGGGCGACTGGGGCGCCGGGACGGGCAGGCCTGCGCGGTAGTCGCCGGTGTCGGCGAGCACGTGCGCGACATGGGGCAACGCGGACAACCGTCGGGCGTAGGCGTCGATCGCCGGGCCGTCGGTCGCCGCGTTCGCCCGGGGCAGCACGACCGGGATGACGCGCTCGGGCGGGTCGGCGAAGTCCGTGCGCAACAGGTTGGCCGTGGCGTGGGGTTCGGAGCGGGTCGGCAGGATGTTCTCGTCGACGGTGGTGAACCGCGCGTGCAGGAAGGGCAGGGCCAGGACCAGGAGCAGTACCGCGGCGGTGCCCCCGCACAGGATCGGGCGGGCGGTGGCGAAGGTCGCGATCCGACGCCAGAGCGGACTGCCGCCGCCCACACGCCCGGACCCGCGACGGAACCGGCGGAACGGGTCCAGCCGGTCCAGGCGCGGTCCCAGCACGGCCAGCAGCGCGGGCAGCACGAGCAGGGAGGTCAGCGCCGAGATGATCACGACCAGGATCGACGCCCAGGCCAACGAGCGCAGCAGTTCCAGCGGGAAGACGAACAGCGCGGACAGGCACAGGGCCACCGTCGCCGCGGAGAACAGCACGGCCCGTCCGGCGGTGGCCATGCTGCGGGTGACGGCCCGGCGCGAATCGACGCCTCGGGAGAGTTCCTCGCGATATCGGGTGACGATGAACAGGGCGTAGTCGACGGACAGTGCGAAGCCCAGGGCGGCGCAGATGTTGATCGCGAACACGGTGATCGGCATCACCAGGGTCAACGTTGCCAGCACGGCCAGGGCGCCGGCCACCGAGACCGCGCCGACGGCGAGCGGGATCGCCGCCGCGGTGAGCGACCCGAAGGCCAGCAGCAGGATGATCATGGTCAGCGGCGCGGCCAGCAATTCCCCACGTTTGAGGTCGCGTTCGGACTCGTCGGTGGCCTGCGCGTTCAGCCAGGCGGGCCCGGTGGCACTGACCCGCAGGCCGTCGCCGGCGGCCTTGCGGGCGGCCGGGACCAGGGTGCGCGAGGTGGCCACGTGGTCGCGTTCGCTGCCGGTGAGGTCGACGCGGATCAGGGCGCCGCGTCCGTCCCGGGAGCGCAACAGGGCGGAGCCGGTGGTCCAGTAGGACTGGGCCTCGCGTACGCCGGGCCGTCCCGCGACCGACGCGGTGAGCCGACGGCCCGCCTCGGCGACCGCGGCGTCGTCGACGGGTGTGTCGGCGCGGACGTAGAGCACCAGGTCGGCGGCCTTCGCCCCGTAGCGGGCGGCGACACGCTCGGCCTCGGCAGCCCGGGTGCCCGTCGCGGTGAACCCGCCGTTGGACCAGCGATCCCTGGCTCCGGCGACCACCGTGGCGGCCAACACCAGGACGATCATCGCGCCCACCAGGAGCCAGCGACGACGCCGAACACACCACCCCGCGAGGCGGTTCAGCGCGCCGGCGGGCGGGCGCTCGTGCGACACCTCGTGCTCGGGGGGCGGGACCGGGATTGTGTCGAGCATTGCATGTCCTCCCATGGCGACGTTTCCTGCGCGGTGGGTGGCGTCGCCCGTGAACCGAGATCAGGTGGAGGCGCGGCGGGTCCCGAACGGCCGGCGTCCGGGGCCGGCGGTCGTCGACGGGGGGATTTCGTTGCCGGCGGTCCGCCGCACACACGGGGATGTCCGGGGGATCGCTGCTCGCGCCGGAAGCGAGGTTACCCCGCCGCGGACCGGCAACTCGCGATTGCGGACACCGACCACGCCGATCCCGAGATTCGAACGTCGATAATCGGATCTTCGCACCGAGGTTCGAGGGAATGCGTGTGCGAATACGTGCCGGGTTCGTCCGTTTGTGTCATTTATTGACCCGCGGACGGGTTCGCAGGCAATTGGTCCATCATGATGAATCCGACTCGAACCCCCGTTACCTGCGCTTTCCGGTCGGGCGGCCGTGCATAGAATCGACCCGCAATACCGGTCATCGGTTCCCATCGAGAAGAGGCACACGATCTTGCGGGTTACATTGACTGGTGGCACCGGTTTCCTCGGTCTGCGACTCATTCGTGAACTTGTGAACCGGAATTGTTCCGTCACCCTGCTGTCGCGTCGCAGTGATATAAGTGCGATCGACCGAACCTCTCAGGCTTTCGGTCGACTGGCGGAGTCGTCTGCTTTCATCGACAAGTTTCGTCGGCGCGCCGACGAAATCGAGATCGACATCGCGCAACCGTTGTTCGGGCTCCCGGACGACATGGTGGAAAAGCTCGTCCGGCGGACCGACATGTTCCTCCACAGCGCCGGCAACATCGACCTCAACACGGGCGCCCGTGCGATCAGGCCCGTCAATGTGAACGGGACGCAAAATTTCCTCGACATCGCGTCGAGGAGCCCCCACGGCGCGCCGTTTTGTCATGTCAGCACCGCGTTCGTGGCGGGCGCACGACGATCCGGAACGGTGTACGAGGCCGACCTCGTCGACACGTACGGCTTCGAGAACGAATACGAGCGGTCCAAGTGCGACGCCGAAGCCCTCGTGCACCGCTGGTCCGAGGAGAAGGGAATCCCGGCGCTGATCATGCGCCCCAGCATTCTCCTCACCGATCGCCCGCCGGTGCCGGGTCTGCCGGCCCACCCCTTTCAGACCATCAGCGCACTGCTGCGCGCGTCGACCATCGAAAGAGGCATCGCCGGACTTTCGATTCCGCGAGGTCTGCGGCCGGTCATCCACATGGTGGGACGGGTCGACGCACAGCTCAACTGCCTCCCCGTGGAGGACGCCGCCAACGCCATGGTCGGCATCGCCGCGGAATACCGTTCGACGACCGTCGAGACCCACCACATCGTGCATCCGGAGTACGTGGCGGCCACGACGCTCATCGAGCTCTTCGAGAAGTTCGCGCCCATCCGTATCGTGCTGAAAACCGCGCTGCCCGAGCGGCTCTCCCCGGCCGAGCAGCGCTTTCACAGCTACGCCGGATTCTCCGCGTACTTTCGCCATACGCGCGTCTTCGACGACCGCAACGCGCGCCGCGTCCTGGGCGCGCCCTGTTCCCGGACGCCCGTCGACATGGCCTACCTCTTGGCCGGAACGCACGGGATTCTATGACCGTCGACGACACCGAAGTCAGGCCAACTTTCCGAAAGGCCACAGGAAACCGTTCATGACCATCGGACTGCAGGCATCACCCCGTCGTGAAGTTTCGGAGCCCACCGCCGACGGTCTCCTGGCCGTGCTTCGCCAACCGCGGAGCGCGGCCACGATCGTTCGGCGTCGGTCCGACTCCGCGACCGTAGCCGTGCCCGGTGACGCGCCGGTCGAAGGCTGCGAAGTCGTCGGCACGCTCCCTCCGTTGTACCCCGAATGGCTGGGCGACAGATCCTTCACCGCCGATCACGGCGTGCGGTTCCCCTATGTGGCCGGTGAGATGGCCCAGGGGATCGCGGGCGTCGCCATGGTCAAGGCCATGGCCCGGGCGGACCTGCTGGGGATCTTCGGCGCAGCCGGTCTGCCGATCGACGCGGTCCGGCGGGCGATCGAGGAACTGCGGCGGGATCTGCCCGAACACGCCTCGTGGGGCGTGAACATCATCCACAACCCGCACTCGCCCGCCTGGGAGAACGAGGTGGCCGCCCTCGCCATCCGACACGGCGTGCGGTGCGTTTCGGTGTCGGCCTTCAGCGAGGTCACCCGAGCCCTCGTGCACTGTTGCGCCGCGGGCCTGCGCGCGCGAGCCGACGGCCGGGTCGAGCGGCCCCGGATGATGATGGCCAAGGTCTCGCGTCCCGAGGTCGCCGAGCAGTTCCTCGCCCCCGCGCCGCCGGCCCTGCTGCAAGAGCTGGTCGCCGAGGGGCTGCTGACCGCGGACGAGGCCGCCCTCGCGGCCCACGTGCCGATGGTCGACGACCTCACCGTGGAATCCGACAGCGGCGGGCACACCGACGGCAGGCCGCTGTCCACCGCCCTTCCGCAGATCCTCGCCCTGCGCGACGCGGTCGCCCACCGGCACGGCATCGCGCCGCGCACCAGGATCGGCGCGGCCGGCGGCCTGGGCACCCCCCACGCCGTCGCCGCCGCGTTCGCCATGGGCGCCGCGTACGTGGTGACCGGATCGGTCAACCAGCTCAGCCTGGAGGCCGACACCTCCGACCGGGCCCGGACGATGCTCCAGGCCGCGGACACCATGGACGTGGCCATGGCGCCGTCGGCCGACATGTTCGAGCTGGGGGCCAAGGTCCAAGTCCTCAGTCGGGGAACGATGTTCGCGGCCCGGGCCGCGAAACTGGCGCAGCTCTACCGCGATCACGAATCACTGGAGGAGATCCCCCCGGCCCAGATCGCCCGCCTGGAGCGGGAGATGTTCCGGCAGCCGCTGGCCCAAGTCTGGGCGCAGACCGAGGAGTTCTGGCGCGCCCGGGAACCCGCGCAGGCCGACCGGGCGGCCGTGGACGCCAAGCACCGCATGGCGCTGGTGTTCCGCTGGTACCTGGGCATGTCCAGCACCTGGGCGACCACCGGAACCGCCGACCGCAGCGTGGACTACCAGATCTGGTGCGGTCCCGCAGTTGGCGCGTTCAACGACTGGCGCAAGGACGGCTTCCTCGCCGACCCCGCGAACCTGTCCGTGGTGCAGATCGCCCGCAACCTCATGGAGGGCGCGACGGTCCTGACCCGAGCACACCAACTGCGCAGCCACGGCGTCGACCTGCCGGCCCAGGCGTTCACCTTCCCCGCCCATGAACTGCTCTGATCCGTCCACTGCAAGGAGCCCCGTGCCCGAGAGTTCCCGCCCCTCGCAGCCGCCCATCGCCGTCATCGGTCTGAGCACCCTGGTGCCCGGCTCCGCGGACGTCGCCGGGTTCTGGCGCGACATGGTCCACGCCCGTGACCTCATCCGAGACGTGCCGGAAACCCACTGGCTCGTGAGCGATCACTACTCGAGCGACCCCACCGCCCCGGACAAGACCTACGGCAAGCGCGGGGCGTTCATGTCGCCGGTGGCGTTCGACCCGCTGGCGTTCGGCACCCCGCCGTCCACCATCGACGCCACCGACACCGCGCAACTGCTCAGCCTGATCGCCGCCGAACGCGTCCTGCGCGACGCCTGCGGCGACGAGGGGCCGTCCGAGACGATGCGTGAGCGCACCGGCATCATCCTCGGCGCCAGCCCCACCGAACTGGCCTTTCGCATGTCGTTCCGGTCCCAACGGCCCACCTGGCGCCGGGTCATGTTGGCCCGCGGCGTCGACGAGCCCAAGGCCGACGAGCTGTGCGACGCGATCTCGGCCTCGTATCCCGTGTGGAAGGAAAGCTCCTTCCCGGGCATGCTTACCAACGTCATCGCCGGACGTGTCGCCCGCCACTTCGACCTGCACGGCAGCAACTACACCACCGACGCGGCCTGCGCCAGCTCGCTGTCGGCGATGAGTGCCGCCATCGACGAACTCACGCTCGGCCGCGCCGACATGATGATCACCGGTGGCGTGGACCCGCTGTGTGACGCGTTCGGGTTCACCTGCTTCAGCAAGACCCCGGCGCTGTCCCCGTCGGGCGAGTGCCGGCCCTTCTCCGCCGAGGCCGACGGAACCCTCCTGGGCGAGGCCGTGGCCATGGTCATGCTCAAGCGGCTGGCCGACGCCGAACGCGACGGCGACCGCGTCTACGCGGTGATCCGCGGCGTCGGAACCTCCTCCGACGGACGCGGATCCTCGATCTACGCCCCCGCCGTCGCCGGTCAGGTCCGGGCCCTGCACCGGGCCTACGCCAGCGCGGGCTACAGCCCCGCGACGGTGGAACTGATCGAGGCGCACGGCACCGGCACCAAGGCCGGCGACACCGCCGAAGTCACCGCCCTGCAAGAAGTGTTCGGCACCGGCGACCCGGCCGACATCGCGCGCTGCGCGCTCGGATCGGTCAAGTCGCAGATCGGCCACACCCGTACCGCCGCGGGCGCGGTCGGACTGGCCAAGGCCGCGCTCGCGCTGCACCACAAGATCCTGCCGCCCACGCTCAAGGCGGACCGGGCCGACCCGGCCCTGGAACTGGAAAAGGGTCCCTTCTACCTGAGCACCCGGACCCGACCCTGGATCCGGGGCAGCGAACACCCGCGCCGGGCCTCGGTCTCCAGCTTCGGGTTCGGCGGGACCAACTTCCACGTCACGCTCGAGGAGCACCGCACCGAGGAATCCGCCCCGGCGGTCGACGCGTACACCCGCAGCGCGCCGAGCGAACTGGTGCTGCTGGGCGCCGAGTCCGGTCCCGCGCTGGTCGAGGCGCTGGACGCGCTGACCGCGGACACCGCGTCGTTGCACGACCTGGCGCGCCGTACCCAACTCGCCTTCGAGGCCGCGGCGAAGCACCGGCTGTGCCTGGTCGCCCGCGACGAGGACGACCTTCGGGCCCAGGCTTCCGACGCCCGACGCCGGATCTCGGCGGAACCGCAGGGCGAGTTCCACACGCCCGCCGGCATGCGCTACGCGTGCGGCGCCGCCTCGACCGACAAGATCGCGCTGCTGTTCCCGGGCCAGGGCAGCCAGTACCCCGACATGGGGATCGACGTGGTGCTGCACCAACCGCGCGCGCTCGCCGCGTGGGACGCGCTGGCCGACTTCGAGATCGACGGACGCCCGCTGCACCGCAGCGTCTTCCCGCCGCCGGTTGCGGACAAGGCGACCGAGCGCGAGCACGCCGAGCGGCTCAAGGCCACCGAGCGCGCGCAACCCGCGCTCGCCGCACACGCGTTGATGATCCAGGAGATCCTGGGAGCGGTCGGCTTCGTGCCCGACTGCGTGGCGGGCCACAGCTTCGGCGAACTCTCGGCCCTGCACGCGGCCGGCGTCTACGACGACGCCACACTGATGGCGCTGGCCCGCGCCCGCGGCGAACTCCTGCGCGACGCGAGCAAGGTCTCCGGCGCGATGCTCGCGGTCACCGCCTCCAGCAAGGAAGCGGACGACCTGGTACGCGGCATCCGCAGGGCCTGGGTCGCCAACTACAACTCCCCGACGCAGCACGTGGTCTCGGGCGCCGAGTCCGCGATCGCCAAGGTGGAGCAGCGCGCCCTGGAGCAGCAACTGCCCACCCAGCGGCTCGCGGTCTCGTGCGCCTTCCACAGCCCGCTGCTGCAGTCCGCGACCTCCGGGTGGCGGCCCACCCTGGAACAACACGAGTTCACGGCGCCGCGGCTGCCGGTCTACGGCAACGCCGACGCCAAGCCGTATCCCGGCACGGCGCCCGAGATCCGCACCGTGCTGCGCGATCACGTCACCTCCTCCGTGCGCTTCGCCGAAATGATCCTGGCCATGCACGACGACGGCGTCCGCACGTTCGTCGAGGCCGGGCCGGGCACGGTACTCACCGGCCTGGTCGGTCGGATCCTCGCGGATCGTCCGCACCTCGCGCTGAGCGCGGACCAGACCCGGGGATCCGGACTCACCGCACTGCACCGCGTCCTGGGCGCGCTGGCCGTCGCCGGACGCCCCCTGGACTTCGCCCCGCTGTGGGCCTCGTTCACCTCGAACACTCCTTCGCCATCGCCAACAAGGACGGGTATGACCATCCCTATCTCCGGTCCCAACCCCGATGTGGGTCACCGCGAGACGACCCCCGCCGCGCCCGCCGTACGCGAGTCGGCCGCCGGGTTCAGGCCGGCCGACCCGATGACCACCCCGACCCCGCCGGTCGCCGCGGTGCGCCAAGTGCCGCCGCCGACGCCCGCGGCCGTCACCCAGACACCGCCGCCCGCCCTCGTCCAGGCCGCACCGCAGGCCGCGCTTCCGCCCGCGGCCGTGGCACAGTACGCCGCGCCCGCACCGGCGGCGCAGCATGCCGCGCCCGCTCCGGTGGCGCAGTACACCGCGCCCGCGGCCGTGACGCAGTACGCCGCCCCGGCTCCGGTGCCCGCGCCCGTTCCCGCGCAGGCGACACCCGCCGTGCCGGTGCGGACCTACGAGGCACCGGCCGCGGAGGCGACGACGCACGACGTCACCTCGTCCGGGCACACCTGGTCGCCGGTGACCTCGTCCGGTGCCTGGCTGCACGCCTTCCTCGAGGTACAGCGGCAGGCGAGCGACGCGCACAGCGCCTACCAGAGCACCACCTCGGCCAGCCACGCCTCCTACCTCGACCTGGCCAAGACCTCGCTGGACGGCCTGATGGCCTGGCAGCCCGGTGCCGAGCCCCGCGCCGCGACGGCTCCGGCGCCCGCTCCGGCGCCCGCGCTCATGCCGGCGCCGGCTCCGCTCGCACCGGCCCCGCAGGCGTTGGAGGCCCGGCCGCAGACCCCCCGGGAGATCAGCCCCGCGCCCGCCGCGGTGACGCAGTACCCGCCGACCCCGGTCACCCAGGCCCGGCCGCCGGTGCCGGCGGCCCAGGTCGCCCCGGCCCAGCCCCGGCCCCCGGCGCAACACGCCGCCGTCCACGCGGCTCCGGCACTCCGGCAGATCCCGGCGCCGACCGCCGCCCCCGCGCTCACCTCCGCCCCGGCCCCGGTCGCGGCGCCCGCGGCCTCCGCGGCTCCCGCGGCTCCGGCCCAGGAGAGCGGCGCGGACGTGGCGTTGGCGATCGTGGCGGAACTGACCGGTTATCCGGTGGAGATGCTCACGCCGGACATGGACCTGGAGGTCGACCTGGGTGTCGACTCGATCAAGCGGGTGCAGATCCTGACCCGGT
>NZ_JBSFEO010000008.1:13481-296852 GCF_053594475.1 Embleya sp. NPDC001921
GTTGCGGGACCACTTCCCGGACGAGGCGAACGTCGACCCGGCGGACCTGGCCCGGCTGCGTACGATCGCCGCCATCGCCGACAAGATCACCTCGCTTCGGGCGCCGAACGGCGCGACCCCGCAGTCCCGGGCGCTCGCCTCCGTCCCGGCCCCGGCCCTGGCCCCGCTTCCGGAATCGGCCGCGGCTCCGACCCAGGAGAGCGGCGCGGACGTGGCGTTGGCGATCGTGGCCGAGCTGACCGGTTATCCGGTGGAGATGCTCACGCCGGACATGGACCTGGAGGTCGACCTGGGTGTCGACTCGATCAAGCGGGTGCAGATCCTGACCCGGTTGCGGGACCACTTCCCGGACGAGGCGAACGTCGACCCGGCGGACCTGGCCCGGCTGCGTACGATCGCCGCCATCGCCGACAAGATCACCTCGCTGCGCACGCCCGACGCCGCGACCCCGCAGGCCCCGGCCCCGGTCGCGCCCGCCGCGCCGGCCGCCCGCGCGCAGGAGCAGATCCCCGCGCAGGCCAAGCACGCCGAGCCCCAGCTCACGGTCCTGCGCACCGGCACCACCCTGGTACCCACCGAGGCCGCGACCGGCGGTCCCCTCAAGGGCCTGCGCGAACAACCCCTGCTGATCACCGACGACGGCACCGGCGTCGCCGAATGCCTGGCGGAGACCCTGCGCCGCGAGGGCATCAAGGTCACCGTCACCGACCGGGTGACCGAGGACTGCACCGCCGTGATCGCCCTCGCCGGCCTGCGCGAGATCGACCCGGAGCAGGACCCGGACGCACCCACCCGCGAGGTCTTCACGATCCTGCACACCATCGCCGAGGCGATGGACCGCCGAGGCGGCGTCCTGGTCGTCGTCCAGGACACCGGCGGCGCGTTCGGCACCTCCGGCATCCGCGGTCGCGAGGGCTGCGCCGGCATCGCCGCGCTGGCCCGCACCGCCGCGAACGAATGGGCGCACGCCTCGATCAAGACGATCGACATCGAGCGGGCCGCCCGCGCCCCCCAGGACCTCGCCCAGGCCATCGCCACCGAGCTCCTGCACGGCGACGACACCACCGACGTCGCGCTGACCGCCGACGGCTCGCGCGCGCTGCTCCGCGGCACCACCGAGACCCTCGGAACGCCGCGGCCGCTCGACCTCGGGCCGGACCCGGTGGTCGTGGTCACCGGCGGCGCCCGCGGCATCACCGCGTCCTGCCTGATCGCCCTCGCCGGCGCCCACCGGCCCAAGTTCCTGCTCCTGGGCCGGACCCGCCCCGTCGACGAGGACGACGAACTGCGCGGCGCCGCGGACGAGACCGCCATCCGCAAGGTGCTGAGCAACCGTCGCGACGAGAAGACCGGCGCGACCCCGACCCTGGCCGAACTCGCCGTCGCCTCCGGCCGGGTGCTCGCCTCCCGCGAGATCCGCACCACCCTGGAACTGCTGGCCGTCGCCGGAGCGGAGACCCGCTACGTCACCGCCGACGCGACCGACCGCGAGCGGGTCTTCGAGGCGCTGGCCGAGGTACGCCGCGACTGGGGTCCGATCACGGGCATCATCCACGCCGCCGGTGTCATCGCCGACAGCAACATCTCGGACAAGACCCAGGCCCAGTTCACCTCCGTCTACGACACCAAGGTGCGCGGATTCCGCACCCTCCTGGACCTGACCGACAACGACCCGGTGCGCCTGGTGTGCGCCTTCTCCTCGGTCAGCGCGCGACTGGGCACCGCCGGGCAGAGCGACTACGCGGCGGCCAACCAGGCCATGGAGCAGATCACCGCGACCGAGGCGGCCCACCGCCCGCAGTGCACCGTTCGGGCCGTGGCCTGGGGCCCCTGGGCCGCCGGCATGGTTTCCCCCGCGCACGCCGAGCACTTCCGCCGGCTCGGCGTCCCGCTCCTGGAAGAGAGCGCGGGCGTCCAGGCGTTCATGACCGAACTCGAGCAGTCCGGACCGGCCTGCGTCTCGATCGCCGCCGGCGCGGCCGGTCCCGCCGTCGAGACCGACCACGGCGGCGTCACGGAGATCCTGGTCGGCGCCGACACCCACCCCTACCTGGTCGACCACAGCATCGCGGGACGCCCCGTGGTGCCGGTGGCCCTGGTCCTGGAATGGTTCGCCCGCGCCGCGCGTGCGGCCCTGCCCGACCAGGATTCCGTGCTGGTCCGCGACCTGCGCGTGCTGCGCGCCGTCGCACTGGACAAGTTCGGTGTGGAGGAGACCCGGCTGCGGGTGCACGCGCGCCCGGACGCCACCCACCCGGACGCCCCGCTGCGCCTGGAACTCAAGAGTGCCGACGGCGCCCTGCACTACGCGGCCCTCGCGGGTCCGGGCGAGGTCGCGACGTTGACCGCCCCGGCCGCGGAGCCCGTCGACGAGAGCTTCGAGGTACACCCCGGCAGCGCCGTCTACGACGGGGCCATGCTCTTCCACGGACCGCTCTTCCACGCCATCAGCACGATCAACGGGCTGAGTTCCGCCGGGGCGACCTGCGACCTCGTCGGGCTCCGGCAGCTCGGCTGGGCGCACGACAACTGGCAGACCGACCCGCTCGTCATGGACGGCGCGCTCCAGGCGGCCTGCCTGTGGGTGTTGTCCTCGGCCAGCGTGCAGTCCCTGCCGATGGGCGTTCGCGAGGTACGCGTGTTGTCGACCGGAGCCGTGGACGCGCCGGTCAAGTGCACCGTGCACAGCGTCATGCAGGGCACCGACAACGCGATCTGCGACATCTGGCTGACCACCGAACACGAGGGCGCGGAGCGGGTCCTGGGCGTGCTCGCCGGCGTGGAGATGGTCTACCGTCCGGACCTGTCCAGCTCGCAGCGAACCGCGGCGTTGATCTCGACGGACGCGTGAGGGGCATGAACTTTCCCGCCATCGCCATCGTGGGACGCGGCTGCGTTCTGCCCGGAGCCAACGATCCCGCCGAACTGTGGGACACCGTGGTCTCCGGCGCGGTACGACTGACCCCGTTCTCCATCGGGCGCTCGAAGGCCGGACCCGACTGGAGCGGGGCCGACCCCGCGAGCACCGTGTTCGGCCATGTCACCGGGTTCGAGGAGCGCTTCGACCCGAACGGCCTGGCCATCGACGCCGAACAGGTCATGGGCCTGGATCCGACCGTGCGCTGGGTCATGCACGCGACCCGGCAGGCGCTCGCGGACGTCGGCCGGCTCGGCCTGCAGCCACGCGCGGGGCTGGTCCTGGGCAACATCTCGTGCCCGACCACGTCGATGACCGCCTACGCCGAGGACGTCTGGCTGCGCTCGCAGCCGGCCGAGGTCCGGGCCGGATGGCCCCGGCACGACCGGCACGCGCCGATCCCGGCGAGCCGGTTCTGCTTCGGGCTCCCGGCGCAACTGGTGGCCCGGGCGTTCGAACTGCGCGCCGGCGCCGTGGTCCTGGAAGCGGCCTGCGCTTCGGTGCTGTACGCGATCGAACTCGCCTGCCGGAAGCTCTCCTTCCGGCAGGCGGACCTGATGGTCGCCGGGGCGCTCAACGGCGGCGCGCCCGAGATCATCAGCCACGGCATGGGTCGGCTGGGGGCACTGAGCCCCAGCGGACGCTCCCGGCCCTTCCACCGGGACGCCGACGGTCTGGTCCCCGCCGAGGGGACCGCCATGGTCGCGCTCATGCGGCTGGAGGACGCCCTGGCCGCGGACGTGCCCGTGCTGGGCGTGATCCGCGGCATCGGGGCGACCAACGACGGCGGCCGGGGCGGCATGCTCGTCCCGGACGGCGGCCGGCAACAACGCGCGATGAGCCTGGCCTACCAGGCCGCGGGCATCGATCCCAAGACGGTGTCCCTGCTGGAATGCCACGCCACCGGCACCGCGGTCGGCGACACCGTGGAGGCGGGCTGCGCGGCCCGGATCTTCGCGGAGCGTACGGACCTGCCGGTCGGCTCGGTCAAGGGCAACCTCGGCCATCCGCTCACCGCCGCGTCGGGCGCCGCGCTGCTCAAGGTGCTGGGCGCGATGGAACACGGCACGCTGCCGCCCACCGTCGGTGCCGACGAGGCCATCGACGCCATGCGCGGCACACCGTTGCGTCCGTTGGCCCGGCCGGAGGAGTGGCAGGGCCTTCGGCGCGCCGCGGTCAGCGGATTCGGCTTCGGCGGTGTCAACGCCCACCTGGTCGTGGACGCCTGGAACACCGCCGACCGGGCGTCGGTCTCCTTCCCCGGCGTGGCCGTGCCCGGCCCCGCCGCGCGCCGCCGGCACCAGGTGGCGGTCGTCGGCCTCGGCGCCCGCGTCGGTGACGGCGACACCACCGGCGACTTCGTCGACGCCCTGCTGGCGGGCGAGCCCAGGCTGCGACCGCCGCGTACGGTCGAACTGCGCGTGGACGGCCTGCGCATGCCGCCCAACGACATGCTCCAGACCTCCGGCGAACACCTGTTGGTGCTGGAGGCCGCCCGCGACGCCGCCCGCGGGCTGGAACTGCCCGAGGAGCGCACCATGGTGCTCGTCGGCGTCGGCGCGGCGACCGTGCACGCCGAGTTCTCGGTCTGGCACAACCGCACCACCCTGGAGGCGCGCCGGTCGGCGGCGGCCGAGGCGTCCTCCGAGGACCGCGTCGCCGACCCGTTGAACTGCCCGCCGTGGTCCCTCGGGGGCCTGGGCAACATCGCCGCCAACCGGATCAGCGCGCAACTTCGGCTGACCGACCACAGCGTCGCGGTCTGCGCCGAGGAGGCCTCCGGGATCCGCGCGCTCGACATGGCGGTCGACGCGATCGGCAGTGGGGCGAGCGACGCGGCACTCGTGGGCGCGGTCGACCTCGCCTCCACGGTGGTCCACCGAGCGGTCGTCCGCGACCTCGGACTCCCCGGAGCCGAGGGAAACGCGGCCGTGGTGCTGGCCCTGAAGCGACTCGACCACGCGCGTCGGGACGGCGACCCCGTCCTCGCCCTGATCGAACCGCAGGGCCGGGACCGGGACTCGGCCGACGGGGCGGCGGCGTCGGACGCCGTCGATCTGGTGGTCGGCGACCTCGAATCCTCGCTCGCGCAGTCGGACCGGTCGGACCGGTCGGATCGGTTGGATCCGTCCGGCCTGTTCGGTCGCCCGCACTGCGCCGCCGGCCTCCTGAGCGTGGCCTGTGCGACCGTGGCCCTGTACCACCGCAGTGTGCCCACCCTGGGCGCCGGGGCAGTGCCGCGGCCGGAGTTGACCCGGGCGATGGTGAGCGTCGCCGCGCTCGGCGCGCCGCCGGCCGAGCTCGTCCTGAACGCGGGGGACACGGCCCCGGCCGAGACCGGCTTCGCGACACTGGGCCGGAGGGCCGAAGGGGAGACGCCCGCCCGGCGTCTGTCCAGCATCGCGTTCTTCGACCTCAGGACCGTGCTGCGGCTCCAGGAGGCGCGCCCGGCGCGCGAACTCGTGGCGCTTCCGGCGGCCCGCGCGGTGCCGGCGGTCGAGATCGGTGCCGGCGCACGGGCGGTGGCCCGGACTTCGGCCGCGGTCGCGGTCCCGGCTGCGGTCCCGGCCGCGGTCGCGGCCCCGGCCATGGCCGCGCCCCCGCCGCCCCCGTCGGTGACGCCGAGCCACGTGTCGGTCGAGGAGAGCCTGGTGCCGGCCGCGCTCAGCGCCCACCAGCGGCTCGTGGGCAGGTCGCATCTGCAGTTCCTGAACGCTCGGCACGAGAACCACCTGCTGTTCCTGGAGATGCAGCAGCGGGCGGCCCGAGCACTGCTCGAGGTCGCGGGCGCGTTCCGGGAGCCGTATCCGGCGGAGGTCGGGGCACCGGCACCGCATGTCGCGCGGACGGGCGCACCGGTACCGCACCCGGTGGGACCGGGGGAACCGGTACCTCCGGTCGCCTCGATCGCCCCGGTGCTGCCGGCCGAACCGGTGGCCGAAATCGCCGAGGTCGCCGAGGTCGCCGAGGCAACTGCGGTCGCCGCGCCGATGCCGATGCCGACGCCGCAACGCGGCCCGGCCGAGCGCGAGTTCGTGGTCAGCCCCGACGACGATCCGTGGGTGCTGGACCACTGCCCCACCTGGACGTTGCCGGTGCTGCCGATGATGTGCACGGTGGACCACCTCTTCCAGGCGGCGAGCACGCACACCGGACTCCGGGCCACCGGTCTGCGGGAACTGCGCCTCCAGCGCTGGATCCCGGTGGTGAGCCCCACACGTCTGGCCACCAGGGTCGAGCCGATCGCGGGTCGGGAGCGGGACGTACACGTCAGCCTGTTGATGTGGCGGCCGGCCCGGAACGAGGCGCTGTCCCGGTTCGAACTCGTGGCCGAGGCGACGATCACCTTCGACCGGCCCGCGACGCCGGCTCCGCTGCCGCCGCTCACCGATGCCCGGCGCGCGGAGCTGCCGTATCTGACCAATCGGCTGCCACACGGTCCGGCCTTCCAGTACCTCACCGAGGTCGGCTACGGCAGCGGCGGAGCGGTGGGCATCCTGGACGCGCGACGCGGTTCCGTTCCGGGTACGTTCACCCATCCCGGGCTGCTCGACGCGGCGACGCACATCATCGCCGACCGGGTGTTCTGGTTGCCCTATCCGCAGGTCGGGCCGAACGTGGTGCCCTATCCGCACGGCCTGGTTCGGATGGACCTGTTCGCCCCGTTCCCCACGGAGGGGCAACTGCGCGTGGAGGCCCGTCCGGCCGGAGCCGAGGGTGATCTGCTCTTCGTCGACTTCCAGGTGTTGGCGGGGGACCGGCTGTGCGCCGCGTTCCGCAACGTCAGCATGGTCTCGCCGCCGAGTGTGCTGGAGCTGCAATCCGGCGCGGACCGGCGAGCCTTCCTCCTGGAGCGCCGATACGCCCCGGCGATGAGCATGTCCCAGGTCGTCGGGGGCGCCAGCCGGCTGGACCGGGCCGTGCTGGAGCAGGCCGACTGGCCGACCGGCGGGCTGGCCTACGTCTACGGCCTGCCGGCCGGGGCCCCGGCCCGACTGCACGCGGAGGAGGTCGCGATGCGCGAGCACGTGGCCCGCGCGCACGGCGAACACCCGGCCCGGGTGGTCGTCGACGTACCGAACCAGGTGGCGTGGATGGCCGACCAACCCGACCGGAAGCACCGCCTCCTGGTGCACTCGGACAACGAGACGGTCACGGTCGAGAACCGGCCGTAGCCCGCGCCCGCGCGCGGTCGAGGCCCACCGGTGGGCGGGATTCCTTCGGGGTCCCGCCCACCGGCGTGTGCTCGACGTCCGCGTCGCGGCGGCACTCGACTCGGGTCGCAGTCCGGTCGCCCCGCGCGCGGTGCACCCTCGCCATTGAAGACACGCCCTGGCCAGGGCGTGTCTTCAATCCCCCGCCGAGCTCCACGACGCCCCCTGGGATATCGCGTCGCGGAGCGCGGCGACGATCGTTTCGGGTGGGTGCGTCGCGGCGGCGGCGCGTTCGGCCGCGTCGAGGATGTCGGCGAACCGCTCGGGTTCCGCGCGGCTCAGCACGTCGCGCAGCCACGGGACGAGGCGGTCGGCGTCGGCCGGAACCCCCGGCAACACCAGGCCGGGAACCGAGGGCGCGCGCCGTTCCGCCGCCGGGCGCCGCTCGTCGCGCCGCGGCTCGCGCGGGGTGGGGCGGGTGCCGCGAAGGAGGCGTCGCAGGCCCTGGGACGGGGTGACCGGCTCGGCGGGCCGCGCGGGATCCGGGTCGCGCGGGGGCGCGACGTCCGGTTCGGGAGCGCGCCAGGCGGACAGGTCCGGGGCCCGGCGTTCGCTGCCCCAGCGGCCCACCGGCAGGCGCACCTTGTGCGGGTGCACGCACACCCCCACACCCGACTCCGCGTCGATGCGGCGCCCCTCGCCCGGGCGCCACGGCCACGCCGGGTCCGGCCGGGCGGCCACGTCGAACTCGCCGGCGGCGAAGCGCAGCGACGGGCAGTACCCGCACACCTCCCCTTCGATCCACGGCGGCAGGACCGGCTCGTGCGAGGACATGACGGCAGCGTAGTGACCCGGGCCCGGACCCCGGTCCGAAGGGTCGCGACCATGCGCCCCGCCCCCGGGAGACGCCGTGCCCCGGCCCCGGAGTCCGGCGGCTCCGGTACGGCCGGCCCGGTCGGCGGCGTCGACCCGCGTCGACGCCGCCGCTCCGGCGGGATCGCGCGGGGGTCAGACCCCGTCGGGGCGCAGGGCGCCTCGGGTGACCATGTCGACGGCGGTGTCGACGTCGGGCGTCATCCAGCGGTCCTCACCGAGGGTGGGTACCCGTTCCCGGAAGCGGTGGTGCAGTTCGTCGGTGGCCTTGGCCAGGGGCAGGTCGCCCATGGTGGGACGGGCCAGGTCGATGCCCTGCGCGGCGAGGAGGAACTGCACGGCCAACACGATCTCGGCGCGGTGCAGGTTGTCGTCGAGGTTGCGCGCCGAGGCCATGGCCATCGTGTTGTGATCCTCCTGTCCGAACTTCTCCGGTCGGGACAGCACCCCTGCGGGCATCGCGCGCGCCTGCATCTCCGGGATCAGCGCCGCGCCGACGGTCTGGACCTGCACCATGCCGGAGTTGAGCCCGATCGGCGGGCCGGCGAGGTTGTCGGGGAGTCCGTAGCTCCACTTGGACGCGATCAGCCGTCCGGACAACTCGTGCGAGAGCACGGACACGTCGGTGATCTGCGCGTTGAGGGTGTCGATCGCGTGTCCGATCTGCGCGCCGTCCCAGTTGCCGCCCATCACGAACTCCCACGTGTGGTCCGGGCGTTCGAACAGCAGCGGGTTGGACGTCGAGGCGTTCGCCTCGCGGGTGATGATGGTCTGTGCCTCGTCCAGGGTCTGCCGGGCGGTCGCGACGATGTGCGGGGCGGCGCGTACGGACACCGCGTCCTGCACGCGCGGCGAGGTCTCGCCGAACCGCTCCCGGCCCTGCTCGGTCATCCACGCGCTGTCGTCGGTCAACTCGCGCAGCCGGGCCGCCTCGTGCTCCTCGGCGGGGATGCGCCGCTCGGCGTGGGTGCGCTCGTCCAGCGAACTCGCCTCGGCCCGGGTCGCCTCCAGGAACAGCGCGAACGCGCCGCGGAATTGGTCCAGGAACCGTTCCGAGCGATCCACCGATGCCGCGTAACGGGCCGTCAGCACGCCGCTGCCGCTGATCAGTGGCAGCGTCTCACCCGCTTCCAACGGGAACTCGACCGGCAGCCCCGCCTGTTGGAGCACCTCGCGGGCTCCGCGCGCGGGCCCCTCGCGGAACCGGGCGGTGCCCGCGTCGCCGGTGAGCACGAGTCCCGCGGCGGCCATCGGCTGGAGGTCTCCCGTGCCCAGCGAGCCGATCGAGGGCATCACCGGGGTCACGCCCGCGTTGACCAACGCGAGCATGCGCTCGACCATCTCGGGCCGTACGCCCATCCTGGCCCGGGCCATCGCGTTCGCCCGCAGCACCAGGGCCAACCTGGCCACGCCGGGGGGGAGTTCCTCGCCGGTACCGGCCGCGTGCGAGCGCAGGACCCGGCGTTGGAAGTCGCGCTGTTGTTCATCGGTGAGGGGATGGTCCTTGAGCGGGCCCAGCGCCTGGTTCCAGCCGTACACGCGTTGTCCGCGGGCGAGCGCCGCCAACGCTCCCGTGCGGGCGGTGCGCATGCGTTCGGCGGCGGCCGGGGCCAGGCGTACCGCGCCCGCGTTCCCGTGCAGCACGGCCTTCATCTGCGCGAGGGTCAAGTGGTCACCGTCGAGCGTGATGACCGCCGCCCGCTTGGCGTTGATCGACGCGAGGGAGGCCACCGGCCGCTTCGGGCTCGGACTCGCCGAGCCCGTCACCAGGGCGGACGTCACGGCGACCGCCACGACGACCCCTGTCCAACGTCGCCGGCGGGCGGGCGGCACGGGCCGGAGTGGAGCCGCCGGATGCGGCCGGAGGGCCTTGAATTCGGGAATCGGGAACGAGAAATTCACACCGAGAGCATCGGCGGCCCGGCAAGGATCTTGAACAATCTCACCATCGGCGCCGGCGAGGGCATCCGTCCTGCCGGGGCAGCCGGCGGCGACCGGTGAGTCCGCCCGGCCCGCCGCCGTCGCGGACTTGCCGGGTCACTCCTCCTGGTCGTCGTGGGCGTACAGCTTCAGTACCGGAACGCCCACCTTGTGGCGGGCCCGGCTGGCCCAGTCCCGGTGGAAGAACTCCTCGACGAGGTGCGGGGCGGTCAGCACGATCACCTCGTCGGCGTGGGTCTGTTCGACCACGGATCGAAGCAGGTCCAGGGGGTGGCCTTCGATCAGTTGGCCCACGGCCTCGCTGCCGGTGTCCCGCAGGCTTCGGAGCGAGTGCTCCAGTGCCAGGGCGGCGGGTCCTTCGGCTCCCTCGCCTTCCGGCTCGTCGGCCTCGTGGACGGCCTGCTTCAGCTCGCCGAGCGCGACGTCGTCGATCGAGCGCAGCAGTCGGTCCTCGTTGCCGCGCGGCTGCATCAGCACGACGAAGGACATCGTGTCGTCGTGGAGGGTGGTGACGAGCTCGACGTCCGCCGCGGACAGCGGCTGCTCGACCATCAGAACGCTTGTGAACACCATGAGCCTTCCCTCTGCGCACCCGGACGGGCACGGCCGGTACGCAACGATAGCGACACCGCCCGTCCTTGATCCTCTGATTCCCTCGCGGACCGCCGTCGACGCCTCGGGCGTGGGTCCGCGGCGGGAAATCGGCCCCCTGTCACCCGCCCGACGCGCCGGCCGCGGCGCTCGACGCGTCGGCGGCGTCGGAACCCAGCGGCTCCGCCACGGGTTTGTCCCGCACCGACACCAGCACCAGCACGATCGACAACACCGAACCCACCGTCAGCACCGGCCACACCTGATGCCCGAAGCGAATGAACAACCACCCGCCCACGACCGGTCCGACCGCCGCGCCCAGGCTCCAGGCGAAGTGGAAGCCGCCGATGTAGTGGCCCTTGAGATGCGCGGGTCCGGCGACCACCGGATAGGCCGTGGTCGCCGGGCCGCCGAGGATCTCGCCGACGGACCAGATCAGCGTGCCGAGCAGGATCACGGCCGGGCCCAGCGGCAGGCCGTACACGGCCACGCCGACGCCCACCAGGACCAGGGCCCACGCCATGGTCAGGCGTTGCGACCAGGCCTGCGCGTACTTGGTGACCAGCAGCTCGAACGAGATGACGATGAAGCCGTTCAGCGACACCGCCAGCGTGTACCAGAAGATCGCCACGCCGCTGTCCTTGACGTCGAGCGGCAGCGTGGACAGGTACTGCACGTAGACGACCCCGAAGAAGAAGATCGCGGTCAGGTAGAGCATGTAGCGGCGATCGCGCAGCATGGCGCGATACCCGCCCCGCCCGAGCCGTTCACTCTCCTGTGCGCCTTCCTCCCCGTCGGCGTCCGCTTCGGCGGGCGCGCCCGCCGCGCCCGGCTCGGCGGATCGGGGCGGCAACGTCAGCCACGCGATGGTCGCGTAGAAGAGCGCGATCGTCGCCTCGACCCAGAAGACCAGGGCGTAGCTGCGGCCGGCCAGGTTGTACAGCGCGAATCCGAACAGCGGCGCGACGGTGGCGCCCAGGTTCAGCCCGAAGCGGTACATCGCGAAGATCATCACCTGGCGGTTCGCCGGGGTGAGATCGGAGAGCAGGGTGGCCGACGCCGGACGGTAGAGCTGCCCGGCCAGGCTGACCAGGGCCACCGCCACCAGGATCAGGCCGAACGAGGGCAGGTAGAGGATGGCCGCCAGGGGCACGCTCGCGCCGACCATGCTCAGCACGCTCGCGGTGCGCGCGCCGAGCCTGATCGACAGCGCCCCGCCCAGCAGCACGCCCACGATGGCGCCGCCGCCGTAGACACCCAGCGCGAACGCCGCCTGACCGTCCGAGTAGCCCCGCGCGGTCAGGAACAACACCAGGAAGATGTTCAGGAAGGCGCCGAGGCGGTTGACGAACGCCCCGGCGAGCAGCGTCTTCGCCGGGAGCGAGGCCTGCCGGAAGGTGGCCACCACGGCGGCCTTGTCGCTGTCGTGGCCCTCCTCGTGGACGACGTCGGTCATGCCGGTCAGCCGATGACGATGCGCAGGGCGGCGCGGACGCGCTGCTCCAGGGCGTCGAGTCCGTCGGGCGTGGGGGCGTCGATGAAGAAGGTGACGGACCGGTCGTCGGAATTGGTGAGCGGTACCAGCGAGGCACCGCGCTTGTGCAGGACCAGCACGGCGCGCAGCGTCGGTTCGTCGCCCGGCCCGCCGGGCTTGATGTCCGGCCACACGCCGCTGTCGCCGATCCACTCGGGCCGTACGTCCGGCCAGTCCAGGACGACGTCCTCCAGCGTGCCGGGCCGGTGCTCCAGGTAGACCTGCCGGGTGTAGCGGTGCGGCCGCGGGTAGGCGGCCGGTTCGCCGAGCGCGATGCGCAGGATCTCCGGCTCCAGGGGGCGGCCGGTGGCCAGTTGATACAGCGTCAGCAGCCCGTCGCCGGGAGTGCGCGCGGCCACCTCCATCAGGCGCGGGCGACCGTCGTCGCCGACCCGCCATTCGGAGTGCGCGATCCCGTTCTCGAACGCGAGCGCCTCCACCAGTCGCCGATTGGCCGTCAACAGCGCCTCGCGCAGATCCTCGCGCACGCCGGGCACGCTGTGCGCCATCTCCACGAAGGTGTGCGTGTGGCTGTCGGTGGTGACCTTGTCCGTCACCGACGCGAAGACCACCGATCCGTCCTGGACGAGGCTCTCCACGGAGAACTCCGGGCCCAGCACCTTCTCCTCGACCAGGACGACCTCGTGGTCGGGGTACGTCGCCAGCCGCTCGCGCAGCGCGGCCACGTCGTCGACCGTCTCGACGCCGGAACTGGAGGCGCGCGAGGCGGGTTTGACCACGGCGGGGAAGCGCACCGCGCCGAGGTCGACGCTCGCGCGCTCTCCGGCGGGAATGGTCAGCGACGCCGGTCCCAGGTCGGCGGCGTACCAGCGCTGGAGGTACTTGCTGCGGCAGGCGCGGCTGGCGCGTAAGCCGGGCGAGCGCACGCCGAGTCCGTCGGCGAGCAGGCCGGTCGGCTCGGCGAGGTAGTCGCCCACGGCGTAGGCGCCGACGATGGTGTACGCCTCACGCCAGGCCGCGGTCCGGGCGATCGCGCCCGCTACGAACGCGCCCTGGACGGTGAAGTCGCCGGTGACGTAAGCGATTTCGGTGATCTGCGAGGCGGGATTGGAGGTGTCGGCCATCGCCGCCGTCGCCTGCTCGCGGTAGGACTCCGCGGTGATGACCAGGATCTCGAGGCCGCGCCCGGAGAGTTCGGTCAGATACAGCGGATTGCGGCGGATCACGGGGAACGAGCCGGTCAGGATGAATGCCTTGGGCCGGTCGGCGGAATCCCGCGACTCGAGTCGTGCCTGGGTCATGGTTCCGTGTCCTCCTGGATCGGTGGATCGGTGGATCGGTGGATCGGTGGATCGTGGGACGAGCCGGTGCTCAGCCCGTCCGGCGTTGTTCGTCGAAGCGCCAGTCGACGCCGTTCGCGCTCAGGAAGGCCAGCCACCGCCGGGCGTCCTCGGCACCCTGGGCGGCCTGGCGCAGGCCGGCGGGCGCCGTCCCGTCGAGGATCTCGGTGATCCCGTACGCCAGCGGCAGGGACACACACCGCGCCATCGCGCTCTCCTCGGCGTCGCCGACCGTGTCCAGGACGTATTCGCCGCGCCAGGAAGCGCCGTTCGCGCCGCGGATGTCGAGCGCGACGGCGAGCACGACCCGGTCGCGGTCGGCGTCGGTGGTCGGATGGCGGGCGGCGAGTTCGTCGGCGAGGGCGGCGATGCGGTCGCCGTCGCCGGTGCGCACCGTGGCGAAGACGTCCTCCCAGGCCCGCAGCCAGCCCTCCAGGCGCAGCGTGCCGCGCACGAACACGCGCGCCTGCCAGGCGGGCGGGAAGGCGTACTGGGCGAGGTAGGGGACGCTGTCGCGGTTGGGATAGGCCTCGAACGTCTCGCCGTCGAGCACGTGCGGACGGGTCGCCGTCCACGGCAGGTCGACCACCCGCTCGACGCCCTCGTCGAGGTAGCGGGCCGGTGCGCGCAGCGCGCTCAGCACCCCGCGTGGTGCCCAACTGAAGCGGTAGCGGAACTCGTTGGGCTCGGCGGGGACTCCGCCGCAGTACGAGGTGAACTCGACCGTGGCCGGGCCGTCGCCGACGACCTCGCGGCCCCTGGCCACCAGCAGGTCGGCGAACAGGTGGTCGATGCCCGGGTCGAGGCCGGCCTCGGTCAGCACGACCAGGCCGGCCTTCGCCGCGGCCGGTGCCTCGGCCAGGATGCCCTCGGAGACGTAACTGCTGCACGCGAAGTGGGCGTTGCGCTCGACGCACAGCCGCACCAGCGCGGGGTGCTCGCTCGCGGGCAACATCGACACCACGATGTCGCCAATGCGCAACTCCTCGGCGAGCCGGCCGAGATCGTACGTGCGGGCGCCGGCGCGGTCGGTCAGGCCCAGCCGGGCCAGGCAGCGCTCGGCCTTGGCGTCGGTGCGGCCCCACACCAGCAGCCGCCGGGCCCGGTCGGCCACCACGCGCAAGCCGCCGCCGGTGGACAGGCCGGTGCCGATCCAGTGCACGGTTCCGTCGGCGGGTATCGCGTCAGACATGGATGTTCTCCGTTTCCAGGCCGTTCGCTTCGCATGCCTCGCGGAAGACCCGCAGACAGCGCTGCCAGGGTTGGCCGGGTTCTCCCAGGGTCAGCAGATGGGGTGTCAGTTCGGCGGAGAAGGCGACACTGGCCTCGTGAGGCAGCAGCGACGGCAGGTTGTCGATGGCGATCACGCCCAGCGGGTCGCCGACGTCGCGCAGCGGGCGGACCGGCTCGCGCCAATCGGTGGTGTCGTGGTAGATCGGCAACACGTTGTCGCGCGAGGCGACATCGCACGTGACGTCCGCGATCAGGGACAGTCGCCGAGGCCCGGACCGCAGCGAATCGACGGTCACGAACGGCGGGGTCGGCGCGGTCACCAGCACGGCGTTGACGAGAATGTCGTGATCCAGCAGGGCCGCGCGGTCCAGCGATCGGGTCTCGGCGACGTCCCAGCAGGTCGGTTCGATCCCGGCGACCGCCAGCGCGTCCCGCGCGCCGCGCCCGCACCGGCCCAGCGCCCCGACGACCAGCACGCTCGGCCGCGCGTCGCCGGACGCCTCGCGCAACATCCGGTCCAGGGCCTCCTTCGCCAGCGGTCGCAGCGGCAGGTCCAGCCGTCCCCGATGCCGGAGCACCGCGAGCGCGGCGCCCATGTACCCGGCCCAATACCCGAACGCGGCCAGCCGCCGCCCGTCCGCGTCGGTGAGGTACTCCATGTCCAGCAGCGCGCCGCCACCCGCCGCGAAGCGCCGCAGCAGCGCCGCGGCGTCGCGCTGGCCCTTGTACGCATGGCCGAAGTACACGTGTCGGTGCGCCAACGCAGAGGGCCCGTCGGGCAGTTCCTTGAGGCCGACGACGAACTCCGCGGCCGGGGCGTCGAGCCAGGTACCGGCCTCGGCGACCACGCAACCGGCGTCGAGATAGTCCGAGATGGGGAACGCGCGCTGCGGCGAGTGCTCGACGGTGAGCGTGATGCCGTGCGCGACCAGCCGCGCGGCGTCGGCCGGCACGATCGGTGCCCGCCGCTCGCTCTCGCGCGTCTCGTGTCGCATCGTGATCCCGACGTCGGTCGTGCGCGGGTGGGGGTCGGCCATGTGGTGTCCTCCGGTTGCCGGTTCGTGGTCTCGCGGGGTCGGGGCCGACTCAGATGACCAGGTCGGCCAGGTCGTCGACCTCGCCGGGGGACGGGGTGTCCGGGCCGGCGGGCGGGTCGCCGGCGGATATGCGCTTGAGCATCGGCTGTTCGAGGAAGTACGCGAAGGAGGCGTACCCGCGCCACACGCGGCGCCACTGTTCGGCCACCGCCGCCTCGCCCACGGTGCGCCGCACCCGGTCGAGGTAGCCGACGATGATGTCGGCGGCCTGCCTGGCGTGCCCGGCGGAGAAGTTGTCGATGGTCAGGTGCGCCTGCTCGTAGCAGTCGTCGATGCCGTGGTGGCGCAACTTCTGCAACTCGTGCAGCCGCATCTCGCCGGAGCCGAACATCTCGATCGCCAGGTTGTAGCCCAGGATCTCGTTGTGGAACCGGTCGGGGAACAGGCACATGCACAACTGCTGGATCGCGAACCCGTAGAGGTCGTCCGGGAGTTCGTCCTGCTCGATGAATGCCTCGTCGCGGATGTGCGGAAGCCGGATACCCGCGCTGGCCAACACCCGGTGGGTCAGCGTGATGTGGTTCTTGCGCAGGTCGCCGTTGCCCATCTCGTCGGCGTAGATGGCGAACAACATCGCGTCGGTCTCGCGCTCGTCGTGCCCGAGATTGCCGAGGCGGTGCAGCCAGGCGCCGTCGATGAGGTAGGTGAGGTAGTAGGTGGACTGCCGGAAGAGCACCTCGTCGCGGTCCGGGATCTCGCGCAGCGGCTCGTACGGGTCGACCAGCTTCTCCCAGTAGACCCGCTCGGCCCGCTCGTAGAGCGCCTGCGGGCTGTAGTCGAACCAGGTCGCGTCGGTGTACCTGCCGCCGGCGCCGTGCACGAACAGGATCTCCGCGTCCCGGAAGCAGCGCTCGGCCCGCTCGGCGGCGATCGGCAGGGTGTTGGGGAAGTTCTCGATGTTGACCAGGCGGTGGAACAACTCGCGGTGGTCGCGCGGTTCGGCCTCGGCGATCACGACGTCGGCGGGCGCGCTGCGGGCGATCGCGGCCCGCCTGCGCTCGGCCGCCTCGTCACCGGCGGTCTCGGGCGAGATCTCGATGGCGGGCCGCTCGCCGGCCTGGACGCTCGCCGCCCAGGCCCGCAACGTCGCCGCCTCGTGCTCGTCGAAGATCCCGAACATCGGCCCGCCGAAGCGCATCGCGTCCAGGAGCCGGCAGTCGCCGTTGCCGGGCCCGCGCAGCCGGCCGGACTCGCGCAGGTCGGCCAGGAAGCCGGCGAGGTCGATCCGGGCCGCGCCGAAGACGTCCGTCAGCGCCTTGCCGCCGATCCGCACGTCGCCGTGCTGGCGGCCGGCGAGCGGGGCGTGGCGCGCGATGATCCCGGCGACCTTCGACTCCAGGGTGAGGCTCTCGCGCCAGGCACCGAGTTCGGCGAGCATCGCGACGTGCTCCCGCTCCAGGTCCAGGGTCAGTCGCACGGCCGTGTACAACCTGCGCCGCGCGGCCGGACCGGCCAGCGCCAGGTGCTCGGCCAGCACCTCGCGCAGGTCCGGCTCGGGCAGCAGCGGCGCGGTGTCGGCGAGCAGGTCGTCCACGCCGAGCGCGTGGCAGGCGTAGTGCACGCCCGAGACCTCGGGCAGGAAGGTGGCGGGCAGCCGGGACAGGGCCAGGTGGAAGCTGCCGTGCAGGGCGGTGAGCGGGCGGGCCCGGGCCTTGTCCAGGAAGTCGGCGGCGGCGATCTCCGGCAGGAATACGCCCGCGCTCTCCAGCGCGCGCCGGCGCAACCGGGCCTGGCCGCGCTCGGCGTTGCCGCCGCCGCGCAGCGCCAGGTGGTGGGCGAAGAGCCGGTTGACGACGACGGAGGGCTGGGTCGCGGGCTGGGAGATGGTGTCCAACCGGCAGCCGGCCGACAGGGCCAGCGGCGCGCGCTCGCGCAGGGCGTTCGCGCGCGCCTGCGGGCCCGATCGGGTCAGGGCCGCCAGGACCGCGGCCGACTCGTCCCGGACGGCCCGCACTTCGGCGGCGATCGTGTCGGCGTCGACGTCGGCGTGGGCTGTCGGGTCCGGGGCCCGGTCCTGTGCCGCGGGCAGGAAGGCGTCGATCACCCGCCGGGCGACCAGGAGCGTCGACTCCGACTCCTGGTCGCGCAGCAGGAGCCGGAACAACTCGTTCGGCTCCGCGAGCGTGGCCGCCCGGGCCTCCTCCCAGCCGGCGCGACTGAACGCGAAGGGCCGGTGCGGCAGCGCGTCGATGGTGTCGGGAAGGACGAAGGGCACGAAGCCACGGTCGCGGCCCGGCGTACGCGGGGCGGTGGTCATCTTGGGCCTCCTTCTCGGGGTGTCGTCCACGGTCATCCGGCGGCCCTGCGCAGCAGCACTCCGATCCGTTGACCGGGAACGCCGGCGGCCAGCAGGTAGTGCCGGCCCGGTTCGACGTGCCCCGCCTCGGCCCGGTCGACCAGGTTGATCAGCGGATCGGCGGCGAAGCAGTGGCCCACCCGGGTGATGTTGTCCAGATGGAGCTGGGCCGGGGTGAAACCGGCCTGCCGTTCCTTCATCACGATCACGGGTTTGAAGATGTTCGCGTGCAGCAGGCCCGCGATGTCGCCCGGCTTCATCCCCAGGGGGGTGAGCAGGCGCTCGTTCACCGTGCGGGCCAGGTCCGCGCTGATCTCGTTGGTGTGCGCCAGCCCGACCGGGTCCTGGGCGCTCGCGCAGGCGAGGATCTCGTAGCCGCCCCGGACCTCACCCTCGGCCGCCACCAGGCAACTCGCCGCCCCGTCGCTGAAGAGCGCGTAGCTCGCCATCCGGTCGTCCTCGTGCGCGGCGCTGTCGGTGGTGACCACCAGCACCCGCCGGTGGCGGCCGGCGCGGACGAACGCGGTCGCGGTGTCGATCGCGGCCAGCAGGTTCACGCAGCGGTTCATGTTCTGTCCGTAGAAGGGGACGTCGTCCAGGCCCGACTCGGCCAGGAAGGTCTCCATGAACGCGCCGTGACCCGCCGAGGGACCGGGCACCCGGGTGGAACACAGTACGACCGCGTCGGCGCCGCTCGCCGTGGCCCGCAGGGTCGCGGCGGCGCTCTGCGCCGCCATCGCCTCCAGGCTTCGCTCGGTCCGGCGCACGGACCCCCAGCCCCACAGGCCGGGCGTCGGCGCCATCTTGAACTCGGCGGCGCGCGCGGCCAGGTTGGCGATGCTCGTGTGCGGGACCTCGAACTCGCCCAGGACGTACCGCGGCCCGTGCAGGTGGGCGGACGGGCCGGTCACGAGTCCTCCTCCGGTTCGGCGGCCGGCTCGGACATCAGCGCGTTCACCTCGGCGTAGGGCACGGCCTGCCCGACGAAGGCGAACGTCCCGTGCTCGCGCACCTCGCGCGCCGCGCGCAGGAAGCCGCCCAGCGCGGCCCGGGCGAACGCCGAACCCAGGCTGATCCGCCGGGCGCCGCACTCGCGCAACTCCCCGACCGACAAGGCCGGGCCGACCCCCGCGAGCACGTTGACCGGCCGATCGAGCACCGCGCACACGGTGCGGATCGCCTCGACGTCCGGCAGACACGGCGCGTACAACACGTCGGCGCCCGCCGCCTCGTAGGCCTGGAGCCGCACGATGGTGTCCTTGAGATCACCCCGGCCGTACAGGAAGTTCTCCGCCCGCGCGGTCAGCGTGAACGGGAACGGCAGTGCCCGGGCCGCCTCGACGGCCGCCGCCACCCGCTCCACTGCCGTCTCGATCGGCAGGATCGGGTCGTCCGGGTCGCCGGTGGCGTCCTCGATGGAGGCGCCCACCAGGCCCGCGTCGGCGGCCAGCCGGATAGTGTGGGCGATCTCCTCGCCGGACGCGCCGTAGCAGCTCTCCAGGTCGGCGCTGACCGGCAGCGGCGTCGCGGCCACGATCGCGCGCGCGTTGTCCAGCGCCTGTTCGCGATCCAAGAGGTTCACGCCGTCGGAGTGGCCCAGCGCGAAGGCCAGGCCCGCGCTGGTGGTCGCCAGCGCGGTGAAGCCGAGCCCGGTGAGCAGGCGGGCGCTGCCCGCGTCCCACGCGTTCGCCACCACGAACGCCTGATCGCTCTCGTGCGCCTCCTTGAAGGCGAGGCCCCTTCGGTACCGGTCTGCCGGGTCGAGCAGCATTGCCGTTCCTTCCGATGTGCTTGCGATGCGTTCGGGGTGCACCGGCCGGGTCAGATGACTTCGATGTGCTGGTCGGCCCGAACGGCGGTCAGCAGCAGGTCGATCACCGCCGAGGGGCCCTTGTCGCGGAAGTGGAAGTGGCCGCCGTCGACCCAGTGGCACTCGGGCGGGCTCACGCACTCCCGGTCCCACAACGCCAGCTTGTCGGGGGACAGGTAGGGGTCGTCGCGGCCGGCGACGAGCGTGACGCCCACCGCCAGCGGGGCGGCCGGGGTGTACTCGTATCCGGCGGCCATCCGGAAGTCGGCGATCACGCCGGGCAGCAGCAGGTCCAGCACCTCCTCCTGGGCCATCACCTCCGGGGGCAGACCCTCGAAGAACTGGAGCGCCTCGGCGAACTCCCGGCCTTCCAGGGCCGCGAGATGGCGAACGCGCTGCGAGGGCGCCAACGAGGGGGCCGACACCCCGGAGACGAACAACCGCCGTAGCGTGGGCAGATCGCGCAGCCGACGGGCGGTCTCGAACGCGACGAGGCTGCCCAGGCTGTGCCCGAACAGGTACACCGGCCGGGTGCCGTCGGCGCCCGACTCCTTGGCCCGGGCCCGGATCGCCGAGGCCGCGCCGTGCGCGAACTCCGCCAGCGTGGGTCGTGCCTCGCGGGCCCGGTGCGCGCGGCCGGGCGGGCACACCGCGACCAGTTCGGCCTCGTCGCCCAGCTCCTCCTGCCAGGACAGGAACGAACGCGAGTCGCCGCCGGCGTGCGCGAAGCAGTACACGCGCGGGGTGTGTGCGGCGGCGCCGTCACGCGTGACGAACCAGCCGTCGCCGGTCACGGACACACTCACGAGATCACCTCCGTCGGTGCGGCGCCGTGGGCCACGGGAGCGCGCAGCGAGAACGAGTGGGTGCGATGCAGTGCCGGATCGCCCGGCCGCACGTGCAGTTCGCCCAGGTCCGGCCGCAACACCACGGCCGCCACCGTGTGCTCACGGCGCACGTCGCCGTTGCCCTCGACCCGGATCGGCGCCCGCGACAGCAGCGCGAAGTGCTCCTCGACGCCCGCGTCGGGCGCCAGCTCGGTCAGGCCGGCACGGCAGGCGTCCAGCCGCTGCCGGGAGAAGTTGCGGGCGAAGACGTTGAGTTCGTCGTGTGCGACGAAGTCCGGGTGCAGGAAGTGGTTGGTGTGCGTGCTGGTCGAGGACTCGCTCACCCGCAGGTCGCCGCCGAGGATCTCCACCCACGCCGTCTTGCGGGTGTCGCACAGGACCAGGTTGCGCGAGCTCGCCAGTCTGAGGGTGCGCAGGATCCGTACCGCGTCGTCGACGTCGCGGGCGCTGTCCAGCAGGTGGCGGATGGCCAGGTAGGGCGGCAGGCCCGGTCGCCACCGGCCGCCGAGCACGAGGTTGAGCCCGACCGCCAGCCCGTCGCTGTTGACCCCGAGGTAGCCCAGGAGCCCACCGAAGCCGAGCACCAGGACCCGGCGGGGCGAGCCGGTCCGCGCGATGTCCAGGACGCAGATCTGGTCGTCCAGGTCGCCGTTGAGGTCCACGGTCTGCGCCAGCACCGGGCCGGCCGCGCCGCCGACGGCGTACGTCGTACAGTCACCCATGGTCGGTATGCGCTGGTACCCCATGATCTCGCGCCGGATCTGCAGCAGCAGCGCCTCGTCGGCACCGAGCCCCGCGCCCTCGGCCAGCCCGCGCAACTCCTGGGCCAGCAACGGCGTCTGGGCCTCGATCTCGACCCGGTACGCGTCCAGTGTCGGCCTCAGCGTCGCCCACGACACCGGGGCCGGCATGATCCGGTTCAGCCGGGCCAGCCCGTCGTCGAGGAAGGCGCGCAGGCTCTCGGCGCGCTCGACGCCGTGCCGGCGGCCGCATTCGAAGGCGTCGCCCCGAGCCCGTACCACCGGCACCCGCGGGCCGGCCCCGCTCATGCCTTCCCCGTCGGTCGCGTCACCTTGGGCCCGGCGAGCAACTGCGCGCGCACCGACGGCCATTCCGCGCGCAGCACGCTGTAGTAGATCGCGTCGCGGCGCCTGCCGCCGGGCATCGGATTGAAGCTGCGCAGCACGCCCTCCTCGGTGGCTCCGATGTTGCGCAGCCCGGCGCGCGCCTGGAGGTTGAGCACGTCGGTCTTGAACTCCACGCGCTCGGCGTTCAGTTGTTCGAAGGCGTGCTCCAGCATGAGAAACTTCGCCCAGCGGTTGATGCCCTTGCCCCGGAACTCGGCGCCCAGCCACGACCAGCCGATCTCCAGCCGCCCGTCCGGCTCGGCGATGCCGCAGAAGCTCATGCTGCCCGCCGTGCGGTCCACGGACTTGTCGATCACGTTGTAGACGACGCGGCGACCGGCGGCCTGATCGGCCAGGGCCGCGTCGAAGAACGCGTCGAACTCGGCGTCGGTGGCGATCACCAGCACGAAGTAGCGCCAGATCTCGGGGTCCATCGCCTGTTTGCGCACCGCCTCGCGGTCCTCGGGCACGATCGGCCGCAGCAGGACGTGCTCGTTCTCCAGCGTCGTCGACGCGGTCCGCACCCAGGTCATCTCAAGCCACCTTTCCGGCGTGGCGCGACAGCGCCTCGGTCACATCGCGCAGCGTGCTCATGGCCGCCACGTCGGGTTCGGTGAAGCAGGCCAGGTCCACCCCGGCATCGTCGCAGGCGGACATCAGGAACAGGACCTTGTTCAGCGAGGTCAACCCGTACGTGCCGACCATGTCCTGATCCGGGTCGATGTCCTGGGGCGCGACGCCGGATTCCAACACCTGGGCCAGGTTCCTCCTGGCCACCGTCTCAATCTCGCACTGCATGGATGCTTCCCTGGGGGTCGTGGATCCGGGAACGGTAGGCGTCGAGGATGCGCCCGCGCCTGGCCTTGAGCTGAGAGGTGAGCAGCCCGTTCTCGACACTGAACCGAGGACTGGCCACCACCACCGCGCGGATCTGCTCGTCCTGGCCGAACGCGGCGTTGGTGCGCGCCAGTTGCTCGGCGATGGCGCGCTCCTCGGCGGGCCCGACCGGCTCCGCGGCGGGCGAGACCACCGCGACCAGACGGGTCTGCGTGGGGCAGAACACCACACACTCCTCGATCACGGGGCTGGACTTCATGTGCTCCTCCAGCGGCCGGACGACGATCTTGCGGCCGTTGTCCAGCACGATCACGTCGTCGGCGCGACCGTGCACGAACAGGAACCCGTCCTCGTCGAGGTGGCCGATGTCGTTGGTGCGCACCGTCCCGTCCGCGGCGAACACCCGCTCGGACACTCCGGGCGGCGCCTGTTCGTAGCCCGTGCACACCGGATGCTCGGCGCGCACGTGGATCACCCCTTCGGCGTCCAACAACACCCGTTTGCCCGGCAGTACGCGTCCCACGCTGCCCCGCCGGTGCGCGCCCGGGTGGTTCTTGGTGACGATGCACGTCTCGTTGAGCCCGTAGCCCTCGAAGATCGGCAACCCGGCGTCCTCGAAGAAGGCCAGCGTGCCGGTCGAGGCCGGTGCCGAACCGGTCCACAGATAACGGATGCGGTCGCCGAACAACTGCCGCGCGGCGCCGCGCCGCGCGGTCGCCTCGTCGGCGCCGACGCCGGCACCACCCATTCGGGCCTCGATGTGCTTCCTGGCCGTCTCGAAGAAGCCCGGCACGCCCATCACCACCGTCGGCCGGATCCGGCGCAACGCCGGGAACGCCGCCTCGTACGTGCAGATAGTCACGTCGTGGCCCCAACGCAGCGCGGAATACGTCCAGTAGCGCTGCTGGAGCACCGACAGCGGCAGGAACACGAGCAGGTTGTCCGCACCACCGTGCGCGAACATCTCCTGGACCGCGCGCAGATCGTCGTCGATGCTGCCGACGGACGCGGTGAGCGTCTTGGGCTCGCCGGTACTGCCCGAGGTGAGCTTCAGCGACAACACGTCCTCGGGCGTGTGGACGATCGGCTCCGGGACGCGGCCGTCGTCCGGTGTGCTCGCCGCCGCGTCGACCTCCGCGAGAGCCCTGCTGCCCGGGGCCCGCGGCGGGCCGTCGGTGAACAGCACGCCCAGGCGGTAGCGCTCGCGCAGACCGGTGTCCGTGTCGAACTTGGCCGGATCGAAGCCCACCGTCACCGCGCCCAGGCGGATCGCCGCGAGATCCAGCAGCACCCACTCGAGACAGTTCGCGGCCAGGATGCCGACCCGGTCGCCCCGATCGATGCCCAGGTCGCGCAACCACAGGGCGAGGCGCCCGGCGCGCGCGTGCAATTCGGTCAGCTCCATCGTCCGGATCCCGCCGAGCCGGAAGAAGGAGATGTGCGGGCCGGGGGCGGGGGCTCGGGAGACGATGTGGTTGATCACCGAGTCGCTCATGTCGCGCTCGCCCCCGCCCCGTCGCGCTCGGCCAGGCCGCGCTCGATGTGCGCGGCCATCGTGCGCACCGTGTCCACCTCCGGAAGCCGGTCCAGCGTGATCGTCAGGCCGAACCGCTTGCGCACCCCGGCCAGGACGCGGGCGGCCACCAGCGAGTCGCCGCCCAGGTCGTACAGCGGGCGGGTGACGTCCACGTCCACATCCGCGACGCGCAGCGGCTTGGCCCACAACCCGGCGACCACCAGCTCCAGTTCCGAGTCGGCGGCGGTGGGCGCGGACGCCGACGGCGCGGCGGATTCGGCGGCTTCCGCGAGCCTGGCCCGGTCGACCTTGCCGTTGCGGGTCAGCGGCAGCGCGGCGTGCCAGTACACCGCGGCGGGGATCATGTACTGCGGCAGATGCTCGCGCAGCGCCGCGCGCACCGCCTCCACGTCCGGACGCTCGTCGCCGGCCGGTACGAGATGGGCGACCAGTCGATCGCCTCGCGCGCCGCCCTGTCGGGAGACCACCGCACGCTCCACGGCGGGCAGCGCGACCAGGCGGGTCTCCACCTCGCCGGCCTCGATGCGATAGCCGTTCACCTTGATCTGGAAGTCGCCACGGCCGAGGATGTCGATCTCGCCGTCCGGCAGGTAGCGGCCCAGATCCCCGGTCCGGTACAGGCGTTCGCCCCGCTCCGGGTCGATCACGAAGCGCTCGGCGGTCAACTCCGGGTCGCCCCAGTAGCCACGTGCCAGGCCCACCCCGGCGGCCCAGATCTCGCCGGTGACCCCGTCGGGCACGTCGCACCGGTACTCGTCCAGCACGTACGCCCGGTTGTTCGCGTTCGGCCGGCCGTACGGGATGCTGCGCGAGCCGTCCTCGTCCTCGCCGATCGGGTGCGACACGTTCCAGATCGTGGTCTCCGTGGGCCCGCCCAGCGAGACGATCCGCGGGTTCAACCCGAGCTTGCGCAGGTCCAGCGGCAACGTCGGCGGGATGCGGTCGCCGCTCATCATCACCAGTCGCAGCGTGCCCAGCGCGTCGGTGCCCTCGGCCGCCTGGTCGCGCAGCAGCGACACGATCGCCGGAACCGAGTTCCACACGCTCACGCCCCGCTCGCCGCACAACCGCAACCAGTGCGCGGGATCGGCCGCCCTGTCCGCGTCCGGCAACACCACGGCCGCACCCGAACACAGGGCGCCGAAGACGTCGTAGACGGACAGGTCGAAGTTGAAGGCGCTGATCCCGAAGAACCGGTCCGCCGGCCCGACGGCGAACCGCGCGTTGCAGTCGGCGACCACGTTGGCCACGCTCTTGCGGCTGACCATCACGCCCTTGGGCTCGCCGGTGGTCCCCGACGTGTACAGCACGTACGCCAGGTGGTCGTCGTCGTTCGCGCCGGGCACCGGACGCGGATCGGGCACCGGGACGGGCGGCAACGGGCGGTTCGCGTCGAGCACCAGGACCTCGTGCCCGGTGTCGTCGCCGACGGCGGCCTCGGCGTCGTTGGTCAGGACCACCCGCGCCCGGCCGTTGCCCAGCATGTACGCGCGCCTGGCCCGCGGGAGGGCCGCGTCGACGGGCAGGTACGCGGCCCCGGCGAGCAGCGCGGCGAGGATGCCGACGATCTGCTCGGGCCCGCGGCGCATCACCAGCCCGACCAACTCGTCCGGGCCCACATCCCGGGCGCGCAACCACGCGGCGGCGTGCGCGGCGTGCCCGTACACGTGCGCGTAGCTGTACGACGCGGCGCCGGTCAGCACCGCGGGCGCGTTCGGCGCGCGCTCCACGTGCGCCAGGAACGCGTCCGTGAGCATCCCGGGCGAAGGCAGCGTCACGGTGGTCGTGTTGGCCGCCCGGCGGCGCTCGCGCTGCGCCTCGGGCAGCAGGTCGAACGTGGTCGCCGACCATGCCTCCTCGGCCAGGAGGGCCTCCATCAGGCGCTGGTAGCCGGACACCAGGTCCGCGACCAGACCGTCCGGGAACAGCCCGTCCACGCTGTCGAATTGCACCACCACACCGCCGTGTTGCTCGAACGTGGACACGTCCAGCCACACCTGCGGTGTCTGGCTGGAGGTGAACACCTCCGCGCCGAACGCCTCCAGGGCCGAGCCGTCGACGTCGGCGTACGCGTAGCCCAGCGCGCTGTTGAAGGTGTACGGCATCGGCCCGCGCGCCGCACCGTCGCCGCGCCGACCCGCCTCGCGCAGCACCTCGATGCCGGTGAAGTGCCGGTTGTCCAACCCCCGGCGCAGCCCGGCCTGGAGCGCGCGCGCCCGCTCCACGAAGGGAATTCGCCGATCCACCTCGATCTCGACGAGCATCGTCTCGCAGAAGTTGCCGACGGCCTCGAACATGCGCGGGTGGATCGGCGGACGGTTCGCCACCGTGGTGTTGATCGTGAAGCGCGAACCGGCGCCCCACGCCGCGAGGGTGTCCGCGTAGATCGCGAACAGCAGTGCGGAGGGGGTGAGTCCGGCCGTCGCCGCCCGGGCCTTGAGCGCGATCCACTGCGGCTCGGTCAGCCGCGCGAAGTGCGCCGAGAAGCGCGGTGCCACGATCGAGGAGGGACTCGTACGCAGCGGCAGGTCCGGAGCGGGCGCGAGATCCTCGAGCCGGTCCAGCCAGTACTTGCGCGCGCGCTTCGCCGGGGCACGGGTGCGCGCGGCCTCCACCGCGGCCACGTACGCCTCGAAGGACGCCTCCTCCGGCGGATCCGCGTGCTCGGCGCCCGCCTCCCGGGTCGTTTCCCCGGCCGACTCGCCCGTCGCGTTCCCCAGCGCGTCGTAGGCGCGGCGCCAGTCGCGGAAGAACAGGAACATGCTGATGGCGTCCATGACCAGACCGTCGTGGTCGACGTGCAGCACCATCCGGTCGTTCGCCAGCACGGTGACGTCGACCACCAGCAGCGGCGCGCGATCGGCGGGCAGGATGCGATGCGAGCGCGACTCGCGCTCGGCGAGCAGATGTTCGTGCTGCGCCGGCTCGGACGCGCCGCGCAGGTCCAGGCGCGCCACGCGCACGTCGACGTCCTGCTCCCGGACCTGTCGACCGTCGGGCGTGAAGCGGGTGCGTAACGCGCCGTGGCGCGCCACCACCGCCCGCAGCGCCGCCTCCAGGCGGTCGATGTCCCAGACGCCCGCGATCTCGTGGTAGACGTGGCTGGCCACGTTGCCCATCTCGACGTGCTCGCCCCGCCCGACCAGATAGCTGCGTTGCAGGTCGGTCATCGCGAAGCCGTCCGGCGCGTCCAGATGGGCGACGAGTTCCGCCTTGTGCTCCTTGATCAGGCGCAGCAGATCGGGATCCATGCGCTCCCTGGGGCCTTGCAGGCGCAGGTCGGCCCCGGCGGCCGTGATGGTCAGACCCCTGGCCTCGATCTCGCGGAGAACCCGGATGTGACTCACGCCCGCACCTCCGCGTGTGCGGCTACGTCGTCCGGGTCCAGGCCCTCGGCGATCAGCGCGCTCAGTTCGGCGACGGTGCGGGCACCGAGCAGCTCCTCGATGGGCACGTCGGCGTCGACCTGCTCGGTGAGCTGGTACTGCAGGGCAATGGCCTGCAACGATTCCATGCCGAGCTGGACCAGGGACCGGTCCCGCACGGGCTCGTCCGCGGGCAGGCGCAGGAGATCGCGGACCAGGCCGCTGAACCAGGGGAGCAGCGGCGGGGCCGGTTGTTCGGAAGCCGGTTGTTCGGGAGCCGGCCGCTCGGAAGTCGGTTGTTCGGACGCGGGGTTCGAGGACGCGGGGTTCGAGGAAGGGAGGTTCGAGGAAGCGGGGTTCGAGGGCGCCGGGTCGGCTGTCCCCGGGGCGGCGAAGAACACCTGGCCGGCCAGGTCGACGGCGGTTCCGGCGGGCACCAGGTCGACCCCGGTGGGCCACCGGGTCGGCGCGGGTACGCCGAGCGCGGTCGACAGGCGGTTCGCGAACCTCGGCATCACCGGCGCGCCGCACGTGGCCAGCAGTCGGGCGGCCGCCAGTTCGAGGGCGACCACCGTGCGCGCCTCGTCCTTGAAGTCCGCCACGTCCGCGGCCGGGGCCTGGAGACGGGCGAAGGTGGTGACGTCCGTGACGATGCCGTCCAACAGTTCCGCCGCGCGGTTGAGCGAGAAGCCGTCCTGCCCGAGGGCTCCGGTCAGCGCGGATCGGCGCGCCTGAAGGCGGGCCAGGAAGGCCGCGTGCTCGGGCCGCCAGGTGCCGGCGTCGGGCGCCACACCGCCGTACCGCTTCGCGACGCGCTCGCCCAGGTCGTTCAGCCAGGCCTGCCACGTGCCGACCAGCGTGTCGCGGACGAAGCCCTCGTACGCGTCGGGGGAGAAGCTGGTGCGTCGGCCCTCGGGACGGGTCAGCGCCAGGTAGAAGCGGATCGAGTCGACCGTGCGCGGGTTCAGCACGTCCTTGCCCCAGATCGCGTGGCCGCGGCTGGTGGAGAACTTGCTGTCCTCCAGCAGGTAGAACTCGTTGATGTGGTAGTCGATGTCCGGCTGCCATCGCGGATGCGCGACGCGGTACAGCGCCGGGATGAACATCGGGTGGAAGAAGCTGCCGTCCGAACCCAGGAAGTGCACGATCTTCCAGTCGGCCCCGGGGTCGTCCGCGGCCCAGTCGCGGCCCAGGTCGCGGCCGAGTGCCCCGATGCCGTGGAGGATGCTGAAGGCGTAGTCCAGCCACGACCAGATGACCTGGCCCGGTACGTCGGACTCGGTGGGCGCGATGCCCCATTCGGCCGGGTGCGTGACCGGGATGTTCAACCGCTCGCGGCGGGACAGCCGTTCGGCCAGTTCCTTGACCCCCGCCGGGACGCGTCCGAGCCGGTGGTGGTCGGTGACCACCTTCCCGAACTCGTGCACCGGGAAGGTGTAGCGCACCAGCGCACTCTCGCGCGGAGGCGCGTCGCACGCGGCGGAGCGCGGCTCGACCAGGTCGGTGCACACGTTGGGTTCCAGGCACGTCTCGCAGACGTTCCCGCCGCTGTCCGCGTCGCACGTGGGGCAGCGGCCGGTGACCCCCGACTCGTACAGGTATTCGCCGGTGTCGGCGGCGAACAGCGCGGCACCCTCCCTCGGCGCCACGGTCCCCGAGGCGGTCAGCCGGGAGAAGAAGGTGCGCAACGCCGCCGGGTAGGCGTCGTCGCGGCTGGTCGCGGTGTACCGATGGACGTCGATGTCCATCAGCTTCAGCGTGGCCAGGATCTCGGCGCTGTAGTGCGCGGCGGTCTGCGCCGGAGTGCGGCCCTCCCGGCGGGCGGCGGCCACCACGTAGTTCTGGTAGTCGTCGCTGCCGGTGATGTGCCACGCGTCGGCGCCGAGCATGCGCTGGTGCCGGACGAACACGTCGGCGCCGAAGAACGGCCCGGACAGGTGCCCCAGGTGCAGGTCGCCGTTGGGCGTGGGCGCGGAGGAGAAGACGAACACGGGACGCTTGCCGAACCCGCGGTGCCCGGTGTCCTCGGCCGCGTGTACCGCTCGTTCGCCGTCGCGCCAGTAGAAGCTGACGAACAGCAGGTCGGTGTCGCCGGTGTTCTCCACCGAGTGCGTCTCGAACGGCTCGAACTGCACGACGGTGGAGGCGGACACCGGATGGCGCTCGGCGTCCACGGTCAGTTCCCCGGTGCCGGAGACGAACACCCAGGTCTCGGTCTCGTCGTGCTGATGCGGCTCCGAGCGGGTGCCGGAGGCGATGCCGACCCAGGTCGCGCCGACACCCAGCCGCGTCGCGGAGCCCGCCTCGACGGCGGCCACGGCGACGCCGTCGGCGGCGCGGGGGGCGTCGGGGCGGTAGGTGCTGATCTTCACGACAGACTCCTTTGCTTCTCCCACGCGTGCGGAGGAATCGAGGACAGGTCCAGCAGGTCCGCGGCCTCCGCCGCGATCGCCGGGGCGAGCCGATACCCGGAACCGTTGGCGGCGCCGGCGAAGACGACGCGCCCCCCGCCCAGCGCCCGCACCTGCGGTTCGCCGGTGGGGCTGTACGCGTCGCAGAACACCCGGCCCGAGACGCAGCGTTCGGCCAGTTCGGGGGCGTAGCGGCGCAGGCTCGCGCGCGCCTGGTCGACGTCGGCCGCGGACAGCCCGTCCACCAGGTCGTCGGGATCGACGTCCCAGGTCGTGCAGGTGTAGCTGAACAGCCAGTGCCCCGAGGCGTGCAGGGGCAGCAGGAAGGCGTCCTCGTCCTGGAAGACGACGGCCCGGTCGGTGCGGGTCGGGACCCGCTCGATGTGCAGGGCGACGATCTTCTTGACCCGGGCGCCCAGCGGGGCGAGCAACTCCCGCCACGCGGGCTCGGCGAGCCAGGGGCCCGGCGCCAGCACGACCCGATCCGCGGTCAGCGTCTCGCCGGTGCCGAGGGTGAGTTCGACGCCGTTCACGCTCGTGTCGCGGGCCGGGCTCGCGTGGGCGAGGGCGCGGACCGCGTCCACGTGGACGCCCTCGCGCAGGGTCACCCGGGGACGGAGCTCGCGGGCGAGGTCGTGGACCAGGGCGTACACGTCGGCGTATTGGGCGCCTCGACAGTTCCAGATCCGCGCGTGCTCGGGGAGGCGGAGGTCGGCGGGTCCATCCCGCTCGGCCGGACCGCGCTCGGGCGGGGTGCCGGTGGGGTCGGACGGGGCGGGACCGCCGGTCACGGTGTCGATCCGGGTCAACCCGGCGCTGTCGAGGTAGATCTCGCGCACTCGGGCCGCGTTCGCGGGCGAGGCGACCACCGACATCGGTACCGCGTGGATGGGCAGTTCCGGGGTGCGGTGCTTGAGCCGGGCGTAGTAGTCCTGGCTGTACGCCGTCATGCGCCGAACCCGCTCCGTCGCGCCGCGCGGACAGTGCAGTCCCGCCGACCGCCGGCTCGCGCCGGCACCGACGGTGTCCCGGTCCAGGAGTACGACCGATGCCCGCGGCGCGCGTGCGGTGATCTCCCGGGCGACCAGGCACCCGACGATTCCCGCCCCGACGACGGCCACATCGGTGCGTTCCGGGCTCACAGAGCGTCCAGTTCGTCGACGGGCGGCTTGGCGGACCACTCCACGAACGACGGCAGTTGTTCGTCGGAGCCCACGCCCAGAAGCCGGTCGAGGATGCGCCGGCTGCGCCAGGCGGTCAGGCTCAGATTGGGATCCGCCAGTCCGCGCTGCCCGCGCGCCGCGTTCTGCATGAAGATCAGGCGATCGCGGGGGCCGTCCCATTGCACGGCGAAGTCCCGGTCGATGCGGTACTCGTCGCCCTCGCGCTCCAGTCGGCTTTCGATCGGCGCGAGGAAATCCGTCGACGCCGGACGAAATCCGGTGGCCCACACGATGGTGTCCACATCCACGTGCTCGACCACACCCGGTCGGTCGTTGTGGCCCATCTTGATGGTCCACCCGCCGGACTCGTTCCCGCTCACGTCGGTGACGCCACGATTGGGAAGCAGCGCCAGCAGATCCTGCGCCCCGTCGATGAAGCGGTGCTCGTAGCAGCGCTGGTAGATCTCCCGCAGCGTCGATTCCGAGATGCCGTCGCTGCTCAGCACGTTGCGATTGTTGAGCGACTCGCGCACCGCCTTGTCCAGGCCGGAGAAGTACTCCGAGTAGCTCGGCATGTAGTACTCGTTCGTGAACGGCGAGTCGTCGATGGGAAAGTAGTTCCCGCGCCGCGATATCCACGTCACACGCCGGGGTAATTCCTTCGGCGTCCGTGATATCAGGTCCAGGAACGCCTCCGCTCCGGACTGGCCGCCACCGACCACGGCAACCCTCTTGCCGACGAGTCCCGCGCGCGTTCCGTCGATGAAGTCGGAGACGTGGAACTGGGTGTCGCCGAGCTTGTCCCGAGCCTGCTCCGGAACCCAGGGTCTGGTGCCGACACCGACGCAGATGTTCTCCGCGGTCACGGTGCGGCGACTGGTGTGCACGACGAATGAATCATCCGCGTCGTCGAATTCGACGGAGACCACCTTTTCGCCGAACACGATGTTCTCGTTGCGCCGGCTCGCCCACTCCAGATAATTCCTGAATTCCCGACGGGGAACCGCGTCGTACTGGGCGTTGATGAAGTGGTAGATCTTCCCCTGTTCGTGCAGATACGAGAGGAAGGAAAACCCGTTCGTCGGGTCGGAGAGGATGACGAGATCCTTGAGCAGCGACACCTGTAACGACGCGCCGGGTATCTGCTGATTGTCGTGCCAGCCGAACTGCTCCTTCTGGTCGAGAAAGAGATTCGGTGTCTCCGAGCGCCCGTGCAGCAGCGACGCCAGGCTCAGGTTGGCAGGACCGACTCCGATGCCGACACAGCGGTACTGCGCCGACTGAGGTTCGTTTTTACCCGGAATACGGTTTTCGACTGATTTCCCCACGGCTCGACGACACTCCCAGCACTCGCGCAGGACTGGTCATCCGGCGAAATCCCCCTGCGCAACGCGCGTAACTCGCGACACGGCCGGGGAACAGCCCCGGTGCGCCGGGAACCGGCCCACGCGGAGCTTCACGACAGATGCTTCTCGGAGGTTGGCCGCCACGCGCTGCGGAAGTCGAACGGTTGTCCGCGGCGCACGCCGGGCGGCGACAAGTGGTCGGATTTTACGCACACGAGATTCCCTGCCCGCTTATGCTCGATTTCGAGCACGACAGGCAGGTCGCGGAGACCCGGTTCCGGTCCGTCCAATGAGTCGGTGGCGACTGGAGGAAGGGGTACCGACTCCGCGGAGAAGCTTCGGAACGGCTATTACTCAGCTATTCACTTTGATTTAACCGGAGAGTCGCGTCATCAAATCTTTTCGTGCGAGTTCGCACGGGCTGATGACCGAGATAGACTCTATAGCAGCACCGGCGGCTTGGCTAGTGCGTCGCGGCGACCCTCCCGGGAAGATCGATTAACCGGCGCCGGATGGGAAACGCGAAGATCGTATTCCGGTTCCCCAATCTTTGACAACTGTCGAGGTGCCATTGATCAGGCGCTTTACCTTGGATATCGACCGAACGCGCGCGATGCGGGTCGCGCGTGGCGGAGATCGTGGACGAGATCGATCTTCGCCGCCCGGCCGGATCCGCCCGCATATTTTCCGGCCGTGACACCGCCGCATATCGTTGACAATCTCAAGGAAGCGGAACCTCCGATTTTGCGGCCCCGCGCCCCGATCGCGCTCCTCGAATTGCCGCCGCCGCCGTCGCCGTCAGCGCGTCGAGGATCCCGGCTCCGACCGGCGCCCCGCATCCGCCGGGGAACTGCCCGGGCATGCGTGGGACCCGGGCCGGTGGCCGGGGTGGGCGTGGTGCCCGTCCCTGCCGCCGACCCGGGTCCGCGGTCGTCGAGGTTGCCGATCCGGTGGCCGGCGCCGGCGCCGGTGGGTGATCCGGGCGCGGTTGTCGTGCTGTGCCGCCTCGGTGGCCCCGAGCGTCACCGAGCATCGGCGAGTCGGCGACCCCGGCGAACGGGCCGGAGGTTCAGCCTCGCCGCGAGGCCGCCGGCCCCGAGGTCGTGCGACCGGTCACGAGGTCCGCGGGTTCCAGACTCCCGTGGCGGCCGTGGCGCGCGCGTAGTCCGCGAAGTCGCGCGGTGCGCGGCCCAGGGCCCGCCGGACGCCGTCCTCGACGCGCGCGTTGCGGCCGTCGAGCACGGTGGTGAAGAGGTAGATGAGGAAGTCGATGTCGCCGGCGGGGAGGCCGGCCTCCTCGAGTGCCTTGGCGTACTCGTCCGCGCCCACGGTCGCGAAGTCGACGCGGCGTCCGGTGGCGGTCGCGATCTCCGCGACGGCGTCGGCGAAGGTGAGCAGGCGCGGCCCGGTCACCTCGTACGTCTGCCCGTGGTGCCCGTCCTCGGTGAGCGCGGCGACGGCGACCTCGGCGATGTCGTCCGCGTCGACGAACGGTTCCCCCACGTCGCCGACGGGCAGCATGACCCGGCCTTCCAGGACCGGCCCGATCAGGTAGCCCTCGCTGAAGTTCTGGCTGAACCAGCTCGCGCGCACCACGGTCCAGGGGATTCCCGAACCGGCCACCACGCCTTCACACGCCTGGGCCTCCTCCTCGCCGCGCCCGGACAGCAGCACCAGGTGCCGCACGCCCGCGCTCGCCGCCGCCTCGGTGAAGGCCCGGATCGCCGCCGGGGCCCCGGGTACCGCCAGGTCCGGGAAGAACGACACGTAGACCTTGTCCACGTCCCGCAACGCGGGTGCCCACGTCGCCGGTTCCTCCCAGTCGAAGCCCGGGTCGGCCCCGCGCGAGCCCACCCGTACGTCGGCGTCGCGCGCGCGGAGCAGATCCACGATCCTGCGACCGGTCTTGCCGGTCCCACCCAGCACCAGGATCTTGTTCGAGGTCACCGTCATGTCATGTCCGTTCGGCATCGTGAATGTGTTCCTCAAAGATCGACCAGCCGCCGGGCGGGATCAACGCCGTCATGATCAACTATCGTTGAGCAGGATTCAACGATCGGGCGGGGGCCTGCGTGGAGACGTACGAGATCGAGGCATTCCTGACGGTCGCCGAGGAACTGCACTTCGGTCGTTCGGCGGAGCGATTGGGCGTGTCCACGGGGCGGATCAGTCAGATCATCCGCAAGCTCGAACGCCGGGTCGGGGCGGCCCTGTTCGACCGCACGAGTCGGTTGGTGACGCTCACCACGATCGGGACCCTGTTCCACGACGATCTGCGGCCCGGACACGAGCAGGTGCAGCGGGCGCTGGAACGCGCGATCATGGCCGCTCGCGGCTTCGAGGGACCGCTGCGGGTCGGCTTCCTCGGCGCCGCGGCCGGCGCGCTCGTCCTGGAGACGGCCCGCGCCTATCGTGCCGAGCACCCCACCGGCGACGTCATCGTCCACGAACTCCAGATGGACAACTCCTTCACGGAACTGCGCGAGCACCGCACGGAGATGGTGCTCAACACCCGACCCGTCACCGAGCCGGACATGGTCGCCGGGCCCGCGCTGTGGAGCGAGCCCCGATACCTGGCCGTCTCCTCGCGGCACCGCCTGGCCTCCCGGCCGGAGGTCTGCCTGGAGGACCTGGCCCGGGTCACCCTGCTGCGGATGCCCGCCAACGCGCCCGCCGCCATCGCCGACGACCGGGTCCCGGCCGCGACGCCACAGGGACGGCCCATCACGCACGGGCCGCGAGTGGCCTCGTTCCAGGAGGCCCTGGCCCTGATCGCGGCAGACGAGGGCACCTTCACCGTCGGCGGCCAGGTGACCCGCTTCTACGCCCGGCCCGACGTGACCTACGTACCCATCGCCGACGCCCCGCCGATCGAATGGGGTTTCGTGTGGCGCGCCTCGCACGAAACCGCCCGCATTCGAGCCTTCAACGCCCGGGCCCTCGCCCTGCGCACACCGTCGCGAAGCGCCCGGGAGCCGGCGACGAGCGCGCGCTGAAGCCCGGCGGCGTCGAGGCGGTCGGCGCGACCGTCACCCGTGCCGGTCGCCGCGGCGACGGATGTCGAGGGTGGCACAGTGGAACGAGCCGCCCAGGCTCTGCACGTGCCGGAAGGGACAGCGGAGCGGCCGGTAGCCCAACTGTTCGACCAGTGCGCACATGTCGTCGTCCTCGGCCTCCACCAGCACGTGTTCCGGCCCGAGGACGAGCAGGTTCATGCTGATCCAGGGGCTGGTCATGTACAGCGGCGGCCAGGAGCGGCGCTTGGGCACCGGCGCGGGTACCAACCGCCAGTCGCGCAGCGGAGTGTGCCGCAGCCGGCGCGGGGTGAGGCGGTCGGGGTTGTACAGGGCGAGGCCTTCCGCGAGCGGGCACAGACTGGCGTCGATGTGCATCGCGTGCGGGTCGTCCGGTTCCAGCAGGTGGACGCGATACCCGGGCCCGAGGCGCTCCCTCAGGTGCTCGACTCCGGAGCGGTTGGTCACATGGCTGAGTTGGCCGACGACGACTCCCCCGCCCAGGCGCAGGAAGTCGGCCGCATCCCACGCCGGCCGCGAGTCGTTGATCGCCCAGTCGCCCCGCGGGCTCGCGGTGTCCTCCAACAGGCAGGCGCTGTCGCGGAAGACCCCCGAGGGCAGCCAGGTCGCCCCGCCCTGTCGGTACTCACGGATCAGGGGCAGATAGGCCGACAACTCGTCGCGTCGGCTGCGCCAGGCCATGGGTGCTTCGACGATGCGATCACCCGCCACCAGGAATCCGTCCCGGGGCATCGCGGCGGTGTAGCCGCCGAGCTCCGTCCAGTCCACCGGGTGGGGACGGCGTACGCGGACGCCGCGACTCTCCAGCAGGGTGCCCAGTGCGTCGAGTTCGCGCTCGGCGTTGTCGACGATGTCGGCCGGGAACGGATTTCCGGCGACGAACCGGTGCCAGTGCTCACGGGGCATGGTGGCGCGGATCATGCGCTCGTCCTCGGCCGGGAACATCGATCGCCGGGCGGTGCCGACCACACATTCCTCCAGCGGATCCCACTCGTTGTCCGAGCCCACCGGGATCACGGAGGGCGAGGAGCGTCGAGTGGTTCGTTCACCGAGTGGCGGGTGATTGCGCATGTCCCGATCGTGCCCGCGACCCGTGTTCCGGGCATCCCGGGCAGGGCCACACGGATCAGTGTCGGGTGCGGGGCCATACGGTGACGCGATGATCCGCTTCCTGCCGCCCGGCGACTTCCGCGCCTACCGGATTCCGGATCCTCGTCCCAGGTGAGCGGCGCGCCGGGCGTGGGGCCGGCGCCGCCCGGGCGAAATGTGATCGCGGCGGCGCGGCTCGTTTGCTAGCGTCGACGGCGTGAAGCGCGCCGACATGATGACGACGACGCCGGAGAGTGTCCCGGCGCGCTGACGATTTTCTTGGTCGAAGCCCCGGGGCGAGTGCCCCGGGGCTTCGTCTTGCGGTCACTCGCCCGATGTACGCGAGGAGACCCCATGCACGACCACCGCAGACTCGGCCGCGAGCTGGAGCTGTTCGACACCGACCCGCTGATCGGCGCGGGACTGCCGTACTGGCTGCCCGACGGCGCCGCCGTGCGGCACGCCCTGGAGGAGTACATCCGTGACGCCGAACGGCGGGCGGGCTACCGGCACGTGTACTCGCCGGTGCTGGGCAAGCGGGAGCTGTACGAGATCTCGGGCCACTGGTCGCACTACGGCGACGACATGTTCCCGCCGATGGACGTGGGCGGCGAGCAGATGGTGCTGCGGCCGAGCCTGTGTCCCCATCACGCGGTGATCTACCGTTCCCGGGGCCGCAGCTACCGCGAACTGCCGTTGCGCATGGCCGAGTTGGGTGGCATGTACCGGTCCGAGCCGTCCGGCGTGCTCGGCGGGCTGACCCGGGTCCGGGCCATTCAGCTCAACGACGCGCACATCTTCTGCACCCTGGACCAGGTCGCCGAGGAGGCGCGGGCCGCCCTGGGGATGATCGCTCGCGCGTACCTGGCGCTCGGCATCGGTGCGGCGCGATATCGACTCTCACTGCCGGGCGCGGGAGGCAAGTACGTGGCCGCGCCCGAGATGTGGCGGCGGTCCGTCGCGTTGCTGACCGACGTGCTCGACGGCTCGGGGCTCGCGTACGAGGCGGTCGGGGGCGAGGCGGCCTTCTACGGCCCCAAGATCGACGTCCAGGTCGTCGACCCGGCCGGGCGCGAGTCCACCCTGTCCACCGTCCAGATCGACTTCCACCAGCCCGAGCGGTTCGACCTGCACTACATGGGCGCGGACGGCGCGAAGCACCGACCGGTGATGATCCATCGCAGCATCATCGGCAGCGTGGAGCGGGCCGTCGCGCACCTCATCGAAGAACACGGCGGCGCCTTCCCCGCGTGGCTCGCCCCCGTGCAACTGGTGGTGCTCCCGATCTCGGCGACCGAACTCCCGCACGCGCGGGCGTTCGCCCGGCGCTGCCAGGAGTCGGGACTGCGGGTCGAGATCGCCGGGCCCGAGCGCGGCACCCTGGGCGCGCGCATCCGCGAGTCCCGTCTCGTCCCGTACCAGGCCGTCATCGGCGCCAAGGAGGCCGCCGACGACCGGATCGCCCTGCGCCTGCGGGACGGCCGCCGCATCACCCCGCAACCCGCCGCCGGTCTCCTCGCACGCGTGGGCACCCTCGTGGACGCCCACGCGAGCGAACTGTGGGACGAGGCGGCGGTGTAACGCCCACATCCGCCGTCCGTCGGGCCGCCCGCCCGTTCGGCCGACAGGGAGGCCGAACGGGCCGGCCCGGCTCCTCGACGCGAGCCGCCGGCAGGGCGTACCCGATCGAAACTCGCCGCGATCGGGGCCGAGCGGGAACCTGCTCCGGGGCCCTGATGTCGGGCGGGGCGGTCTGGCGGGGCGGTCGGGCCAGGGAGTCGGGCAGGGGGGCCGGGCGAACACGCCCACCGGTGGCGCAACGCCGGGCACGCGTGGAATGCGGCCGGTATCTGTGGGGTTCACCGCTCCCGAACGAAACGGACCACCTCGTGCGAACCCGACTGTCGAGCCCGCTCCCGCCCGCCGAACGAGGTTCGCGTCGAACCCGGCCGCGTCGGCGCCGCCCCAGAGCGGCGGCCGTACTGGCGGCGGCGCTGCTGAGCCTCACAGCCGCCGCGCCGGCGCCGGCCACCGCGATGCGATCCGACGCGCCCGCCCCGTCCGCGGAGCGGGTCCCGTCCTTCGCCAAGACGCTGACGCCCGAACTGATCGCCCTCATGCAGCGGATGCGGGTGCCCGGCGCCATCGTCTCCATCCGCACCCCCGAGTCGGGTACGTGGACCACCACACTCGGCACCGGAGACCTGACGACCGGGGCACCCATCCGGTCCACGGACCACATGCGGGTCGGCAGCATCACCAAGACCTTCACCGGGACGATCATCCTGCAACTCGTCCAGGCCGGACGGCTGTCCCTCGACGACCCGGTCGCCGCCTACCGGCCCGACGTACCCGACGGACAGCACATCACCATCCGTCAGCTCCTCCAGATGACCAGCGGCCTGTACAACTACAGCGAGGATCCCGAGTTCAACCGGGCGCTCGACGAACATCCGCAGGCCCCGTGGACCCCCGACGAACTCCTGGCGATCGCCTTCGCGCACCCGTCGTACTTCCCGCCCGGAGGCGGGTTCCACTACTCCAACACCAATACCATCCTGCTCGGACTGATCGCCGAGGAACTCACCGGACAGCCACTGGCCGAATTGTTCCGGCAACGCATCTTCCAACCGCTGGGCATGTCCGAGAGCAGCCTGGAAACCGACTCCCGCCTCCCCGGCCCGCACGCGCACGGCTACGAGTTCATCTCCAACGTCGAAAGCCTGACCGCGCCGGTACTCACCGGCAAGGACGCCGCCTGGGCCGACTGGTCGGCGGGCAATCCCAAGGACGTCACGAACTCCGACCCCTCGTGGGCCTGGGCGGCCGGCGCGGCCGTCTCCACCGTCGACGACCTGCTCCGGTGGGCCCCGGCGCTGGCCACCGGCGCCCTGCTGAGCCCCGAAGTCCAGCGCGAGCGGCTGACCTTCGTCCCGGCCTCCGATCAGCCCGGTGCGCCCACCTACGGTCTCGCCATCGCCGACTTCGGTGGTTTCCTCGGCCACGACGGCCAGTTGCCCGGCTACAACAGTTTCGTGGGCTACAACCCGCAGTCGCGCGCGACCGTTGTCGTCCTGGTCAACCTCAACCAGTCTCCCGACGGCAAGGCGCCGGCCGACGAACTGACCAAACTGATCTTCTCGAAGGTCTTCCCGGCGTCGTCCGGGTAGCCCTCGCCGACGGCGACGGTTCCTCGGGTCCGGGGGAGCCGGGGGCAGGGGGAGTCGGGGGAGTCGTCGGATGGTCCGGCGGACGGACCCGTCGGATGGTTCGGTGCGGCGGGTCGGGTGCGGCGGGTCGGGTGCGGCGGGTCGGGTACGGCGGATCGGGGCGCGGGAGCGCATGTCCCGCACCCCGATCCGTACGACCCCACCCGGAGGTAGTGCCGACAGCGGGGAAGATCCCGCCTCCGACGCCCCGCCCGGCTCCGCCACTCGGAGGGCGGGCCCGAACGCGCGCCGGCCCGCCTGTGCTACGCGGGAGACGCGTTCAGCTCGTTCTCTCGGGTGCCGAGTTCGCCGTCCTCGTGGAGCAGCACGGCGCGCATCTCCGGCGACGCGGCCCGCCAGGAGGGGCGCAGGCCGAGGAGGAAGGCGTGCCGGTACGCGGATCCGATCGTCGCCGCACCCGCCTCGTCGAGCACCTCGGTCGCCACCAGGTCGAACGTCACTTCGACGACGTCGTCGGGCAGGGCGTTGATCCGCGCCACGAGGTCCTTGCGCAGCCGATGGGCGACGGAACGGTCCACGACCCTCGGCACCACCACCCGTGCGCGGCCGTGCTCCACCAGACACTCACAATCCCAGGTGTCGGTCACTGTCTCCCCCATCACACGCCGAAGAACACGCCGCTCCGGGCGGGCGGTTCCGCTTGTTCGAGTCCACCGCACGCCGGGAGTCCCCGCGCGGTCCGATACACAAACGAGACGAAAGCGGTGACATCCGCGGACTCGACGTCGTCCGGCCGACCGGAACCGGCATCTGCGGCAGGCGCCGCAGCGTACCCGGGTGCGGATCACGCCGCCACGGGCATCGGCGACGAATTGCCCGCAGGGCGTGTGAAGTTGGACTCCCGGTGGGGCTCGGGCGCCTCGAACGGATCACCGATCGGGTTCATGGGCAGTCGGCGTGGAGCGTTCCGTGGCGCACGGGCGTCCCGGAGTGCCCTGACGGGGATCGGGGCGCGGGCGGTTGAGGATCAGGTCGGCGGCGTGGGCGAGGACCTCGGCGCGGGTGCGGCCCTCGTGGTCGGTGGCGAGGGAGCGGTGTGCGATCGCCACGCAGAAGGCCAACAGGCTGCGTGCCTCGACCTCGTCGGGATCGGAGCAAAAGGTGCCGATCATCTCGCGCAGCAGTGCCATGCGGCGGTTGTCCACCCGGCGCAGGCGCTCGGCGACCGCCTCGTCGCGCCGGGCCCAGTCGCGGACCGCGAGGTCGAGGGGGAGCAGTCGGTCGTCGGAGAAGGTGAGCATGCCCGCACGCTGGATCTTGGTCTTCGGGTCGCCGCCCTCGCGCTCGACCCGGTCGATCACCTCGTCGGTGCTCTCCCGTTCCCAGGTGTCCAGCATCGCCCGCAGCAGCGCGTCGCGATCGGCGAAGTACCCGTAGAACCCGCCCTTGGTGACGCCGAGCCGCTTCGCCAGCGCCTCGACGCGCACGGCGTCCGGGCCGCCGTCGGCCAGCGCGCGCAGGCCCTCCTCCACCCACCTGTCGCGCGGTGTGCGAGCAGCGCCCACGGTGTGTGTCCCTTCGTGCCCGTCCACCGGATGTACGCGACCGTCCGTCCGGTTATACGCAACCGCATACTCGGTCTTGCCTGGCGTTATACGCAAGCGTATAACAGAGGTGGCAGCGATGGCCCGAGGCAGGAAAGGCGGCGGCGCGCCGTGAGACTTCCCCGCACAGCCCATACCGATCAGCCGTGGCGGATCCATGAACTCGCCCGTGACTTCCGGGTGGAGGACGTGTGGTCCTACCGTGCTCCGGGCTCCGGCCCGGGCGACTTCCCCGTCATGCTCGCCGCGATGCGCGCCGGCGGCGGGCTCGGCAAGCAGGCGCTCCCGGCCCGCTTCCTGTTCGCGGTGCGTTGGAAGCTCGGCGCCCTGCTCGGCTGGGACAAGCCGAAGACGGGCCTGGGCACGCGGGTCCGACCGCTGCGCGATCGCGTGCCGCGCGAGCTCGCCGAGACCGTGGACCCCTCCCTCCCCTCCGGCGGCCCGTTCACGCCCGTGTACGACCTCGACAACGAGTCCGCGCGCGAACTGGCCAACCGGACCGTGCACGGGATCATGCACCTGGGGTGGGTGCGCAGTGGGGACACCGGCGGTGGCGGTGGGGACGGGAACGGGGACGGGGACGGCGGCGACTATGAGTTGCGGATGGCGGTGCTGGTGAAGGCCAACGGACGGTACGGCAGGGTGTACATGGCCCTCATCACGCCGTTCCGCTACCTGATCGTCTACCCGGCGCTGACTCGCCAATGGGAGCGGGCCTGGCGCGATCGCGAGAAGTTGCTCGCGTAGGGCGCCGATCGCCGATCGCCGACGGGGGCGAGCGATGTCGGGTCGATGTCAGTGCTTGAGCTTGCGCCAGCCGCCCGCACGATTGTTGGCGATGATCTGCTCGAACATGGCGGTCAGGGCCGGCGCGTTGATCGTCTCGCCCCGGCGTACGGCCACGGTGCGGGCGGTCTTGTTGTCGTGGCCGCCGGTGATGATTCCCTCGGGGTCGGGGACGATGGCCCCGTCGTACAGGAACACGTTGACGTGGTCCTTCGCCGCCAGGAGCGCGCAGATGTTGCCCTGAAGGACGAAGTACGGTTGCACGGTGCGCTTGATGGTCTCGGCCACCTCCGGGTCGGCACCGTGGACGAGGTCGCGGACCTCGCGGCAGATGGCCTGCTGCCAGTCGGGCAGGGCCTCGATGTAGTCGTCGACTCGCGAGTCGGTGACGTAGGTCATGGTCATTCAGGGTAGCCGGGCAACGCCGAGAATCGGCTTCGCGAAACGACCGATGCGGATACGACGGGGACGGTGGCCAGGGAGCGGCCGGCGCGGCCCGTGCGGAGGGCGGGACCGGCAGGGGTGGTGTGACCGGTGCGGATGAGCGTGTGACCGGGATGGATGGCGCGGGCCGCCTTGGCGCCTGAATGCCCGGTCAGAGTCCGGTCAGGCGTACCCGTACCAGGAGGTCGTGCAGCGCGTCGTGGCCCTCGGGGCGTTCCGCGAGTGTGGACGCCTCGTGTGCGTCGTCGAGTGCGGCCCGCAGCCGATCGACGTCCGCCCGCGCCGCGTCGACCGCCACCAGCCCGTCCAGCGCGCCGTGCTCGGCCTCGCGTTTCGCGGCCACCAGGTCGCCGAGACAGGCCGGAGCGATGTCCCGGCACAGGTCGGCCAACGTGCGGAGGTCGGCCACGACCTGTGCCGAGCGCATCAGGTGGATCCCGGTCAGCAGGACCCGGAACGTGTACAGCAGCGGTTTGAGTTCGCCAGTCCGCTCGAACAGCCGTAGTTGGGTGCGCGCGAATCCGGCGTAGTGGTGCGCGTGGTGCCGGGTCACCAGTCCGGGGGCGAGCGCCACCAACTCGGCGTGCGCCGGCGTGGTGTGTACGACCAGCGGGGAGAGCAACTGCTCGAGGACGTAGCCGTTGCGGCGCAGCAGGAGCCGTACGAACTTTCCGAGGTCGTGGGTGACGAGGTCGTTCTCCACGCCGTCGGCCTCCCACATGCGCCCGCGCGTGTGTTCGCCCTCGCGCAGCCCGACCAACGCGGTCAACGGCAGCAGATGCGCGCCGCGCAGGTCGACGTCGGAATCCCGGGAGGGGAAGCCGTACAGGTGCGCGCCGGACACGGTGGCGAACACTAGTGGATCGGGTTGCTCAGCCACGATCGCCGACAGGCGCTCCGGTTCGATGTCCAATGCCACGACGGGCCCTTCCCTGACGACGCTGCGGACCCGGAATCCCAGGATATGGCCCGCACGTGCGCCCCGTCCGGCCGGCTGCGGACGGGTGACGGGTCCGCGCAGGCGGTGCCGCGTCAACCGGGCCCAGTACGAGGGGGTCGGAGGAGACGGTCACCGGCCTCCCCGCCGAAACCGTGGCGGAACTACCCGGCATCCTCACGAGCCTGACCGACAACGTGGACACCAGGCGTCCGCGCGATGCTCGCGGTCGCCGGGATGGCGCGGACGGGTAGGCATGGGCAGCGGTGAGCGCTTCCCGCTGCCCGCCTCGACGCGACCCGTGTGCAGGGCCGATCGGGGCCGGATTCCCGCGGACGCGATGCGCCGAACGCGCCTCGTGCGTGCCGTCCGACGGCGTTCGCGCGTCAAATGGCTTGTCCGGTTCGCGTCGACTCCTTTATGGTCACCACGACTATTAAGGGGAAAGTCGTGAGTCTCGCGGATATGCTCGAACCGCTGCAACAACCGTTGTTCACCGTCTTGTCCACGCCGATCAGTTGGACCGAAGTCCTCGGCTTCGGCAGCGGTGCCCTGTGCGTGTGGTTGGTCACCCGCCAACACATCGCCAACTGGCCCATCGGCATCGCCAACAACCTGTTCTTCATCCTGTTGTTCACCGAATCCGGGCTCTACGCCGATGCGTGCCTCCAAGTGGTGTTCATCGCCCTGGCCGCGTACGGCTGGTGGGCCTGGACCCATGGCGACGTCGCACGCGTCGCCGCCGCGCTCGCGGTACGCCGCACCACACGGGTCGAATGGACCTGCCTCGCGCTCGCCGGAACGGCGGCCGCCGCCGGCCTCACCCTGCTGCTGCACCGCGCCACCGACTCCGAAGTCCCGTTCTGGGACGCCCTGACCACGACCCTGTCGCTGATGGCCACCTACGGCCAATGCCGCAAACTCGTCGAATCCTGGTGGTTGTGGATCGCCGCCGACATCGTCTACATCCCGCTGTACGCCTACAAGGAGCTCTACCTCACCTCCCTGCTCTACGCCGGGTTCCTGGCACTGTGCATCCTTGGCCTCCGCAACTGGCGGCGCGCCGCCACGACAACCCACACCACCACCACCAACAGCGCCCCCAGCGCAGGACCCACGACCCTGGAGACCACCGCGTGAAACGCCACGAACACGGCCTGGCCCTGGGCAAGTTCTATCCGCCGCACGCCGGACACCACCACCTCGTCGACACCGCCCTCGAGCAGTGCGCACGCGTGACCGTGCTCGTCTGCGCCGCGACGGTCGAATCGGTGCCGCTCGCCGACCGCGTCGCCTGGATGCGCGCGGCGCACCCGGACGCCGACGTGGTCGGCGTCGTCGACGACCACCCCGTCGACCTCCTGGACCCGGCGGTATGGGACGCCCACATGGCCGTCTTCCGCACCGCCGTCCCCGACCGCGTGGACGCCGTGTTCACCTCCGAGGACTACGGAACCGAACTCGCCCACCGCTTCGGCGCCCACGAGGTCCGGGTCGACCCGAACCGGCTGCGCCATCCCGTGTCCGGCACCGCCGTACGCGAAGACCCGTTCGGCAACTGGGACTTCCTCGGGCCCGACGTACGCGCCGCGCTCGCCAAACGCGTCGTCGTCCTCGGCGCCGAATCCTCCGGCACGACCACCCTCGCCCGCGCTCTCACCGCACACCTGCGCCGCCGCGGCGGTGTGTGGGCGAACACCGGGTACGTCGCCGAATACGGACGCGAGTACAGCGAGGACAAACTCGCCGACCTACGCCGGCTCGACCCCGCCGCCGGCTGGGAGGACGCCACGTTCACCTCGGAGGAATTCCCGCTCATCGCCCGCCGACAGGACGAACACGAGGAAGACGCCGCCCGCCGGGGCTCGCCCGTCCTCGTCTGCGACACCGACTCCTTCGCCACCGGCGTATGGCACGAGCGGTACATGGGCGGCCGCAACCGCGAAGTGGAGGACATCGCCGAACGCACCCGACGCCACCTCTACCTGGTGACCGACCACGCCGACGTGCCCTTCGAGGACGACGGCCTGCGCGACCAGCCGCACCTGCGGCCCTGGATGACCGAACGTTTCCTGGACCGCCTCCACCGCACCGACCGCCGGCACGTCGTGGTACGCGGCACCCACGAGCAGCGGCTGACCACCGCCGTGACCGCGGTCGACGAACTCGTCGCCGAGGGTTGGCACTTCACCGCCCCGCTCCCGGAGCGCCGGTGAGCCGGGGGGAAGCGGTACGCCCGCGGGGCTACGACCCGCACGCGTTCCCGCCGTTCGCGGTGACGGTCGACCTGGCGGTGTTCACCGTGCGCGAGGGGCGCCTGCACGCCCTCCTGATCCGACGCGGGCAGGAACCGTACGCGGGTCGGTGGGCACTCCCGGGCGGATTCGTCCTGCCGCACGAATCCGCCGAGACCGCCGCCCGGCGCGAACTCGCCGAGGAGACCGGACTGTCGGAACACGTCGTGGCCGCCCTGCACTTGGAGCAACTGCGCACCTACAGCGACCCGGGCCGCGACCCCCGGATGCGCGTCGTCTCCGTCGCCCACACCGCGCTCGTCCCCGACCTGCCCGAACCCGTCGCAACCGGCGGCGGCGACGCCTCGGCCGCACGCTGGATCCCGGTCCCATCCGACGAGGCGCTCCCGCTCGCCTTCGACCACGACCACATCCTCGCGGACGCCCGCGACCGTGTGGGCGCGCGACTCGAACACACCTGCCTGGCAACCGCCTTCTGCCCACCGCAGTTCACACTCGGCGAACTCCACCAGGTCTACGAGACGGTCTGGGCCACCACCCTCGACCTGCCCAACTTCCGTCGCAAGGTCCTGGCCAGTCCCGGATTCGTCGAACGTGTCCCGGACGCCCTACGACTCACCGGAGGCCGCGGCAAACCGGCCGCCCTCTACCGGCCCGGACCCGCCACCACCCTGAACCCACCCCTGCCGCGCCCCCGCCCCGAGGGACGTGCGCCCACGCCATGACAGGGCCGCCGCGCAGACCCTCGACGGCCGTACGGCGCGCCGGCCGGGTGACGCCGGCTCCGGCGGGTGACGCCGCTCAGGCGGCCGGGACCGTCCGGCCCGGCCGAGGCCCGGTGTAACGGGCGATCGGTCGGATGATCTTGGTGTCGGTGGCCTGCTCCAGGATGTTGGCGCACCAGCCGACGACTCGGCTCGCGGTGAACGTCGGAGTGAACATGGATCGCGGGATGCCGCACAGTTCCATCACCACGCCGGCGTAGAACTCCACGTTCACGTGCAGCTCCCGCCCCGGCTTCAGCTCGGCGAGGATCTCGGTCACCCGGCGGTGCACCGCGTTCGCGAAATCGACCAACTCGACGCCGCGCGCGTCGGCATGCCCGGCGAGGTCGCCGGCGATCCCGGCGAGCATCACCGCGCGGGGATCCTCGGTGCGGTACACCGGGTGGCCGAATCCCATGATGCGATCCCCCGCCGCGATCTTCGCGCGCACCCACGAGTCGATGCGGTCCGGAGTGCCGATGCGATCCAGCGCCTCCAGGGCCCGATCCGGAGCGCCGCCGTGCAGCGGGCCCGAGAACGCGCCGATCGCGCCCGTCACCGCGGACACCAGATCGGCTCCCGTGGACGCGATCACGCGCGCGGTGAACGTGGAGGCGTTGAAGCCGTGGTCGACGGTCGCGGTCAGGTAGCGCTCGATCGCGGCCACGTGCGCGGGTTCGGGGTCCGTGCCGGTCACCAGGTAGAGCCAGTTGGCCGCCGTGGACAGATCGGCCCGCGGCTCCAGCGGCTCGGCGCCCTCGCGGATGCGATACAGCGCGGCCAGGATGGTCGGTGTCACCGCGCCGACCAACAGCGCGTCCGCCGCCCGCCGTTCGGGCGTGGACTCCCACAACGGCGGCAGGTTGCGCGCGGCGCCGATCAGTGACAGCGCGGTACGCAGTCCGGCGAGCGGGTCGAAGCGTTCGCCGGCCGTCGCGATGGACCGCAACACCGGACGCAGTTCCTCGGGCAGTACGCGCAGCCGGGCCACCTCCGCGGCGAACGGCCCGCGTTCCCGGGCCGTGGGAAGTCGGCCGTGGACGAACAGGAACCACACGTCCTCGAAGGTGCGGGTGCGGGCCAGCTCGATCGCCGAGTACTGCCGGTAGTGGTAGAAGCCCTTCGTGCCCTGTACGTCGCCCAGTTCGGTGGTGGTGACGACCACCCCCTTCAGGCCCCTGGGTACATCGATCCCAGCCATCTGCATCCCATCGTCGGTGACGACCGACATGACACGCCTCCCATATGTCTCGACGGAGCCTGCTCGGCGGAGCTTGTCCAAGCGGAACGTCTCCGGGCGGAACTTCTCCGGGCGGAACTTCTCCGGGCGGAACTTGTCCCGGCAGAGCCTGTCCGGGCGGATCCCTGTCCGGGCAGTGCCCGTCCCGGCGCGGTGTCGCCGGCACAGCCGCACATCCCGCCCACCACGAATGTCGATCACCCATCGAGTATCGTCAATATTGACGGGATCAACATGAACGGAAGGCTGGAACGAAATGGCTGGTCGGAGCCCTGTTCCGGACGGCGAAGGTGAGCAGGATTACCCGCACGACTACCTGACCACCGCCCAGGCCGCACAACGACTCGGCGTCAAACCCGAGACGGTCTACGCCTATGTCAGCCGGGGACTGCTGACCAGCGTGCGCGAGGTCCGCCGGCGCGGCAGCCGCTTCGCCACCGCCGAGGTCGAGGCCCTGGCCGACCGGGTCGGCGGGCGCCGCGACCCGAACGGCTCGATCGAACGCATCCACACCCAACTGACCCTGCTCGCCGACGACCACCTCTACTACCGCGGCCGAGACGTGGCCGAACTCGCCGAGCACCGCTTCGAATCGGTCGCCCACTGGCTGTGGCGCGCCGAACTCGCGGACGTACCCCCCTTCGAGGTCTCGGCCGAGCTGACCGACCTGATCCGGCGTACGGTCGCCCTCCTGCCGGACAGCGCGCGCCTCACCGACCGCATCCGGATGATCGTGGCCGCCGCGGGCGCCGCCGATCCGCTGCGCTTCGACCTGTCCGAGCAGGCCGTCGTACGCGGTGGCGAAACCCTCCTCGCGGTGATCGTCGACGCCCTGCCGTCCTTTCCCGGCGCGCGGCCACCGACCGGCCGCGACCTCGCTCGGCGACTGTGGCCGAAACTCACCGCCCGCCCGGCCACACCCGAGCACCTCCACCTGCTCAACGCCGCACTCGTCCTGAAGGCCGACCACGACCTGGCGGTGTCGACACTGGCCGCGCGGGTGGCGGCCGGCGCGCGGGCGGACGTGTACGCCGTGGTGTCCGCCGGCCTCGGCGTCTTCGACGGTCGACACCACGGCGCCGCGATCGGACTGGCCCACCGCTTCCTGCGCGACGCCCTGGACCCCTTCGGCAGCCCCACCACGGCGATCGCCGACCGACTCCGCGCCGGCGAGAACCTGCCGGGCCTGGGCCACCTCCTCTACACGGACCGCGACCCCCGCGCCGACCGACTCCTGGGCCTGCTCCGCGACTTGGCCGACACGGACGGCCAAGTAGCCCGCGTTATGGGCGCGGTGGACGCCCTCACCCACGAAACCGCGGCACGCGAGCGTATGTTCGCCAACGCCGACCTGGCCCTGGCGGCGGTGGCCCACTCCCTGGACATGCGCCCGGACGCCGGCGAGGCGATCTTCGCGACGGCGCGAACCGTCGGCTGGCTCGCCCACGCGCTGGAGGAGTACCGACAACCCGGCCTGCGCTACCGCGCCGTAGGCGTCTACACCGGCCCCCGACCCACGGACGGCGACACCACCCCGAGCGTACGCGGGAGCTGATCGCACGCATCCCCTCGGGAGCCGCGCGTGACCCGTCGGCCCGCGGGTGCGCCACGCTTCGAGGGCGGCGATCCCGCGCTGCCGCGACGTGTACGAGCCGCGCCGGATCCTGTGCGTCGGCATGGCGTTCTGCACGGCGGCCGGCCTCGCCTGCGGCCCGGCCGTGTCGCCGGCGATGTTGTCCGCGGCCCGGGCCGCGCAGGGTCTGGGAGCGGCGTTCCTGATGCCCGCCACACTGTCCAGAAGCCCGCCGCCCCCGGAGCCGGTAACCGCCTTCCACGCCCCACCGGGCCCGCGACACGGACCTGATCCCGAACCGGCCCGGAGCAGGGAGTGGCTCCGACCGCACGGGCGGTCGGAGCCGGCCGCCGTTTCGTGGTGCGGCGGGGCTCGCGGTCGGATCGGGGCCGTCGAGCGGGCGGTGCGGTGCTCAGGCGCGGGTCCACACCTGGTTTTGCCCGGCGTGGCAGGGGTGGAGGCGGATCGCCGCGCCGTCGTTGGTCTTGAAGTCCCAGACGTCGGCGCACATGTTGGACGCCTTCGCGTAGATGTTGTTGCCGCGCAGCGTGAACTGCTGGGCGGGGTTCCCACTGCAGTAGGCGAGTTGGATGACGGTGCCCTTCTGGGTGGAACCCCAGGCCGCGTCCATGCACAGGCCCTTGGTGCGGATCGTGCCGTCGGATCTGATGTCCCACTTCTGGTTCACGTCTCCGTTGCACGACCACAGGACCAGCGGCGTGCCGTCGGAACCCGCGGACCCGCTCAGGCACTTGCCGGAGTACCCGTTCCGCAGGGGGTTGCCCGGGACGTTCGGCCGAGGCGGCTGGGCCGGCGGGGGCTGGGGTGCCACCTTGGGTTGCTCCGGGGCGGGTTTGGTCAGAGGCATATGCCGGGGCTCCTGCGGCGGTTGCGTCGCGGGCCGCCCGGCGGCAGGGGGTCGCTCGGCGACCGGCGTTCCGGGAGTCGCGGCGGGCGGTGTGGATCCGGCGCCCGTCGGTGTCGAGCCCGGTTCACCGGGCGCACCGGGCTCGCCGGGGACACCAGGCGCACCCGGTAGGCCGGGCGAGCCCGGTGCCCCCGGTTCACCCGGCGCGCCCGGTGAACCGGGCAGACCACGCGCACCCGGTGCGCCGACCGCCCCGGAACCCCCGGGCGGCGCGGCGCCCGGCACCCCCGCCCCCGCGGCCGCGACCGTCCGGCCGCCGGCCGACGGGTCGCCGCTCGCGCCGGTCGGGGTCAGCGCCACGGCCAGCGTCGTGACCGCGGCGATGCCCGCGGCCGAGCCGAGCGAGACCCACACCCGGCGCCCCGGCGCGAGACCGCGTCGGGGCCGGGTCGGCCGGCGGGCGTACGCCTGCGCCAACGAGGGCGCGGACGAACCGACGTGCGCGCCGGTTCCGTTGGGTTCGGACACAAGCTCTCCTTCGTGGGCACGACATCTGACGGGGCGGTGTGCGCCGTCAGTCGGAGCCGACCAGTCGTGGCAGGTCCAGCTCGTCGAGGACGACCAGTTGCCGTTCGTCGGGCGTTTCGATCTCGGCCATCCGCATGGCCTGACGTTCGGTCATCTGCTGGAACACCTGGCGCGCGGTCCGGCCGTTGCCGAACTGCGCGCCACGCGGCATCGCGGTGAACAACTCGCCGAGCGCCTCGCGCGCGGGAACGCTGAGTTCGTAGCGGTGCCGGCCGGCATGGTGCTCGACGATGCGCACCAGGTCCTCGGCCGAGTAGTCGTCGAACAGCAGACTGCGGGTGAAACGCGAGGACAGGCCCGGGTTCGAGGCGATGAACCGCTCCATCTCGCCGGGGTAGCCGGCGACGATCACGACGACTTCGTCCCGGTGGTCCTCCATGAGCTTCACGAGCGTCGCGACGGCCTCGCCGCCGAAGTCGTTCGCGACCCCGGCGGGCACGAGCGCGTACGCCTCGTCGATGAACAACACACCGCCGCGGGCACGATTGAACGACTCGGTCGTCTTCGGACCGGTGTGCCCGACGTATTCGCCGACCAGGGAGCTGCGGTCGACCTCGACCAGATGGCCGCGTTCGAGCAGGCCCAGCGCCTTCAACAACCTTCCGTACAGGCGGGCGATGGTCGTCTTCCCGGTGCCCGGATTGCCCGCGAAGACCAGGTGACGACTCAGCGGCGGAGCGGGCAGCCCGGCCTCCTGACGCATGCGCACCGTCTGCATCAGCTTGACCATGCCGCCGACATCGCGTTTGACCCCGCCCAGTCCCACGAGTTCGGCGAGTTCGGCGAGCAGGTCCTCCAAGGTCTCGGGCGGCGGCGGAGCCTCGCCCGACTCGGCCAGGTCGACCGACACCGGCGCGCCGACCGGGGGCGGGCCGCCCGCCGTGGCGGCGCCGGCCACGCCCCCGGGCGGCGCCGCGGATTGGCGCGGCGTCCGCGTGGACGCCTCCGACAGGGTGGGCAGCGAGGCCGCGGCCACCCGGACGGACACACACTCCTCGAACACCGGGCGGGCGCCCTCGCTGTGGCCGACGTCCCGCGCACAGTCGAAGACGCGGCAGCCGACGAAGCGCGGTTCGGCGTCGCGGCCGATGTGCAGGGCGGGGTACGCGCACGCCGACAGGTCGCTGTGTTCGATCACCCCGCGCGCGCCCTCGCCGAACACGATGCCGTTCTTCGCGGTCCCCTCCACCCGGATGCCGCGCACCGTCGGCTCGGCGCCGCGCCCCACCACCAGTCCGCTGCCGCCGACCGCGAAAACGCCGCCGCCGTCCATCCGCAGCCGGGCACCGGCGTCGACGCTGACACCCGCGCTGCCCGTCTCGGCGATCCGGGTCGCGTACAACGTGGCGACCGCGTCCGTGCCGATCTCGACACCCGTCCTGCGCTGCCCGCTCACCACGCATTCGCGCAGTTCGCAGGCCGCGGACGAGCGCAGCCGTACGCCCGTCTCGCCGCCCTGGATCCGGCCGGCGCGCATCGAGAGCGCGGCCTCGTCGGCCACGTGCACCCCGCACATGCTCGCCCCCGTGACCGTGGTGTCCACGACCTCCGCCTGGGCGGACCCCACGACCGCGAAGCCGTGTTCCTCGCTGCCGTCGAGACGGCAACCGCCGATCCGGGCGCGGGCGTTCCCACCGAGGTGCACCGCGGTGAATCCGGTGCGGGTGATCAGCGACGCGGTCACCTCCACCTCGGATTCGCCGAGCGCGACGACGCCGTTGGCGGCCGGGGCGGCGATCCGGCAGCCGTGCGCGGTGAGGCGCGCCGTACCGCCGACCGCGACCGCGCTGCCCTGGGCGTCGGTGATCCGGCAGTCGTCGAGGTGGACGCGGGCCTCGTGTTCGGCCTGGACGCCGCTGCGCCCGGCGTCGCGGACGCGGCAGTCGTCGAGGTGGACCTCGCCGCGCTCCTCGACCAGGACGCCGTTGCGTCCGGCGCCGTCGAGCGTGCTGTCGCGGGCGAGCAGTCGGGCGTCGCCGCGTACCCGCAGCGCCGAACCGGAGGTCTCGCGCACCCGCAACCGGTCGGCGATCAGCACGGCGTGGCCGGACAACACCACGCCGACGCCGTCGATGGTCTCCAGGACCGTGTCCTCGACGCGGGCCCGGGCGTCGCCGTCCAGCACCACCGCGGCGTGTCGCGCCCCGCGCAACCGGGTCCGGCGGATCAGCAGGACGCCGCCACCGGTCGGGTCGCCGAGGTCGGCGTCGAGGGTGTCGGCGAGCGCGAGCGTGGCGTTCCGCACGTTGCCGCTCGCCTTCGCCGAGCCGAGTACGTCCACGCGGCCGCGGTCGAGTTCGCACGCGTCCAGGGTGAGGCCGGCCGCGTCCTCCACCCGGACCACCGGCTCCGCCGGATCGGCGCCGCGCAGGACGAGGCCGCGGACCACGCAGCCGGGGGCGGCGACGGTCAGGGCCGCTCCGGCCGGCGGGCGGAGCACGACCGTTCCGGCCCCGTACTCCGGACGCAGCACCACCCGTCGCTCCAGCCGCAGGCGCTCCTCGTACTCGCCGGGCGCGACCAGGATTTCGGCGCCGGCGGGCGCGGCGGCGAGTGCGGCCCCGATGTCGCGGTGGGTGCCTCGGCCCCTGGGGCCGACGCGAAAGACCGGTGTGCTCATCCGGTACCTGTTCCTGGCAATAGGTTGTCGGACGACGTTCCGTCGGGCACGTGACCGATCCAGCGCACGGTCGCGGGACTGAACACCAGCAGGCCGACGAGCTTGTCGACCAGCTTGCCCAGTGCGCCGATCACGAAGATGTCCATCGGCCCCTGGCGGTGGATCCACCTGCTGCCGACCAAGTGCTGGACCAGGGTGCGGAGCGCGCCGACCGAGACGGTGTCGAGAGCCCCGCCGACCATGGACGCCAGGCCGGCCAACGCGGCGTCGCCGCCGGTGAGCTTGATGATCGCGCCGTCGGCGCTGCGGACCCCGAAGATGGCGGATTGCGACGCACCGCTGACGAACCCGGCGAGCGCGCCGGTGCCGAGGCCGAGGGCGAACTCGTAGGTGCCGCCGCGCCACCGCACCGGACGCTCGTTCGCCCCCCACTCGGTGTTGTGACTGTCGTCGTTGGGCCGCCAACTCCCCGGCATCCCGTAGTCGATGTTCGACCAGTGCACCTTCCAGCCGCCCCGGTTGAACGCCATGTGCGCCGCCGAGACGCTGCCCTTGGTCATCGAACTCAACGAGGCGCCGAACGCTGCGCGTCCGACGTCCACCATGCTCAACGCGCCGCCGGAGATCATCCGGACCATGGACAGGACGACGAGGTTCATGGCGAAGTCGAGCAGGAACTCGTGCGTCATGTCGATGCCGATGGACTGGATCGCCCGAAGCGCGAACGGCGCCGGGACCGCCTCGCCGTCCACCGACGGACCGAAGTTCCAGCGGTTCGGCTCGCGGAACGTGCGGTTGAGCGCGCGGTATTCGTTGGCCCAGCCGGTGAAGTGCGTCTCCCGTCCGATGATGGTGTCGACGCCGTTGACGTCGTACTCGTGGATGTACCCGGGGATCGTGCGGTCGTTGACGACGGTGACGCCGTCGACGTCGTAGCGCCGCGCGTGCTTGTTGAAGTTGTTCGTCTCCAGGAACGTGCCGTCCGAGAGCCGGATTTTCACCTGCGAGAGGATGCCTTGGTCGGACTCCTGCCACACGTGCCGGTCGAACGCCGTGGTGGGCGACGGGCGGAAGTCGCGCACCCGGAACGGGCTGTCGGTGAGCAGGTCGCGGACCGCGTTGGTGAACCTGCGCTCCGGGATCTCCTGGACCACCTGGTTGTCGAGGCTGGTGATCCGGTCGGACCACCGGGCGCCCTTCGCCCAGCCGGGGAGCCGGTTGCCGTCCGCGTCGAACCAGTGCCGGACGCGGTCGCCGACGCCGTCGCCGAAGGACATCACGTTGCCGTTCGGGTCCAGCTTGTTCCAGTGCCAGACCTCATTGCCCCGGGCGTCGACGCCACGCCATGCCACGACGCTCAGACCCTCGCCGAGTTGTCGATGGTCGCGGATGAGGTTGCCGGTCGCGTCGTAGTCCTGGAACGACTCGCGGTCGAAGTGCCACGGCGTGATCTGTCGCTCGAACGCGGTGGTGCGGATGCCGCCCGTCTCCGGGTGGGCCGCGTCGTGCCACCGGAACTGGCGGGTGTTCGCCCCCATGGTGCCGACGATGTCGAGGTGCCCGGCCCCGTTGGGATCGGGGAAGGAATCCGAGCGACCGACGACGACGCCGTGGTGGTCGTACATCGTCCAGTCGCCGTTGTGGGCGTCGATGGAGGTGCGGGTGTTGGGACCCGCGCCCCCCGCGCCGTCGTTCGGCCTGGGCCGGTAGTCGATGAACGTGCCGTCGTCGAAGCCGGTCCGGACCACGGTCCACGGCTTGGCGCCCGGGGTGTACCAGTCGCCGTCGGCCAGGTCGTCGGTGACGCGGTCCTGCCAGGTGACGCGCTTGCCGCCCACGCCCGGGGTCGGGACGAAGTCGCCCTGTACGAACGTGCGGTGGCCCTGGAGGCCGTCGGCGCCCTCGGACCAAGGGAGGTAGTTCGGCCGGTGTGGCACCGGCTGTCCCATGTTCGGCCCCGCGTGGACGGCGGGCAGCCGTACGTCGCCGACGGTCAGGGTTTTGCCGCCGAGCAGGGTGCGTGTCTCGCGGACGATGTCGCCGTTGCTCGCGACGTCGATCACGGTCTTGTTGTTGGTGGTGAACTGCACGCCGCGGGTGCCCGCGCCGCCGCCCGCCGGCTCCTGGGTCCACGTCGCCACGCGCAGGCGGTTGTCCTTGGCCAGCCACTGGTGCCCGCTGAGGTCGGTGGTGCGGATGTCGGAGCTGAACATGTTGCGGAAGAACACCGGAGGCCGCTGCTCGGCGAACCGCTCGACCTTGAGGAAGTCGCCGTTGAGCAGGGTCTTGCCGAACCCGTTGACGTTGCCGTCCGGGTGCCGGGAGACGAAGTCCCGCTTGGGGATGCCGTCCGGGCCCATCTCGACCTGGTGGTAGCGGCGCACGTCGTGCAGACCGAACTGGAAGCGGCCGTACTTCTCCTGGGAGGTGAGGAGTCGGTTCGTGATCGGGTGGTTCATCTTGTCGGTCCAGCCACGGCCGGGACCCCAGTGCCGGGTTCCCGAGGCGATCTGCCCGAAGTCGGCGTCGTACCGCACCCAGGTGGTGTCCGCGAAGCTCTGTCCGGCCGGCACGGTGTCCAGCTTGGCCAGCACGTGGCCGCCGTCCGCGCTGAGTTGGAAGTGCCGCACGCGGACGTCGAAGCCGAACACGCTCTTGACGTCGAACCAACTGCGCGTGCTTTCGCCCCAGTGCCGGGTGCCGTGCTGCACCAGGGTGCCGTTCGGGGTGAACTCGGCCCACGGTCCGCGCTGATTGAACCAGCCGAAGGTGCCCAGGGTGGCCGTCGAGTGGTGCGCGTCGAGCATGCCGCCGTCGGGCAGCCGGCGACGTTCGAAGACGGTGACCTTGAGATGGCTGATCAGGTGGACCCGGCCCGCCGCCGCGCCCTGCATGTCGACCGGGCCGCCCTCGAACCACTTCCGGGTCGGCGGAGCGGGCACCGGCACGCCGTGCGCGTCGGTCTTGACCAGCGCCCACGTGGGATCGCCGTCGGCCGGGTGGGTGATCGCGAAGTGCCGGTTCGGGTGGATCCCGCCCTTGGCGTCGACCATGTCGACGCGCTGGAACTCCAGGCGCCCGCCCGCGTCGAAGAGCCGGAACTCGCGGGTCTGCACGCCGATGCCGTCGATTCGGTATCCGCCGCCCGGTTGCGGGATCGCCCGCAGGCCCGGGATCGCGTCGAGGTTGCCGTCCAGGATCCGCGGGTTGCCCGCCGTCGTGTCCAGGAATCGCGTCTGTCCGGGCTTGCCGACCCGTGCGTCCGACAGCCCGATGCCGTCGAAGCGGTGGACGCCGGCGCCGTCGCTCACCCGGAAGACGGTGATGTGGCCACCGTCGTGCGGCACCTGGTGCGGGGTCGCGGTGAAGTCGAGCCCACCGTTCTCGTCGAACAGGCGGAACCCGCCGTCGCCGGCGCGCACCTGGAACCCGCCGCCGTCGCGCGGGTGCACGGTGATGTTCGGGATGTCGACGAGGTCGCCGCCGACCAGGGAATGTGCCCCGCCCGGGTGCACCCGGACGTTCTGCGGCAGGCGCGCGCCGTCCGCGTCGCGCAGGCGCAACACCTGGAAGTCGAACTCGCCGGTGTTCGAGAAGACCCGGATCGACGGCGATTCGTGGCCGGCGACCTGGAGGGTGCCGTCGGGGCGGGTGTGCACCGAGAAGCCGAGGTTGCCGCCGTCCGTGTGCTTGACGAGCGGCAGCGGGCCGGGCGCCGGCGCCCCGACGGCCCCTGCGGCCGGGGCGGGGTTGAAGAAGACGAACTCGCCCGTCGGAGCCCCGTCGGGGCCACGCAGGCCGATGGCGTCGAAGCGGTGCTCGCCCCGCGGGCCCACGACGACATGGTCGGCGTCGTCGAGGATCCGGAAGCCGTCTCCCCGCAACCCGCTCTGCCGCACGACGTGTGCGTCCGGGACGGGGCCGAGTCGTCCGTCGACGAGGGTGACGGCCCCGGCGGCGTCGACCCGGACGAACCGGCCCGCGAACGGGCCGCCGACCACGTGGATCGCCTGGTACCGGCGCACGCCGTCGAGACCGTGCGCGGTGAACGACCCGCCGGGGTCGGTGAGCCGCAGTTCGTCGCCGACCCGGGTGATGGTCAGGTTCGGATCGGGTACGCCGGCCTGGTTGCTCGGGTGCGGCACCGGCACGTCGGCGGTGCCGACCGGCGTGTGTACGTACTGCCCGACCGACGCGTCGCCGACCCTGAGTTCGAGGACGTTGTGCGTGCGCGCGCCCGCGCCGTCGACGAGGATCGCGCCGCCGCGGTACTTGACCAGGTACCCGCCGCCGTGTTGCGGTGTGACGCTCGTGTGCGGCACGGTCGTGCCGTCGCCTCGGGTGAGGTGCGGGATGCCGCCGGCGTTCTCGGGCATCCGGATGAACCCGCCGGGGGCACCGCCGCCGGTGAGCGGGAGCGCGGTGTGCGAGAACGCGCCCTGTGGCGTGTGCACGTCCACCGTCCCGTGGGGTTGCCCGTCGGGGCCGGTGCGGGTGATGTGGAACGTGTGGTCGACGTTGGCGACGGTCGTGGTCGTGGACGGCGTACCGTCCACACCGCGCGGGGCGGGCAGCGGGTTCGCGGCGCCGACCGGGGTGAAGACGTGCAGCCCCGTTCCCCGGTTGTCGGCGGTGGTGAGGGTGACGACGTCGTGTCTGCGGGCGCCTGTGGCGTCGACGTGGAACTGCCCGCCCGCGTGCCGGATCCGGAACTCGCCGCCCACTTGCGGGACGACCCGGGTGTCGGGGATCGGCGTGCCGTCGGCTCCGGCCAGATGCGGTGTGCCGACGTGCGGCGAGCGGATGTGACCACCGGGCACGCCCGGTCCGTCGATGCCGCCGAGCGGAAGCGAGTCGTGCGAGAACCGGCCGTTCGCGCCGAAGACCCGGACGGTGGGACCGGCGTCGGTGGGGACGACATGGAACATGCCGTTCGCGCCCGGCGGCACGGTGACGGAGCCCAGGGTCCTGGTGGCGCCGGCGTCGACGAGGGAGAGGGCCCCGCCGTCGTCCGGGGTCAGCACGTGCATGGGCAGCACGTGGCCGGTGGAATCGGTCAGCCGCAGGCCGCTGTGCGAGGGCGCGCCGGTCGTGCGGTCGTGGATCCGGAAGCCGGTGCCGGTGGGGATGTTGACCCCGGTCGCGCCGACCCGTACCGGTGACCCGCCCGGGTTGTGCACCTTGCCGTCGGCGTCGAAGTGGGTGATGCCGAGGGGTTGGTCCTGCACATCGACGCGGATGACGACGAGGTTGCGGTCGAAGTCGCCGCCGCTGAGCGTGATGCGCCGCTCGATGTCGACGAGTCGGCCGCCGGCCGCGGACATGTCGAAGTCCCAACGGCGGATCTCGACGTTCGCCACCACGTCCTGCTCGACGCGCACGATGGTGTTCCCGGTCGGTCCGGTGTGGTGCGAGGGCATCAGCGGGGGTCCGTCCGCACCGCCCACCGTGCGGATTCCCCCGATGCCGTCGGCGCCGAGGCGGACCTCGATCCGGGTTCCGGGCAGCCCCGGGATGTCGATCAGGTGCGAGCCCGGGCCGGTCGTGGCGCCCGGGCCGGGCACCGTCGGCACGGTCGTGCCGCCACCGAGGGTCGTCGACCCGGTGATCGTGCCGGCCGGGGGCATGGCGGTCAGCTCGACGGACTGTCCGGGGACGGGGCCGGTCACGCGCGCGTCGATGATCTGGTCGTCGAGGAGCCGGTGGTTGTTCAGCGCGCTCAGTTCGTAGTCCCACCGGTGCACGCCGCCCGCGAAGGCCTGTTCGATCCGCAGGATCTGTTGCTCTCCGACGGTGATGTGGTTCGCGCTGATGTCGGTGCGCCCGCCCGAGGCGACGTGGATGTCGACGAGTCGGTCCGCCCGGGAGCTCGGCAGCACCCGGACCTCGACGCCGCCCAGGCCGGGGATGTTGTTGAAGGTGTGCGCGAAGTCGTACCGCACGTTGTTCACCATGAACACCGTGAGGTCGTCGGCCGCCGGGCGCAGCGTGGGGAAGTGGCCTCCGGAGGCGGGGACGCCGACCACGGCCTCGGGGCCCACCGGCGGGGTGTCGCCCGGTCCGCCGCGCGGCGACAGGGTGCCGAGCGTCACGCGGCTGCCGTTGACGTCGACGTGTGTCGTCGCGCCGCCGGCGCCCTTGAGGTCGGCCGGGTTCGGGGCCGGCGCGGTGGGCGAGGCGTCGGCGTGCCCGCCTCGTACCGGGGGTATTTCGACGGTACCGGTGTTCGGCGCGCCGACGCCGGGGCCGGTGTGCGGCGTTCGCAGGTCGGGCGTGCCCACCTGGGTGATGCCCGACACTGCGCCGACGTTGGGCGTGGCCGGCTGTGCGACGTTGGGTACGCCGCCGAGGTTCGGGGTCGCGACGTGTCCGAGTCCCCCGGTGACGCCGACCCCCGGCGTGGAGACCTGACCCGTGTGGGGTATCGCGCCCACGCTCGGCGCCTGGACCTGCGACGTGAGCGGGACCGAACCGATCTCCGGGACACCGACCCGGGCGCCGTCGTGCAGCCCCGTGACCTGCGGGGTGGAGAGGTCGGCGGAGGAAACGGCCGGTACGTCGGCCAGTTGTGCGCCGACGGCGGGCGGTTTGAGGTCGCCGAGCATCTGGCCCGGGAACGCCCCTGCGTTGTGGCCGAGGGTGGGGGCGAGGGACCCGGTGAGGCCGGAGACGGGTGTGGTCGACACGGTCGGGAGATTCACGTGCGCCGGCGTCGGCGTCGCCACGTTGGGCAGCGCGGCGGTGCCCGAGTGCGGGAGCGAGACGTTGCCGATCTGCGGGAGGGCGACGCTCCCCAGGCCTTCGACCTGGGGGAGGGTGATCGAGCCGGTCGAGGGCAGGTCGTGCACCAGCGCGCCCGATCCCGGCAGCCCGACGTCGACCTTGGGCAGCGCGTTGGTGACCGTGTCGAGGTTCGGGATGCTGATGTGGCCGAGCGAACTCGCCGGTGCGTTGAGCCCGCCCGTGCCCAGCGCGGTCACGCCCGTCCCGGTGACGGCGGGCGGGACGCCGAGTCTGCCGCCGAGGTCCAACGTGCCGAGCCCGTTGAAGGAGAACGGCGGCAGGTCGACGATCTTGGCCCCGAACCCGGTGAGCGGCGCCACCGCGCCGAGGTTGCCGCTGTTGGCGAGATAGGTGTCCAGGCTCGGGAAGGTGCCCGCGTGGAACCCGTCGCCGAACGTGCCGAGCGAGGGGACGTTCACCATGCCCAACTCGCCGAGCCCGCTGGTGAACCGGGTGGACATGGGCGGCATGTCGAAACCGTGGCCGAGGGGTCCGTTCTGCAGCGAGTTGAGCCCGCCGATGTCCACATGCGGCAGCTTCCCCAGGCCGCCGCCCGATCCGAAGGCGGTGAAGCCCGCGTGTACGCCGCCGGTGATCTTGGAACCCGCGCCGATGAACTTGCCGTCGATGAAGGCGCCGTAGCGGTACATGTTGAACATGCCGCGGTCGATGAAGCCGATCCGGAAGGCGAGCCCCAGGCCTTGGCCCATCTCGTCGGCCGCCACCGGCAGGAACAGCCGCAGACTCTTGAAGCCGCTCAGGCCGCTCGCGATCGAACCCCCCAGCCCCTTGAAGGCGTTGACCGTTCTGACGATGCTGCGCAGGCCGAAGAACGTCTTCGCGCCGGCCAGGTTGATCACGGTCAGGTCGGCGCCGATCGGGAAGACGCGGATGCCGCGCCCGACATTGACGCCGAACATGGAGAGTTCGGGTATGTGGGTCAGGGCCGGACCCAGCTTGATGCCTTGGATCCCGCCCTTGATCCACGCGCCGCCCGCGGCGAGCGCGTCGTCGATACCCAGCCCCATCCGACCGAGCAGGCCGAACGAGTTGGCGCCGCCGCGGAAGAAGGTCTTCGTGCCGGCGAGGCCGCGCGTGCCGGTGCCCTTGATGACATTCCACAGACTGCCCAGGTGCAGCCCCTTGGTGGTCGGGGCGATCATGCCCAGGATGCCCAGCACGAGCTCGGTGACGCCCGCCTTGCCGTGCGCGAAGTCGATCGCGGTCTTGATCATGAGCGCGACGTTCAGGGCGATGGACAGCAGCGCGACCACGCCACCGAGGAAGATCGCCGGGACGACCAGGAACATCGCGATCCAGGACAGCGCCTTCCAGAACTCGTCGCACTCGTCCACGGGGGAGGCGATGGACTCGGCGGCGGCGTTGAGCGCTCGCGCGGCGGTGTCGGCCGCGTCCTCCAGGGTGGTCTTGGCATCCGCCGCGGTGGCCTTGTGCGTGTCCCGGCCGGCGTCGTCGTCCTCGGCCAGCGCGGCGGCGGCGGACAGGGCCGTGTCCGCGCGTTGTTGCTGCGCGCGCATCACGGCGACGTAGATCACCAGGGCGGCGCGCACCTTTTCGTGCGCCTGCTTGTACGTCGAGATGTAGTTGCGCAGATTGCCGTCGATGACGCCACGCATGGCGTCCGCCGTCTTGCCGATGAAGACGGTGCTCGCGGTGTTCTTGACCTCGTTCAGGCCGTTGTCGATCTCCCGTGCGAGATCGATGAATTCGAGTTCCGCGGCGATCACGCGGTCGATCCGGCCGGGGTCGCCGGGGGTGGGGTCGCGGTCGAGACCGAGCGCACTCCAGTCTCCCGGACGAGCCATCGAGGTGCCCCTTTCGCTCGATCGTGCAACCACGGCCGCCTTCTGTACGCGCCTTCCTCGGGAGAGGTTCAATCTTTCTCCGAGTAACGTCGTTGAACCTCCATCGGTTGCAACGCGTACAGAAGTGGAGGCAGTTCGAGGAGCGGTGCACGACGCGGGCTCGTCGAGGGACAGGAGGTCGAAATGGTCGATTTCGCGGTCGACTACAACAACCTGTACACGATCCAGAGCAAGCTCCGAAATCTTGCCAAGCAGGCCGATTCGGGCAGTGGCGGAGCATTTCGGGAGCTCGGCGAGGCGGGGGCCGGCGAACGCAAGGCGTGTCTGGGCACGTCGAGTCTGTCGTACGCGTTCAACAGCTTCCACCGCCATTCGAAGTCCCGTACCGGCAAGGCGAAGGAAGGTCTCAACCAGCTCGCGGACACCTTCAAGGCGGTGTCCGACCGGTTCTTCGACGCCGACCAGCGGATCGCCGCCGGGGCCGGTCTGATGACCGTGGGTCTGGGTCTCGACAAGTGGCGGAACATCAAGGCGACGCACGACAAGTGGGTGGCGGACAAGGCCAAGTGGGACGCGTACCTGGCCTCGATCGGCGCCACCGACTACTTCCGCGACCATCCCGACGAGAGAATCCGGTCGGTATGCCACGCCCCGGACGCCCCCGCGTGGTGTGCCGCGTGGATCGCCAAGGGCGAGGACGGCGCACCTCCCAACCCCGGGAAGGAGCCGCCCAAACCCGACGACAAGCCCCCGACCTCGTACCACCACGAGGACAAGGACGGCAAGATCGACGTCAGCGTCGAGCTGGACAAGGACAACAACGTCGTCAAGGAGACCTCGAAGATCACCACCTCGCAGGGGCAGAGCTACGAGACGATCACGACGTACAAGGGCCCCCCGGAATGGGTCGAGATCCCGGACGGCGACGACAAGGGCAACGAGCCGGACCGGATCGACGTCCGCGACTACACCATGACCACCAACTTCGGTGACGGCACCTCGAGTACGGCCGTCTTCACGATCAACCAGGACGGCAGCGGCACGATGATCTCCACCGCCGACGGCAAGTCCGAGCACTACATCCGGGACGGACCGAAAGGCAAGTGGAAGCCGGATCCCGCGTACGCCGACAGCGACTCCGGTCGCGACAAGGAGACGGGAACCGGCACCGGCGACAAGGGCAAGAACCGCATCATTTGACCTCCGCCCCGCGCCCATCGGCGTTCACCCGCGCACTCGTGCCCGCCTCCGCACCGACTCCCGTTTCCGTTCCGTTCCCGCTCTCGTTTCCCGCTTCCGTTCGCTTCCGTTCGCTTCCGTGACCGAGGAGATTCGCCGTGGCCGCCAACATCAAACTCACCTACGCCGAGATAACCCGGGTGTCCAATCTGTTGGACAACAGTGTCGACCATACGCTCGTGCCCCGGATGAAGGAGGCCAAGGACGAGGTGGACACCCTGCTCACGCAGAACCTCGTGCTGACCAAGGCCAGTCCGGCGTTGCAGACCCAGTACGAGAAGTTCAACACCGCGCTCACCCAGGCCACCGAGAGCATCAAGGGCTACGCGACGCAGTTCCGCCAGATCATGACGTCTGTGCAGGACCTGGACAAGGACATCGCCGACAAGGTCAACTCGCCCCAGTAGCAGCCTGCTTACCCCTACCGGCAACCGACAAGCGACCCCTTGGGAGGACCGCATGGCCGATATCCACGTCGATGTGGACGAAATCGCCCGCGGCGCAACGAGAATGGCTGCCAAACTGGCCGACATCTCCAAAGAGCTCGGGGACCTGGAGACGGCCGTGAGCGGTCTGCTTCAAGACGGCCTGGTGTTCGAGAAGGCCAGCCCCGCCCTGACGGAGGCATACAACACGTTCAGCGCGCAGATGAAGTCATCCGCGAAGAACATCGACTCGTACGGCCAGAACTTCCGGGAGATCGCGAAGTCGCTCACGGATTCGGACGACAAGCTGACGACCGAGATCAGGGCCGCCATCGACAAGATGAAGGCCGACGCGGCGGCCCAGAAGAAGTAGCCGCCGGAAGGGCGGCGAGCGGCGCACACACCGCCGTTCGCCGCCCCGCCTCGCGCGGGTGCCGCGTGCTCCCGGCCGTCAGCCGTCCAAGACCGTGAGCGGCACCTGCACCGCGATCGCCGACCCCGCGTCGCCCGCGGTCCAGCCCCGGCCCGGGCCCAGCGACGCGCGGACCTGCTCGGCCGACAGCCTGACCCCGATCAGGTCTCCCTCGCCCAGGGTCTTCGGCCCCAACAGCAGGCCGCGGCGCGACCTGCGGGCCATGCCGACCCAGCCCAGCGAACTCATCGACTCCGCCGTGCCGGCCAGCAACAGCCCCTGCCCGCGGTCGCGGCCCGACGTCGCCAACTTCCGCAGCACCGAGTCGGCGTCGCACGCCAGCATGAGATCCGCGTCGTCCACCACGACCACCACCGGCTTCCCCTGTACGGCGGCCAACGCCTGGTTCAATTCCTCCGGGGACGGATCGGGGTCGGTCAGCACCTGGGCGAGGCCGTGCGCGGCCAGCTTGCGCAACTGTGAGTCGCGCGGCGTGAGCACGATCAGATGGGTCCCGCTCATCAGCAGCGACACGCACATGGCGGCCAGCGCCGTGCTGCGCCCGCTGCGCGGCGGCCCGGTGACCATGAACGACCCGGCGCCGTCCGCGAAGTCGTAGCTCAGCGGTTCGACCGCGTCGCCCCCCACGCCCAACAGGGCCCGCAGCGGCGTGCGCAGCGCCTGCGGCACCCGGTCGTGGGCCTCCTGGAAGCCGATCAGCGTCGGCATCTCGTTGACCCGGAACGGCCGCCGCACGCCGGGCACGTTGGTGTCGCGGATCGTCGCCCGCCGAGCCAGGTCGCGCATCGCCTCGGCCTGGTCGCTCTGGTCGCCCGCGGAGGTGTCACCTTCCTCGACGGCACCCGCGACGGAGGCCGTCGACGGCTGATCGGTCGACGGCCGGCCGAGGGACGACTCGGCGATCGAGGGCAACAACGCGATCTGGGCCTCGACCGCTCCCGGCGCGAACCAGCCGCGACCCGGGGGGACATGCGTCGGAACGCTGTTGCGGGGTATGCCGATGAGGGTGAAGTCGCCGGGGTCGGTCTGCCGCAGCAGCAGCCTGCGGTCGTTGTGCGCCGCGAGGCGTCCACCCAGCAGCAGGCGCTCGGAGGTGGCGATCACGTGGATCCCGGCCGCCTGCCCTTCGCGCAACAGCCGCACGAATTCGGCGTACAGCCGGCCGCCGTCGTAATCGTCGAGCATGTTGCTCAGCGCGTCCCAGCCGTCCACCATGAACACCAGGTGCGCGGGCCGGCGGTCCTTGGGCAGCTTGGTCCGCAGCTCGGTGATGCCCGCGCAGTCGTGCTGCGCGATGAGTCGCTGTCGCAGGGTCAGTTCGCCGGACAGGCGGGTGATCAACCGTTCCATGCGCTCCGCGTCGTGGCGCGAGACCACCGCGCCGCAGTGCGGCAGCGCCTCCAGCACACCCAGCCCGCCGCCTGCCGCGTCGATGGCGTAGATGTGCACATCCGAGCAGGGGATGGTGAGGGCCGCCGCGCCCGCGATACTGCGCAGGACCTGGGTACGGCCCGAGCGGGGTGCGCCGATGATGTACAGGTGCCCGAAGGTCGCGAAGTCGATCGCGGCCAGCCGTCGGGACTGCAACTGCGGGATGTCGAGCAGCGCGTAGGGGACCATCGGCAGCGCGCCGGGCTCGGGTTCCGGGATGGCCGGCAGATCGTCCAGACGCAGCCGGCCGTCCAGCGGCGGGAGCCAGGGACTGGGCAGCGGCCGGAAGTCGGGCAGTCGGTCCGCCGCCTCGCGCAGCGTGTCCACCAACGCGCGCAGATCGGTGGGCTGTTCCTCGGACGGCGGCGTCGTTGCGCCCTCCTGCGGGTCGGTGTGCGAGTCCGGACCCAGGCCCGAGAGGTCCAGCGGGCGGCCGAGGCGCTGCCAGCCGAGTCGCACGCCGCGAACCGGCCGGGTCGCGGCGACCTCGGCGACCGCGCTCGGGATCGCACCGGGCCGCTCCGCGCCGACGAAAGCGGTCTGGAACGGCGTGGGCGCGCCCTCGCCCCGGCGGACCAGCGCCCGACCCGGATTGTTCGGCGAGATCCCGGCGGCGTCGCCGCTGTCGATGATGTCCTGGCTCTCCGAACGGTCGGTGACGCGCAGGGCGATCCGCAGGTTGGTGTTGGCCTTGATCTCGTTGCTGACCGAGCCGCCGGGCCGCTGGGTGGCCAGCAGCAGGTGCAGGCCCAGTGACCGGCCGCGCTGGGCGAGGCTGATCAGACCGGGGACGAAGTCCGGCAGTTCGCGGACCAGGGTGGCGAACTCGTCGATCACCAGGATGAGTCGGGGAAGCGCGGGCAGTCGCGGATCGCGCGAGCGCTTGAGCCGGTACTCGGTGTGGTCCTTGGCCTCGACCTCGTTCAGGACCGTCTCGCGGCGCCGGAGTTCGGCATCCAGGGAGGCCAGGGCACGTTTGACCAGATGACCGTCGAGGTCGGTGATCATGCCCAGTGTGTGCGGCAGTTCGGCGCATTCGCGGAACGCGCTGCCGCCCTTGTAGTCGACCAGGACGAAGGTGAGTTCGTCGGGCCGGTTGGCCGCGGCGAGCGAGGCGATCACGGTCTGGAGCAGTTCCGACTTACCCGAGCCGGTGGTGCCGCCGATCAGGCCGTGCGGGCCGTCGCGGACCAGGTCCAGCCGCAGGGTGCCCTCGTACCCGGCGCCCAGCACGAACGTCGTGGACGCCGGGCGGCGCGCCCACTCGCCCACCACGACGTCGGCGTCCGGCGGCTCCTGGCCGATCAGCGGCAGCAGCGCGACCTCGGCCGGCAGGCCCGAGTCGCTCTCCACGGTGACATCGCGCATCGGCGCGATCGCCCGCGCGACCTCCTCGCACCAGGCCGGGTCGACCAGATCGGCCCGTACGTCCGCCACCTCCGGAACGTGCGACGCCTTCACGTTCAGGCGAGCGCCGTTCGCGGTCACCACCGCCGTGCACTCCTCCGGCAACTGGTGTTCGCGTTCCTCCAGGCACAGACTGAACACGCGCACGGCCGGTCCGGTCGTCAACACCTCGATCACGCCGGGCACATCGCGCAGCCGGCGGGCGCCGTCCAGGATCACCAGGACGTCCGGCACCCGCAGCAGCGTGCGGCCCAGCGCCGACTGCGCCGAGTCGACCCGGGTCTGGATGTCGGCGATCAACTCGTTGACCCGATGCGCGGTGCTCTCGGGATCCGTGCCCAGCCCCACCACCGCCGTGCCCGCCCGGCCCGGCCGCAGGTGCGGCAACCAACGGACCCACTGCCACGCGTCGGCGTGCTCGTCCTCGGTCAACACGACGATGCGCACGTCACGCGGGCTGTGCAACACGGCCGTCTGGATCACCGCCCAACTCGCGATCCGGCGCGGCGCGGACCCGGGGCCGCTGATGCCCAGCACGCCGAAGTCGGCCATCTCGACACCGAACGGCACATCGGCCAGCCGCCAGTTGACCTGCCGATAGTGCGTCTCGCGCGCCTGGTCGTCGATGCGTTTGAGCGACGCGCGGGTGAGCGTGCCCAGCCGGATGGTCATGTGGTCGGTGTCCCGGCGGCGGCGTTGCCACAGACCCAGCCCCGGCCCGGTCGCGGTCAGCAGGACCGCCGCGGGATCCGGGAACGTCGCGTTGCGCAGCCCGCGTTCTTCCACGGTCGCGCGCCGCATCTCCAGTTCCAGCGCCGACCGGCGGATCCGGAAGACCCGCTTCGCCTCCTCGTACTGCTTGCGCCCGCTGCGCCGACCGGAGACCCAGTTGCCGAGCGCCATCACCGGTGTGAAGAACACGAAGACGACGAAGAACAGGCTCCGGAACAGGAACATCATCGCCAGGCCCATCACGAGCGGGGCCATCATCATCAGGAAGGGGAACGGCCGCTTGGTGTTGTCGGTCGGCGGACCCATCATCCGGATCGACTCGCCGTCCAGGTGCGGCGCGATGCGCGGCGGCCGGTTGTACTCGACGCCGAGCCCGTCCGCCGACGCGCGCACCGCCGCCCCGGGCTCGTTCGGCGGGCCCAGGCGCAGGAGATGCTCGCCGAGCGAGAGGTCGGCGTACGTCGGCCAGGGGAGCGAGCCGTCGTCGGGCGGTGGAAGGCAACCGATCGGCGGCAACGGCGGCGCGCTCGGCATGCCGTCCGGCCCCGGCGGCGCGGGCTCGGTGGAATGCCCGCCCGGGCCGCCCTCCTGCGTCCCGGCCGGCTCCTCGGCGGTGAGGGGCGTACCGGTGATCGCGTCCACGGGCGGCGGCGGGGTGAGGCTGCGCAGGCCGCACCGGTCCTCGTCCGCGTCGTCCGGCAGCGCGACCGTGACGGATCCGTTCGTGGCGACCGTGATCCACGTGCCCTGCGGGGGCGCCTCGCCGCCCTCCAGCCGCAACGCACACGCCCGGTCCGTGCCGACCTCGTGCCGACCCGGGCCGAGCCGCCACACCCGACCCGCACCGGGGCCGGATACGTGGCGCACGGTGACGAGCACCGGATCCGACCCGGGCGGCTGCCACGCGCGCGTCGCCGTCCCGGTCGGCGCGGGGCCGTCGAGGCCGATCAGCGCCCCGGTGCGGATGCCGCTCGCGCCCACGCGCACGTCGGGATTGAGCCGTCGACTCCCCAGGAACAGGTCGGCGGTGGCGCCGAGCACTGAACCGAGTTCGGCGACGGTCGCCGAATCGGGGACGTCCAGCAGGTGGTCGACGCGGCGGCCCTGCGGATCGGTGGTGGTGACGGCGAGATTCACGGGCATCCAACTCTCTCGCGGGGAGGGCGAGACGGCGGGGTAGGGAGGGACCGCGGGGGACGGTCGGGAACCGGGTGGGTGGCCTATGACGATGGGGCGCGAGACGGGGGCTGGGGGCCTCCCGTCGGGTGGTTCGCGGCGTCGGGTTCCGGTGCGGGGTCGGTGTGGGGTGCCGGGGCGGGGTCGTGGGCGGGCTCGGGCTCGCTTGTCGGTTCCGGTTTGGGTTCGGGTGTCGGTTCGGGCTCGCTTGTCGGATCGGGTTCGGGCTCGGGTGTCGGTTCGGGTTCGACAGTCGGTTCGGGCTCGGGTGTCGGTTCGGGCTCGACGGTCGGTTCGGGCTTGGGAGTCGGGTCGGGCTCGGGCGTCGGCTCGGGGACGGGAGCCAGGTCCGGGCCGTCGACCGGAGCCGGCGGCCGCGGCTTCGGATCCCGCTCCGAAGTCGGGTTCCTTCGGGCCGATACGGCGGGTGAGAAAGGCGGTTCGTGGTCCGATGCCAGGGTCGCCGACCCCGTCGCGGTCGGGGTCCGTGCGAGGGGCCGGGCCGCCGGTTCGCCGACGGGAGGAGCGGGCTCGGGGCCCGGGTCGGCGGCAGGCGACGCGGGGCGGGTGCTCCACGCGGCCGGCCGGGACGTACCCGGGGCGGCCTGTCCGCCCGACGACCGTGCGGGCGGCTCCGCGACCGGGGTACGTGCCGAGACCGCCGACGCCATGGCTCCCGCCGGTTCCGCAGGCGCCACCGGATCCGCCGTTTCCGTCCGCGCCGTCCGCGGCTGCGCGACCGCGGATCCGCCCTCCTCCTCCACGAACCATTCGGCGCGACCCGCGCCGGCCCGGGCATCCGGCGCGGGAACGGGCGGGAGCACCGGCGGAACGGTCGGCAACACCCGGGCGAGGGCTGCCCCGAGCGCGTTGCACGAGAGCACCAACGGGGTTCCGGGCACGGCGACTCGACCGTGCACATCGGTCGACAACGTCCGTACGTGGCTCCGCCCCGGCCCGCCGAGCAGCACCCGCAACGGGGGTGAATCGCCTTGCGGCTCGGCGAGTTCGGGCGGCAGCGGGTCGGGCAGTTCCGGGGTCACCAGGAACACCGGCAGGCCCAGCCGAGGCGGCGTGGCGCGGGCGGCCCGGTACGCGTCCCGTACCGGCGGTCCGGGTACGTCGCGGTGCACCCCGTCGGCGACCAGGACCTGTCCACCCGGCAGCCGCGCGTCGAGCTGCGCCGCGACGGCCTGGAACAGGGCCGGCCCCGATCGAGGATCGCCCTGCACGCACACCATCGGCGGGCCGACCACCAGGTCGAGGAACACACAGTCCCGGTCGCGTTCGCCCAAGGCGACGACCACCGGTCTGGTCCCCTCGGCGTCCGGTGTGACCGCGGGCAGCTCCGCCCTGGAAGCCGTCCACGCCCAGGGGTCGTCCGGTACCGGCCGCCAAAGGGCTGGAGGCGGCGGCATGTCCACGGCGGCGAACAGCACCGTCACCGTGGCGTCGCCGACGACGGCGGCGTACGGCTGACCGGGAGCGGCAGCGAACTTGGCCGCCATCAGGGCACGTTCCGCGTCCCGCCAGGTCGTGCTCGCGCCCAGTCGCCCCACCAGCAGCCGCACCGAGCGTCGGTAGCGCAGCCAGGTCCGCATCGGAGCACCGAACGCGTAAGCGGTCAGCGCGATTTCCCGACCCAGGCGACGCGATGCCGCCTTCCACCCACCGAATCGCATCGCGATGGATCGGATGATCAGGAAGAGGACCAGGGCGGCGGCGGAGATGCCGCCCCAACGCAGGATCGTGTCGCGGTGGTTCGCGAAGAAGTCGAGCGGATCGGTGTTCCTCATGTGCCGGGTAACTCCTCCCAACGGACATCCAGGGGATCACCCGGTCGCGGCGCCGCGCCATCCGGGCGGCACACCATGCGATCCCGGGCGCCTATCGTGCGCTGCGCTCCCCCCGTGCCGCGTTCATCCTGCACTGCCTTCGTCCAGAGCCTGACGCAGGGCTCGGATCGCGTAGTGGATACGGGACTTCACCGTTCCCACCGGGATGCCGAGGATCTCGGCCGCCTGCTTGAGTTCACGGTCTCGCAACACCGTCTCGGCGAGGATCTCGCGATGCGCGGCGGTCAGCGAGGGCAGTGCGTCGGCCACGGCGATCTTCCAGAGCAGGGGCTCCCACTGGTCGTCGGCCGGTACGTACTCCAGTGGTTCGGGGCTGCACTCCTGCGGTCGGGCGCGGCGCGCACGACGATCGTCCATGACGATCCGGCGCGCCACCGTCGCCAGCCAGGGCATCAGGTCCGACGCGGCGTCGGCGATCGAGTCCGCGTGGCGCCAGGCCCGCAGCATGGTTTCCTGGACGACGTCCTCGGCCCACGGCCGGTCTCCGCCGGTGAGCTTGAGGCAGTAGGACAACAACTGCATCGAGTAGCGCCGGTAGACCAGTTCGGCGAGTTCCGCGAGTTCGCTCTCGGGTGTCGGGTGTGCCCGGCTGCCGGTGTCACGGTCATGGGTACAGATGGCTGTCACGTCCCCGGATCCTCGCTTCCCCCCGATGTGTCGGCTCGGAACCGCGAACACTAACCAGGGCGCGCTACAGGTTCGTTGGATCTGTGCTGAATTTGAGGATTCGACGTCCGTTGTTTGTCGCGGACGCAACCGACCGACCGGCAAACCTTCCCGGTCGGTCTATCGGGATTACTCGTCGCGGAGGTTCCCGGGGATCGATACAGCCGGGATGCCCGGGATCTCCCGTCGAGTTCGCCCGCTCCGGGTCCGGATCCGCACGCCCACCGCGCCATTCCCCTCGCTTCGAGGTGCGCGCCCCAGGTATCGATGAATTGATGGGTTCGGTGCCGAATCGAGACGAGATCCTTTACGTCCGCCCCGGGGAAATTTCGGTAGGGAGAGGGAAATCGGGTGAAGGATCCGACTTCCAAAGATCCGAGCACGTTACTCGAACTGGTTCGCGATATGAACGATGTGCGGGAAGGCGACGACGAGTCGCCGGCCGGCGGGATTCCCGATCGCCTCGATCGCCTCGATCGCCTCGATCGGCGGGAGGGGTCGAGGGTTCGGACCGTGTGCCTTCGGCTACGCCGTGTGTCCTCGGCCACCCGAAGCCGCGGAGGGCGGCCGGGTCAACGGGCGTCGCCCCCGGGCCACTCGTCGCCGCCCTCCCACGCGACCCGATCGCGGTCGGTGGGGTCCAGGCCCAGACGGGCGGCGAGTTCGTCGAGTTCGCGACGGGTGTGCAGTTGGCGGTAGGAGCCGTCGGCGAGCATCACCAGTCGGTACGACTGCCCCGGGCGATACGCCTGGACCACGAGGTCGAAGCGGCCGTGCGCCTTGTCGCTCATGCCTTCCACGGTCGCGCGGCGGGCGACGATCGGCGAATCGAGCTGCCGGACGCGGGCCGCTCCCACGCGGACCGGACGCGAGTCGTACCCACCCGCGCCGGACGCCGGTCGCACCCACCCGCGCCGGACGCGGATCACCGCACGGGAGGCGCCTGTTCGCGGCGTTCCGCTCGTGCGGAGTGTGCCAGCGGGCGCGTGATCGCAGGCCCGATGCCATCCTGGTGAGAGTGCACCTCGGGCGACACCAGATCACGTTCGAGCGGTGGAGGTGGCCACGATGGGCGGAGCGGGGCGGGCCGCGCGGCTGATCTGCGGTCGGCGCGCCAAATGGATCATCCTTGTGCTGTGGGTCGTGGTACTCGCCGTGGCCGGGCCGGCGGCAAGCAAGTTGACGGACGCGGAGAAGAACGACGCCTCCGCGTGGTTGCCGGGCAACGCCGAGTCGACCAAGGTCGTCGACGAATCCAAGGACTTCCTGCCGCAGAACGTCACGGCCGTGGTCGTGTTCGCGCGCTCGTCGGGTCTGACGCCGGCCGACAACCGGACCATCGCCGCCGACGCCGCGCAGATGCGCACCCTGACCGCGCACGGGATCGTCGGCGCCCAGGTGCAGGGCCCCATCCCCGACCGGGCGGAAGCCCCACGCGCCGCGCTCGTCCTGGTGCCGATCACCTTCGGTGACAACGGGTGGAACTCCATCAGCAAGGCCGTGGACGAGATTCGCGCGGTCCTGGACGACAACCCCGACAACGGCCTGGAAACGCACATCACCGGCCCCGGCGGGGTCGCCGCCGACAGCAGCGACGCGTTCGAGGGCATCGACGGGACCCTGCTGTTCGCGGCGCTGGCCGTGGTCGTGGTGATCCTGCTGTTCACCTACCGCAGCCCGACGCTGCTCCTGGTCCCGGTGGTGTGCGTGGTCGGCGCGCTGTTCGTCGCGCAGGCGCTGATCTACGTGCTGGCCCGGCACGCTTCGCTGGTGGTCAACGCGCAGAGCGCGGGCATTCTGACGGTCCTGGTGTTCGGTGCCGGTACCGACTACGCGCTGTTGCTGGTCGCCCGCTACCGTGAGGAACTGCGCCGTCACGAGGACCGACACGAGGCGATGGCGCTCGCCCTGCACCGGGCCGGCCCCGCGGTGATCGCCAGTGCCTCGACCGTGATCCTCGGCATGCTGTGTCTGCTCGCCGCCGAGATGAACTCCACCAACGGCCTCGGGCCGGTCGCCGCGATCGGCGTCGCGGTGGCCCTGCTCGTGATGCTGACCCTGTTCCCGGCGGTGCTGCTCATCGTCGGGCGGTGGATCTTCTGGCCGGTCATCCCGCACCTGGGCTCGCCCGAGCCCACCGAGACGGGCCTGTGGGCCCGGACCGGTCAGCGCATCGCCCGCCGGCCGCGCGCGGTGTGGATCGGCACCGTCGCGGCCCTGGGCGCGTTGTCGTTCGGTCTGCTGGCGCTGAACGCCGAAGGGCTCACCACCGCCGAGAGCTTCACCGGCAAACCCGATTCGGTGGTCGGCCAGGCGGTGCAGTCCCGCTACTTCCCGGCGGGTACCGGGCAGCCGCTCCAGGTGGTCGCGAACACATCGTCCCTGGACGCGGTCCGCGCGTCGCTGGCGACCGTCCCCGGCGTGGTGCCCGAGAGCGTCGTGGTGCCGCCGGGCGTTCCCGCGGAGCGTGACGGGCGGTCGTACGTGGAGGCCACCCTCACCGACGCCGCCGACAGCGGCGCGGCCCAGGACACGGTCGACGACGCCCGTGCCGCGGTGCACGCGGTGCCGCAGGCCGACGCCCTCGTGGGCGGCGGTACGGCGGCCCAACTCGACAGCAATCGGGCGTCGGTGCGGGACGAGAAGTTGCTGATCCCGGTCATCCTCGTGGTCGTGCTGATCATCCTGGCGCTGCTCCTGCGGGCCGTGGTCGCCCCGGTGGTGCTGATCGCCACCGTGGTGTTGTCCTTCACCGCGACGCTCGGTGTCAGCGCGCTCGTGTTCCGGCACATCTTCGACTTCCCCGCCGAGGACACCTCCTTCCCCCTGCTCGTCTTCGTCTTCCTGGTCGCGCTGGGCATCGACTACAACATCTTCCTGACCACCCGGGTGCGCGAGGAGAGCATCCGCGGCGACACCCGCACCGGTGCGTTGACCGGCCTCGCGGCGACCGGCGGCGTGATCACCTCGGCCGGTCTGGTCCTCGCCGGCACCTTCGCCGCCCTGGCCACGCTGCCGATCGTCGGTTTCGCCGAGATCGGCTTCGCGGTGGCACTGGGTGTGCTGGTCGACACGCTGGTGGTGCGTTCCGTGGTCGTCACCGCGCTCATCCTCGACCTCCGCGAACGCATGTGGTGGCCGAGCGCCCTGTGGCGCAGGGACGCGCGGCGCACGCATCCGACACCGCCGGCCGGGCCGGATACGAGCGAGTCTCGAACAGACCCGTGAGCCGGGCGGTCTCCGCCCGAAGCGGGGGTCCGGCGGCTAACTCGAACACGGTTGTACAAGTTCGATGCTTGCGGTTCGCTATCCCGTACACACCTGTACGGGATATCGGCGTGTGTCGACGGGCCCGATTCGGAAGGCCGGCCCGGCGGCTCGTGTCGGGCAGCGAAGGAGCGGACCTTGACCCACGACACCCACGGCGTCCACGACACAGGCGCCGGCGCCGACCACCACGCGCCCGACGCCGCGCGCGTGCCTGACGCCGCGCGCGTGCCTGACGCCGCGCACGCGCCCGACGCCGCGCACCGGCCCGCGCCGAACCGGCGTTGGCTCGTGCTGGCCCTGGTATGCGTCGCGCAGTTCATGCTGATCCTGGACGTCACGGTGGTGAACGTCGCGCTGCCGAGCATCGGCGCGGACCTGGGGTTGGGGCGGGAACCGCTGACCTGGGTGGTCACCGCCTACGCGCTCACGTTCGGCGGCCTGATGATCCTCGGCGGCCGGATCGCGGACACGCTGGGCCGGCGGACCGGCTTCCTGCTCGGCCTGGCCGTCTTCACCGCCGCGTCGCTGGCCGCAGGCTTCGCGCCCAACGGCGCGGTACTGCTGGCCGGCCGCGTCGCCCAGGGGGCCGCCGCCGCGCTGTTGTCGCCGTCCGCGCTCGCGCTCGTGACGGTGACCTTCCACGGCCGCGAGCGCAATCGCGCCCTCGGGGTGTGGGCCGCGATCGGCGGCGCGGGCGCGGCGGCCGGGGTCCTGGTCGGCGGACTGGCGACCGCCGGCCCGGGCTGGCAATGGATCTTCTTCGCCAACGTGCCCGTCGGCCTGCTCGTTTCGGTCCTGGCCGTGTCGGTGATACCGGCGCAGCCGCGGGTCGCCTCCGGCGCACGCCCGGACCTGCCGGGCGCGCTCGCGGCCACCGCGGGCACCGTGGCGCTGATCCTGGGCGTGACCCGTGCCGGCGAGGTCGGCTGGGGGTCGCCCTGGACGCTGGTGCCGCTCGCCGGCGCCGCCGTCGGGTACACGCTCTTCGTGCTCGTCGAGCGCGCGACCCGCCATCCACTGGTGCCCCTGGCACTGCTGACCCGACGGCCCGTGGTCTCAGGCGCGTTCGTGATGACGGTGGCGAGCGCGCTGATGATCCCGCTGTTCTTCCTCGGATCGCTCTACATGCAACACACGCTCGGATTCGGCCCGTTGCGCACCGGAGCGGCCTTCCTCCCGGTCGCCGTCGCGGTGACCCTCGGGGCACACGTCGGGGGTCTGCTCGTCGGCCGCCTCGGCGCCCGGCCGGTGGGAGCCCTCGGCCTGGCGGTCGCCGCGGCCGGGGCGCTGTGGCTGAGCCGGTTGCCCGCCCACGGCGGCGACGCGCTCGACATCGTCCCCGGGCTGGCCCTGGCCGCGGCCGGCGTGGGACCCGCGTTCGTCGCGGCGACCACGACCGCCATGGCGCGTGTGCGAGACCACGAGGCGGGCATCACCTCGGGCGTCGTCAACACCTTCCACGAACTCGGCGGCGCGCTCGGCGTCGCACTGGCGTCGGCGATCGCCGCGCCCAGCCTCGTCGCCGGGGCCGATGCCGGCGTCGTCGACGGCTACACCGACGCGTTCCGGGCCTGCGCCGGCACGGCCGTCGTCGCGGCGCTCGTGGTGGTCGTACTCGTGCCGGCGGGCAGGCCGCCGGTCTCCGACGGCCCGCGGCACGTGCACTGAGCAGCGCCGCCCGCACGACCACCACCACGTTCCCGACCGTAGGGTTGACCACCATGGGCGCGACACCACCACCCGGCACACGTCGACGGGCCGACGCCGAACGCAACATCGCCGCGATCCTTGCCGCCGCGATCGGCGCCTTCGCGCGTGATCCCGATGTCACGATGACCGACATCGCGCGAGCGGCCGGGGTCGGACGGGTGACCCTGTACGGGCACTTCGGCTCCCGTGACGCTTTGATCGAGGCCGCGATCAAGGAAGTTTTGGGCGAGTTGCACGCCGCGATGGACGACGCCGGGATCACCGTCGGACCCGCCCCGCAGGCGCTGACCCGACTCGCCCGGGAGGGCTGGCAGGTGCTGGACCGCTGCCGCGGCCTGCGTACGGCGGCCCTGAAGGCGCTGGGCGAGGCGAGCCTGCGCCGGCAGCACGCCCACGTCCTGGCCAGGGTCGACGAACTCGTCGAGCGCGGTCGGCGCGAGGGCGACATCCGTACCGACGTGCCGGCCGCGTGGCTCACCGCCGCGTACTACGGCCTGATCCACACCGCCGCCGACGAGGTCGACGCCGGCCGCCTCGAGCGCGCCGCCGCGGGCGAGACCATCGCCGCGACGCTGCGCACGGTCCTGGCCGTACCCGGGTGAGGCGCCGACACCGGTCGCGGACGCTGCGTTCGGTCCCGTCACGCCGGTCCGGTAGGTGTCGTGGTCCGGTAGGTGTCGCGGTCCGGGCGGTCGCGGGGTCCGGGCGCCGGCGGGAGGGAACGCCGCCGGTGGTCGGCGATATGGTCGGCCGATCGCGCGGTCGGCGGCAAAGTCCTTCCGGGCACGGCCTGTCGGGGCGGGACATCGCCGAGCCGGCACTATGGGACGCGGCCGGTGCGGGTGCGGGTGTCGGTGTCGGTACGCCGGCGACGCGAGACGGGAGGTGAGCGACGTGGTCCCCACGATCCGATCCGCCTCCCCCGGGCGCAACCGGTGGGCCGGTGTGCTCACCCGGTGGATCCTGCTCGTCGTCCTCGCGTGCGGTGTGGTCGGCATGCACACCCTGGGTCACCCGGCGAGCGCCGCTGCCGAGTCCGGCGGGGCGTCCGCTGCCGGGTCCGGTGGGGCGTCCGGCGCCGCGTTCGCCGCCGGGTCCGACGTCGTGGCGCAAGCCGAGCCCGTCGTCGAGTCGGGTGCCGAGTCCGTCTCCGGGACGCGTGTCGCGTCCGGCGCCGCGGAGCACGCGGTGACGAACGAACCGGCGACCGGCCACGGTCGGGCGTGCCCGAGCGGGGACTGCGCGCCGGCGGACAGGTCCGGCGACAAGCACGGGTCCGAGCACGGGACCGACCCGGCCTCGATGTGCCTGGCGGTCCTGTTCGCCGGCCTCGGCGCGCTCGCCACGGCGCTTGCCCTGCTCGCTCTTCGCCGCGCCCGCGATCCGCGCGCGTTCCGTCCGCGGGCGCGAGCGGCGCGGTTCGTGTCGGGCCTGCCCCCGCCCGGCCCACCGGAACTCTCGCTCCTGCAGGTACTGCGCATATAGGCCGCCGCTCGGTCACGAGCCACGGCCCGTGACGTCGCGCCCTCTTTCGCATCCTCGGGCCGTCGCACCGCGCGGACCCGGGTACCTCCAGGAGACGAACCACCGTGAAACGACTGTCCCGCAGCATCGCCCTGACCGCGACCGCCACGACCGCGGCGCTCGTCCTCGCCGCCTGCGGCAGCGACGACAAGGGTCACGACACGGCCGGCATGGACAAGCCGTCGGCCTCGGCCCCGGCGAACCCCCAGGCCGCGCCGAGCACTTCCGCCCCGGTATCGGCGGGTGCGTTCAACGACGCGGACGTGATGTTCGCGCAGATGATGATCCCGCATCACGAACAGGCCGTGGAGATGGCCAAGGAAGCCCCGGCCAAGGCGGCCGACCCCGAGGTGAGGAAGCTCGCGGCCGCGATCGAGGCCGCACAGGCCCCGGAGATCGCACAGATGAAGGGCTGGCTGGCCGGCTGGGGCAGGCCCGCGGCCGCACCCGGCGGCATGAGCCACGGCGACGGCATGATGTCGGACGCGGACATGAGCAGGTTCAAGGCGTCCACCGGCGCCGAGTTCGACAGGCAGTTCCTCGCCATGATGATCGCCCACCACAACGGCGCGGTCGCCATGGCCGACACCGAACTCGCCAAGGGCGCCAACCCCGACGCCCGCGGTCTCGCCGAACGGATCAAGACCTCCCAGGCGACGGAGATCCGGCAGATGCGACAACTCCTCGGCGGGAAGGGCGGCGCGACCCCGAGCACCCCGAGTACGCCGAGCACGTCGGCGATGCCCGGCACGCACCACTGACCCACCCCGGGTCCGCCGTCGCGCGCCTGTCGGGCGACGGCGGACCCGGGCCCTCGTCCGGGCCGGCACCGAGGAAGGGTCGGCCCGGGCGGCGACGGCTACGACGTGGCCGTGGTGCCTGCCGGGATCGCCGGCCCGAGCAGCCCGAGCGGCCCGAGCGGCCCGAGCGACTCGACTGCTCGGGACGATCGCCGGCGGTTGCCGTGCGGGATCAGCCTTGCCACCAGTCGTCGAGGGGAGTGACCGGGACGGTCCGCTTGTGTCGTGTCGCGAGGTACACCGACTCCACCTTCGCCGCCAGGTCCGGCGTGACGTCGGTGCCTTCCAGGTAGTCGTCGATCTGGGTGTACGTCAGGCCGAGGGCCACCTCGTCGGGCAGCGCGGGCCGGTCGTCCTCGAGGTCGGCCGTCGGCACCTTCTCCCAGGTGCTCGGCGGTGCGCCCAACTCCTGCAGCAGCGCGGCGCCTTGGCGCTTGGTCAGCCCGGTCAGCGGGGTGATGTCGACGCCGCCGTCGCCGTACTTGGTGAAGAAGCCGGTCACCGCCTCGGCCGCGTGGTCGGTGCCCACGACGAGCAGGCCGAGCTGGCCGGCGATCGAGTACTGGATCACCATGCGTTCGCGTGCCTTGATGTTGCCGCGCACGAAGTCCCGCAGCTCGGGCTCGTCACCGAGCAGCTCGCGCAGGCCGAGAGCCGCCTCGGCGGCGACGGCGTCCGTGCTCGGCTTGACGTTGACCGTGATCGACCGGTCCGGCTTGACGAACTCCAACGCGATCTGCGCGTCGTGCTCGTCGGCCTGTACGCCGTACGGCAACCGCACCGCGACGAAGACCGCCTCGTGGCCCTCGGCCCGCAGCTCCTCGCTCGCGAGTTGGCACAACCTGCCGGTCAGCGTGCTGTCCTGGCCGCCACTGATCCCGAGCACGTAGCCCTTGGCCGGGGTCGACCGCAGGTAGTCCTTGAGGAAGTCGACCCGTTGCCGGATCTCGACCTTGGGCACGATGGTCGCCTTGACGCCGAGTTCGGCGAGAATCTGCTCGCGTGGGTTCGCCATCCACGTACTGTACTGGCCGGAATCGACGTGGTCGGCGACCGGCCGGCGCCGCCCGGTGTCGACCAAGTCGGCGCGGAAGGGGGGCTCGTTCCGGCGCTCCGCGCAGGTCGGCCCCGGCGACCGCGGGCCGGGGCACGGAGCCGGCCGATCGCCCGCGCGTAGGGGAGGGCGACATGGTGACCGCAGGGTTCGTCGAGGCGGCGCACGGTGCGTCCTCGTCCGGCCGGGAAGGCGTCGAAGCACTGTTCGCGGGTGATGCGGTCAGGCTGGGGTTCCGCGCCGGAGGGCTCCAGGCGGTCGGGTATTGTGCCAGGTCAGACGCAAGGTGATCATGAAGTCGCCGCTCGGCCGAACGGCCTGAGGGCGATCGATCCACAGATCCACAGATCCGGCAGGGGACCCTTCGTGCGCAAGCTCGTGTACTACATCGCCTCCACGCTCGACGGTTTCATCGCCGGTCCGGACGGCGCCGATCCCACGGGACCCGGCGGCTTCTGGCCGATCTCCGGCGACTATCTGCAGCATCTGGCCCGGGAGTACCCCGAGACCCTGCCCGGCCCGGCCCGGGACGCGCTGTCGATCACGGCGGAGGGCACGCACTTCGACACCGTCGTCGAGGGGCGCAAGTCGTACGAGATCGGCCTGGCCGCCGGCGTCCCCGACGCCTTCCCGCACCTGCGCCACCTGGTGTTCTCCACGACGTTGACCGAGGTCCCCGCCCCGGCCGTCGAACTGGTCGCCGGCGACCCGGTGGCGAAGGTGCGGGAGCTGAAGCGGGAGGACGGCAAGGACATCTGGCTGGTCGGCGGCGGAGAACTGGCGGGCGCCCTGTACACCGAGATCGACCGGTTGATCGTCAAGCTCGGCCCGTTGACCATCGGCACGGGGATTCCCCTCCTCGGCCGCACGGCCGACTTCGACCCGCGCGTCTGGAACCTCACGGACCACACCGTCCTGGACAGCGGCGCGGCCTTCCTCACCTACACCCGCTCGTAGGGCGTGTCCTGGTACCCGCGACTGCCGGCGTCCGGGGCGATGGGCCGTCGGCCCCCGACGCCGGCAACCGCCGAGCCCCCGGAGCGGCGCCGTGCGCTCGCCGGTCGAGGAAATGCGCGCCTGCCCGGTCCGCCCACCTGCCGCGCGCGAGGCTGCGCCGGGGCGTCGGCGGCTGCGCCCGCCGTGTGTTCACCCGATGGGGTGGCGGGCCGTCCGTGTGCGGAGCGTCACGACCCGGCCGGAGGTGCGGACTGCAACCCTCACAACCGGCGGGGAACTCCCGTGGAGAGTCGACCTTGGCGCAGGACCAAATCTTCGGAGGGTGAGTTTCGTTGGCGACGAGCATGCATGTGGTCTGGAACTCGGAGGCGGCCGAGCACGTCGTGTACGAGACATATTCGATCGAGGTGGTCGAGGACGGCGGCGTCCACGGCGAGGTGGTCAGCAACCGCTACGACACGGTGATCCGCAGCCGGGCGCATGCCCGGGAAATCGCCGCGGAGCACGGCTACGAACTCTTCCCCGACGGCGACGCGTGGGAAAGCCTTCCGGAAGAGGGCTGAAGCCCTCGCCGGACTCTTCTCGGACGGTGTACGGCCGGGGGTGCGGGATCCGCCCGGGACTTCGGTTCTGTCGGTCCGGTCGGTTCGTCGTACGGCATGGGGTCGACATACCGCGGAGACGGCCGCGTCGGGTGCAGGCGGACGCGGTAGCACCGGCGTGTGTGATCACGCTCGGGGCGCGAGGCCGTCATCCGAGAGCACCGTCCGGCCCGCAGCGCGCCGCGCATCGTCGCGGTGCCTGCGGCCCGGCCCGGAAACGCGGACGGATCGGCGCGGACCGCCGACATCGTCGCCGCGGTCCGGAACCAACCGTGGTGGAGCCCTTGGACCCGGTCGGAGTTCGAGCCTCACACGGTCACGATCTGTGTGGGATCGACGGGTACGTCGACGCTGCGGGTACCACCGAAGACGCCGGGCAGCACGAATCGGACGACGATCCTTCCGCCGAACGCCTTTCCCGTCACCACTCCTTCCGTCCCTTGGGGCACTCGCTGCTGCAGGCCCTCACCGATGTCCTGCTGGGCTTTGACCTTCGTGCCGATGTTCACTCGTCGGTTCCCAACTTTCCTCATGGCGAGTGGAGTTCCAGTCGCCGAAGGTCGACCGGCCGCACCTGGGGAGGGGCCGGTCGAGGGGCGTTCGAATATCGCCTCGCGCGGCCGGGGGCGAGCCCGGATCGGCGGCGTCCGCTCATGGTGGTCAACGGCCGGGACCGGCGACAGAGCGCGTGGACGTGCGGGTAAGGCGTGCGACGGCCACGCCCCACTCGAACGCGCGCCCGACCAACCGAGTGGCTACCGCAAGTCCCCGGCCCGGTTCGCCGCCCAACCCCCTGCCCCCGGTGCCACGCCGGGCGCGCCGGGCGCGGCGCCGGTGGCCCGGGAGGGGGTGGCTACCCCGTCGAAGCCGAGTTCGTACGTGATCCCGGCTGAGGGAACTCCGAACGTACCTCGTCGGGCCGGGGCGTGCCCGAGGACGGGTCCGGGTCGGACTCGGGGGCCGGGCGGGTGGTGTGTTTCGTGATCGTGGCACCATGTATGGCATGACGACGAACCGAAAGGTCCATGCCGCGTAGACGGCCGGGGCACGTCCGGGCCGGCATGTTTCGCGGGCGGACGCCGGGGGCGCGGACGGCCATCGACGGACTGTCCGCACGGGCGATGTCCGAGATCTTCCGGCTGGAACTCACCCGCAACTACCTGCAGCCGGGAGACGTCGGCGCGGCCGTGCGGCTGTGGCGGAACCACGTCCACCGCCCGGAGCGAGAACTGTGGCACGACTACGAGTGGGGCAACGCGCACTGGTACTGCTGCGGCAATCCCCTCGAAGCCCGCGCTCTCCTGGACACCCTGATGTCGGCGCTGTCCCGTCGAAGCGCGCGCGAACTGCGCCTGATCATCGGCAGGTTGGACGGTTTCCGGAAACGACCGTCACCGCCGTACGAGGCACGCGAAGGCTGAAGAACGGGTTGGCGGCCGGCGGCCGGCGGCCGGCAGTCGACGGTATTGGATGGGAGCGGATTCCGGGCGCCGCCTCACACGTCGTCGCCACCGAGGGATACGGATCGCTCACCATTCGTGGGATCTCCCGCGTGCTGGGCGGATATCGACGGCCGCAGGACCGGGTGCGATTCCCGGGACGATCACCGAGGTGGCATCGGCGTGTCGCCGACTCCCCCGCGCGGTGTCACTCTGGAAGGGGCCGCACCGGAGCCATGGCCGAGAGGGCTTGCGGCCGTGTCGGCTGCGGTCCGTGACCGGGGCGGTGTCGGTCTCCGGCGGTCCGATGGGCGCGGTCATCGCCTCGGGTGGTTCGGTGCGTCCGAGTGTGCCCGCCGCGACCGCCACCGCGTCCATCGCCACATGGAGGAGTCATGACGGCAACGACACGTTACGACACACCCGTTGCGATCGAAGGCGATGGTGTCGAGCTTCGGACGCGCGAAGTCGGCGGTGGGATGTCCGTCGCATTCGTGCGGTTCCCGCAAGGTGCCGACATGGCACCGGGGCTCGAAGGATTGCCCGACGGTATGTGCCAGTGCCCGCACTGGGGTTACCTGCTCAAGGGGCGGCTGAGGATGCGCACGAAGGACGGGAACGAGGTCTACGAGGCGGGCCAGGCGTTCTATTGGGCACCCGGCCATGTGCCGGAGGCGCTGGAGGATTGCGAGTACGTGGACTTCTCACCGACCGAGGAATTCACCGAGGTGATCGATCACATCAAGGCTCGGATGAGCTGACACGCGCACGCCCACGCCCACAAGGCATCCCGCAGGGCCGCCGTGGACCCGGCCTTCCGGACGGCCGGGATCGTGGTCGGTGGCCTTGCTCGGTGGGGTATGTCTTTGACGTCGCGGCGATGCCCGGGTTGGCTGAGGCGTGTGAACGAACGTGTGATGCCCGAGGAGGGCACTTGGATCGTCGCGGCGTGGGTTCCGCGGCTGCGGGAGATCGGCGAGGACGGCGCCCTACTGGCGGGCCTGGTCTGGTGTGCGACCTGTGCCGAGCGCCTGCGGTTCGAGGTCGAGGGCGATGTGTATCGCTGCGGGGCGTGTCGGTTCGCGGTGCGGGGGTTGATGCTGGAGGAGGTCGTGGCGACGCAGGTCGTGGCGACCATCTGCGCGTCGAGGAAGCTCGCGTCCGCGAAGCGCACCGTCGACGAGGTGGTCGAGGCGTGGAACGCCTCCTCGACCGGGCGTCAGGCGCGAGTGATCGCCATGGTGGTGGCGCGGATCGACGTCGGCCCGGGCGAACCGGCCGCGTTCATGATCCGCCGGCATGGGGCTCAGCCGCCGATCTCGGTTCTCGTGCCGAGCCGCTGACGGTTGTCTCGGTTGTCCCGCCGGCCGCTCCGGTCGCCGTGCCATCCCGGCCGCCCCGGCCGGTTGCCTTCGCGGAACTTCGGGCGCTGGAGGGGGGAGGCGGCTGGAGGTGCCGGGTCCTCCTCGAATTCATTGGGCGCGTGGGCCTCTTGTCGTCAAACGATCGTTTGCCGACAGGTGGCCTCTGTCGGTCTGGGCGGTCGTATCCCGTCGGCAGGGGGTGCCGGTGTGCATGCTGGAAGAGGCGCCGGCGATGACGGAGTCGAGCCGGTCCCGGGTGTGGGCGAGGTCCGCGATGTGCCGGTCGAGATGGTCGCGCTCCACGGCCAGGCGCTGGAGCAGCTCGGGTGTGGCCTTGCCGTCGACGACGCAGGGCGTGAGTTCGGCGATGGCCTTGCTGGACAGGCCGGCGGCGTATAGCTGACGGATCACACGGATCCGGTCGACGGCACCTTCCGCGTAGTGGCGCTGGCCGCTGCTGCTGCGCTCGGAGGCGAGTAGGTTCCGCTCCTCGTAGTACCGCAGAGCCCGGGTGGTGACGCCCGTGCGGCGGGCGAGTTCCCCGATGCGCATGTTCGGCTCCCCTTCCTGTGACCTGAGACACAGGTTCTTGCCCTTCACGTCAACGTCAGGTTTTAGCGTAGCCGACGTGCTCGGTGCCGGGTGATTCATCCGGTGAGGTCACGTCATAGGCACGAATCGAACGACGGACTGTTCCATGAGTGAGGACACCGCACCGGCCCGGCGGGTGATCGGCGTGGAGAAACACGCCTGGACACCCGAACTGCGCCGCGCCCTTCTCGGGTGGGGCGGTGATGCGACCGATGAGCAAGGCCGGGTGAAGCTCGCTCACCTCAACGCCGAGCGCATCCTCAACCTCGAGGCCGCCCGAACCTCGCACCACGTCTGAAAGGCACACGCATGACCACGTATCAGGCGACCGGTCTCACCGGTCCCGAGCCCACCCCGACCGTATCGGTCAAGCCGCTCGTGCTGCGCGGACCGCAGCGCGGTGAGGACCTGCACGTACGCGTCTCCGTCCCGGCCACCGGCACCGGTCTGCCCGTCGTGCTGTTCGCCCACGGGTTCGGCTCGGACCTGGACGGCTACGCGCCGCTGGTCGACCACTGGGCTTCCGGCGGCTTCGTGGTCGTCCAGGCCACCCACCTGGACTCCAAGCGGCTCGGCCTGGCCGCGGACGATCCCCGCGGGCCCCGGTTGTGGCGCCACCGGGTGCACGACATGCAGCGCATCCTGGACGAGCTCGGGACTCTGGAGGCGTCCGTGCCGGGCCTGGCCGGCCGGGTCGACCACAGCCGTGTCGTCGCGGCCGGTCACTCCTTCGGCGGCCAGACCGCGGGCATCCTGGTGGGCCTGCGCGTCAAGGACCCGCACACCGGCACCGCCGAGGACCTGTCGGACTCCCGGATCATGGCCGGCATCCAGTTGGCCACCGCCGGCAAGGGCGGCGACGAACTGACCCCCTTCGCCCACGAGAACCTTCCCTGGCTGCGCGATCAGGACTTCTCCCACATCACCGCCCCCGGACTCGTCGTCGCCGGCGACAGGGACGACCTCCCGCTCTCCACCCGGGGACCGGCCTGGACGACCGACCCCTACACCCTCAGCCGCGGCGACAAGAGCCTTCTCACCGTCCACGGCGCCGAGCACTTCCTCGGCGGCATCTCCGGCTATCAGGCGGCGGAGACCACCGACGAAGACCCCGGCCGCGTCGCTCTCGTCCAGCAGGTCACCCTCGCCTACCTGCGCCACGTCACCGGGATCGACCACACCGACTGGGAGAAGGCCCAGAGGGTTCTCGCCGCCGGCCACCCGCTGGGACGACTCGAATCCAAGTGAGCCCCGGGACCGCAGGCGCGCCCGCTTCCCGGCCGCCCCGCGGATGATGGGCCTCCGCCGCCGCCCGCACACCGAATGCCGCCGACCCGACCGCCGAAGTCCTCACCGCGCACTTGCGAGTGGATGCCGTCGAGACGGACCGAGGCCGGACCCGATCCTCCACGTCGCCGTCCTCAGCGCTGTATCGGAACGTCACCGGCACCGCGGCAGCGCGGCTTGCCGGTCTCTCGTTGCTTGTTCACGGGCCGGCGCCCGGAGGAGGTCCCAACACCCTCGGGAGTGGGAACCAGTGGCTCCCAGGCCCCTTCGGCGGCCTGCGAAGGGGCACTGGGAGTCGGGTTCAGGGGTGCTCTACCCGATGTCCATCGAAGCCCTGTATGGCGATCTGCGGGCCTTGCAGAGTTTCAGCGTGGGGGGATTTGCCGATGGGGATTTTCGGACCCGGAATCAACGATGAAATGGCTTCCATGCCTGCTTGTTAGGCACGCAATGGATATGCTGAAGCCCGTTCTCGCATGAGGAACACGGCCCCCGGAGGGCCTTGTTCGGCCTGCCCGTGTGCGGCCGGCTTCACCCGAAGACACGTACGCTCCCGCCGCCCGGCGGGAGTGCGGCTTGTAGTGCCAGAAAAGAGTGCCTTGTGACCGATTCCGACATCCTCTCCGTCGCCACCGGGACCCGAGCCGACACCTCCCTCGATCCCGCGTCCGCCCCCGCCCCTGTGTCCGCCCCGGCACCCACCTCCCGCGACGGTGACGGCAGCGGCAACGGCAGCGGCAACGGCAACGGCGGGGAGCCCGGCGCGTACGGCGCCGACGCGATCAGCGTGCTGGAGGGGCTGGACCCCGTTCGCAAACGGCCCGGCATGTACATCGGTTCGACCGGTGAGCGCGGCCTGCACCACATGGTGCAGGAGATCGTCGACAATTCGGTCGACGAGGCGCTGGCCGGTTTCGCGGACAGGATCGACGTGACGCTGCTCGGCGACGGCGGTGTTCGGGTGGTGGACAACGGGCGTGGCATTCCCGTGGGTCTGCACCCGGAGAAGCGGAAACCGGCCGTCGAGCTCGTGTTGACCGTGCTGCATGCCGGCGGGAAATTCGGCGGTGGCGGATACGTGGTCTCCGGCGGGCTCCACGGGGTGGGACTGTCGGTGGTCAACGCCTTGTCCACGCGCCTGTTCGTGGAGGTGCGCGCCGACGGACACCGGTGGAGTCAGGGCTATCGCAACGGTGTGCCGACCGCGCCCTTGGCCCGGCACGAAGGCGTGACCGACACGGGCACCTCACTCACCTTCTGGGCCGATCCGAACGTCTTCGAGACCACCGAGTACTCCTTCGAGACGCTGGCCCGCCGCCTCCAGGAGACGGCCTTCCTCAACAAGGGCCTGACCCTGACCCTGGCGGACGAACGCGCGGGCGCGCGGGCGCCGTCCGGCCCGGACGGCGTCGGTGTCGAGAAAGCGGGGGCGGACCGGGCCCGGTCGGTCTCGTACCGGTACCAGGGCGGCATCGTCGACTTCGTGAAGCACCTCAACTCCCGCAGGGGCGACCCGGTGCACCCCACGATCATCTCCCTCCGGGCCCAGGGCGCGGGGCAACACCTGTCCGTGGACGTCGCGATGCAGTGGAGCACCCGCTTCAACGAAGGCGTGTACTCGTTCGCCAACACCATCCACACCCACGAGGGCGGCACGCACGAGGAGGGCTTCCGCACCGCCCTGACCGGCGTGGTCAACCGCTACGCCCGGGAGCGGAGGCTGCTGCGGGACAAGGACGAGAACTTCTCCGGCGAGGACGTGCGCGAGGGGTTGACGGCGATCGTCTCGGTGAAGTTGGCGGAGCCGCAGTTCGAGGGCCAGACCAAGGCCAAGTTGGGCAATACGCAGGCGCGGACGTCCGTCCACAAGGTGGTCCACGAGCAGTTGGCGGACTGGTTCGATCGGAACCCGAACGACGCGGCGGACATCGTCCGCAAGGCGATCGCGGCCCGGAGTGCCCGGGTCGCCGCCCGCAAGGCGCGTGATCTCACCCGCCGCAAGGGCATGTTGGAATCCGCCGCGCTGCCCGGCAAGCTCGCGGACTGCCAGTCCACCGAGGCCGACGCGTGCGAGATCTTCATCGTCGAGGGCGACTCGGCCGGCGGCTCCGCGAAGTCCGGCCGCGACCCCCGGTACCAGGCGATCCTGCCGATCCGCGGCAAGATCCTGAACGTCGAGAAGGCGCGCATCGACAAGATCCTGCACAACCAGGAGATCCAGGCGCTCATCTCGGCGTTCGGCACCGGGGTGCACGAGGACTTCGATCTCGGCAAGCTCCGCTATCACAAGATCATCCTGATGGCGGACGCCGACGTCGACGGCCGGCACATCAACACCCTGCTGCTGACCTTCCTCTTCCGCTTCATGCGGCCCCTGATCGAGGCCGGCCACATCTACCTCTCCCGACCCCCGCTCTACAAGATCAAGTGGAGCCGGGACGACTTCGAGTACGCCTACACCGACCGCGAACGCGACACCCTCGTCGAACTGGGCCGGCGGTACGGCAAACGCCTGCGCGACGACGGCATCCAACGCTTCAAGGGGCTCGGCGAGATGAACGCCGAGGAGCTCCGCGTCACGACCATGGACCCGGACCACCGCGTGTTGGGGCAGATCACGCTCGACGACGCCGCCCTGGCCGACGATCTGTTCGCCGTCCTGATGGGCGAAGACGTGGAGGCCCGGCGCTCGTTCATCCAACACAACGCCCAGGACGTGCGCTTCCTCGACATCTGACACACCCTCGGCGACCCCACCGGGACGTCGCCGGCGCCCGCGAGATCCGGCGCGATCGGGACTCCCGCACGCAGCACGGCACCTCGCGGCGCGCGCCGAGACCGCACGCGCACGAACCGTTCGGCGTTGCCGCTCGCGGGGGATCGGCGGGTCGGCGAAATCCCGGGCGAGGGCGCGCTGTTCGGTCCGCACGCGGCCGGATGAGGAGATCGCCCGAACGTCGGTGGGATTGCCTCCTGTTCCGAGGCGGATCACCCCTACCCCGCACAAGCACTACGAGTTGGGCTGCTCGGGTTTCAGGGGGTTGCCGGGCGCGTGGTCGCCGAGGCTGTTGAGGAGTTGGCGCAGGAGTCCGGCGAGGCGTTCCTGGTCGCCGGCGCTCAGTTTCGCGAGGAGTCTCGCCTCCAGGTCGACGTGGTCGACGACGACTCCGTCGATGAGTTCGCGGCCGCGGTCGGTCAACGTGATCAGCACGCTGCGCCGATTGAGCGGATCGAGTTCGCGGGTCACCATCTCCCTCGCGACGAGACGGTCGATCCGGTTGGTGATCGCCCCGGAGGTGACCATCGACGACTCGACGAGCTGCTTGGCGGTGAGCCGGTACGGCTGCCCGGATCGGCGCAGCGTGCCCAGGATATCGAATTCCCAAAGCTGTAGGTCGTGCGTGGCGAAGTGGTCGCGAAGCTCGCGCTCGAGCAGGCGGCAGGCGCGCTGGATCCGGGACACGACGCCCATCGGTGTGGGGTCGATGTCGGGCCGCTCGACCCGCCACTGGTCCATCCGCCAGTCGACGTTGTCCTCCACGGGCTGCCGCCTCCCAGAACCTCTTAACGTGAAACTGTTTGACGCCATCCTAACAGGGAGCTACATTCGCCAACGTTGAATAGTTCAACGTTAAGGAGAATAGATGCTCCGGGACCCTAGCCGGTCGGACGCGGGACGCGCGTCCCCGTCCGGCGGCACCCTGGGACTGACCCTGCTGACCGCGACCGCACCGGCCACGTGGGGAACCACCTACCTGGTCACCACCGAGTTCCTCCCGGTCGGCTATCCGCTGGTGTCCGGCGTGATCCGCGCGCTGCCGGCGGGGCTGATCCTGCTCGCCGTCACCCGCCGGCTGCCGCACGGCAAGTGGCTGTGGCGCTCCCTGCTGCTCGGCGCCCTCAACATCGGCGCGCTCTTCGCCCTGCTGTTCGTGGCCGCCTACCGCTTGCCGGGTGGCGTCGCGGGGACCCTCACCGCCGTCCAGCCGCTGCTCGTCGTCGGCCTGGCGTACCTGCTCCTGGGCGAGAAGCCCACCGGTTGGCGGCTGGGCTGGGGGCTGGTCGGTGTGCTGGGCGTCGGGCTGATCGTGCTGCGCGGCCGGCTCTCGTTCGACCTGCTCGGCGTCCTGGCCGGCATCGCGGCCGCCGGCGTGATGGCCGGCGGGATCGTGCTGACCAAACGCTGGGGACGTCCGGCCGGCGTCGGCCCGGCGACCATCGCCGCCTGGCAGCTCACCGCCGGCGGTCTCGTGCTCGTGCCGCTCGCGCTCGTCTTCGAAGGACTCCCGTCCGGACTGGACGCTCGCGCGCTCGGCGGCTACGCGTGGCTGTCCGGTGTGGGCGCCCTGCTTTCCTTCCTGGTCTGGTTCCAGGGCATCGGCAGGCTGCCCGTGGTCGCCGTGTCGTTCCTGGCCCTGCTCTCACCCGTGGTGGCCACGCTCCTGGGTTGGTTGTTCCTGGACGAATCGCTCACTCCGTGGCAGTGCTTCGGGTTCGTGCTCGCGCTGTCCGCCGTCGCCGCCGCGCAACTGACCCCCGAGGTCGTCCGTGACCTGGTCCGAATCCCCGCCACCGCCAAAGGAGAATGAACATGACGCGCACCGTGCTGATCACCGGAGCCACCGGAACCGTGTCCACCGCACTGCTGAACACGCTGACGGCACAGGATGTGGCCGTTCGCGCGCTCGTGCACGACGAGCGCAAGGCGGACGGCCCGCGCGGGCAGGGCGCCGAGGTCTTCGTCGCCGACCTCGACGACGCCCGGTCGCTGCCGCCCGCCTTCGAGGGTGTGCACGACCTGTGGCTGCTCACCCCGAACGGTCCGCGCGCCCCGGAGAACAACATGAACGTGCTCTGGGCCGCCCGCCGGGCCGGCGTGGAGCGTGTCGTGCGCCTGTCCGTGTCGGCGCGGCACACGACGCGCCGAACCGCAGCGGCAGGCTGCACGCGCTGTCCGACCGGGAGACCGAACGTTGCGGCATGCGCTGGACGATCCTGCGCCCGCACTGGTTCATGCAGAACCTGCTGAACGAGGCCGGTGACATCCGGGCCGGCGGCACGTTCTCGCTGAACATGGCCTCGGCGCGGATCGGCATGATCGACGCCCGCGACATCGCCGAGTGCGCCGCCCGGGTGTTGTCGGACGACCCGGATCGCCACCACGGCAACACGTACACCCTCACCGGTCCGCGCTCGCTGAGCTTCGACGAGGTCGCCGAGCAGGCGGGCCGGACCCTCCGCAAACCCACGGCGTACCTGCCGGTCGGCGACGCGGCCAAGCGCGAGACGCTGCTCGGCTACGGCGTTCCGCCGTGGATCGTCGACATGCTCGAGGAGTACGCGCGGGCGTACGCCTCCGGGTGGGGGGATTTCACCACCGGTACGGTCGCCGACCTGCTCGGTCGCCCGCCGCGCGACATCGCCGACTTCGTCCGCGACCACGCGGCGGCGTTCTCGACCGACGACTCCCGGTCGGCGGTGGACGCCTGAGACCGTGACCCGCCGCCCGGCCCGATCGCGCGGGGGCGCGACGCCGGCTCGGCGGCGGGTCCGCGATGACCCGGGCGCGACCCCCGCCGAGCCGCATTCGTGCAGGTCGGCGGGGCTGTCGTGGTGCGACGGTCAGCTCGCGGTTCACCGAACTGGTGGGCATGACGCCGAGCGCGTACCGCGCCGCGGACCACGAAGCCGTGTTGGCGATGCCCACGTGTGTGGCCAAGGTGCGTGTGTGGCCAAGGTGCGTGTGGCCAAGGTGCGTACCCGGCCGATCAGGGAGTCGTCGGTCAGGATTGGAGAAGCGGCTCCCACCACCGCCGTCTAGCGTTGTTCGCATGAACATTTCACTCCAGTACTGCCACATCACCGTCAACGACGTGGACGAGTCGCTCGCCTTCTACCGCGACGGACTCGGCTACGAGGTGCGCAACGACGTCGGCTCGGACGGGTTCCGTTGGATCACCCTCGGCAGCCCCTCCCATTCGGACGCCGAACTCGTCCTGTCCGTGCCGCACGCCGGCCGGTCCGAGGCCGACGGGGACACCCTGCAGGAACTGCTCGTCAAGGGTGTGCTGCCGATGGTCGTCTTCCGCACCGACGATCTCGACGCGACCTTCGAGAGGGTGCGCGCCTCCGGCGCCGAGGTGCTGCAGGAGCCCATCGACCAGCCCTGGGGCCCGCGGGACTGCGCGTTCCGGGACCCCTCGGGCAACATGGTGCGCATCTCGCAGACGCCCAAGGCGTAACAACCGACACACGTACGCGGCTTTCGCGCGCTCGCAGCCCCCGGGGTTCGCCCGCCTCCGAGGTCGGCCGCGCCCGGAAGCCGTTTCGGCGTGCCGTCGATGGGGTCCACGGCGGATCCGGCCCCGCGTGCGTGCACGGGGACCGCGCCGGGGCCGCGCCGGGGCCGCGGTGTACTCGGGGATCACCGGACGGCGGCGCCGTGGCTCCGGACGACCGGAGCCGGTCGCAGGGCGTCCAGCATGGTGGTGAACTCGGCCCTCGTCTCCGCGAGTTCGCGTCTCGGGTCGGATTCGGCGAGGATGCCCGCCCCCGCGTGCAGGCGTACGCCGTCCGGGTCGGTCTGCGCGCAGCGCAGGGCGACGACCCATTGGCCGTCGCCGTGGCGGTTGGTCCAGCCGACGAGACCGCCGTAGTAGTCGCGGGGCCGGGTCTCCAGTCGGCGGATCAGGGTGTGCGCGGCATCGCGGGGCAGGCCGCATACCGCGGGGGCGGGATGGAGCAGGGCGGCCAGCGCGAACGCGGTGGGCGCGGGCCGGCGCAGCCGGGCGCGGATCGGGGTGCACAGGTGCCACAGACGCCCGGCGGCCTTGAGTCGGGGCCGGTCGGGGATGTGCAGGCGGGTGCACAGCGGATGCAGGACGCGGCGCAGTTCGTCGACGACCAGGGCGTGTTCGCGCAGATCCTTGACGGAGGCGGCGAGCGCGTGTGCCGCGGCCAGGTCGCGGACGGGGTCGCGGTGCCGGGTGGCGGTGCCGGCGAGCGGGTTCAGGGCCAGCAGGTCGCCCTGTCGGGTGAGCAGGAGTTCGGGGGAGGCGCCCAGCAGCGCTCGGGCGCCGGGCGTGCCCGGCGGGTCGAGGGCGACGTGGAAGAGATGGGCCAGGGGGTGGAGCCGGTCCAGCAGGGCCAGGGTCGCGACGGGGTCGATGTCGCGGCGCAGGGTCAGCGTCCGGGCCAGGACCACCTTGTGGGCTTCGCCGGCACGCAGGCGGCGCACGGCCTTGGCGACGGCTCCCACATAGGCCGCCTCCCCCCGCGTGTCGACGCGATGGGGTCCGGTCGGTACGGCCGGCGGGCCCGGTCGGCGCTGCCGGGGCGTGGCCGTCACCCGGCCGAGCGCGAGCGCGGCGGGGGTGTCCTCGTCGAAGGGCAGCGCGCCGACGACGCACCAGCGCGGGTCGGCATCGCGCAGTGTTCTCGCGGCCGCGTGCGCGGCCCGGGTGAACTGCCCGGGACCTACCGGGACTTGGGTCGGCAGAGGGGTGGTGGACCGGGCCCGCAGAACGTGCCGGGACGTGGTCAGGAGCCAGTGTGCCGGGTCATGGGACATGATCCGCTCCCGGGGGTCGTGCGGCCGGTGGTGCCGGCCGCGCGGGGACGCACCGTCGTCGACGTGGCGGCGGTGCGGGTGATCGACGGGTGTGATCGGAGGCGGCGGACACGACAACGTCGGCGATGACGCGGGTACGTGACCGGCCCCGGCGGGATCCGCACGCGACGCGCGGCCGCGTCGCCGTGCGCACCGTCCGGTCGATGCCGCCCACCGCACCGGTGACGACGGACGTATTCCTGTCCGCCCCGGTCGGTCGCACGCCGCTCCTTCCGGGCGACCGCGTGGCCGCCCGGCTGTCACTCCACCACCCGAACCCCCTCGCGCGGCAGGGCGTGTGGGGGTGGTGCGCGCGCACCCGGCGGCACCGACGCGCGACCGCGCGCCGTGGCCGCACCCGGAGCCGGCCCACGAGACTCGAACGAGCGTGATCCGCCCCCGGATTCGCCCCGTCGGCCCCGACGGCGCGGGACCCGGGCCGGGACCGATCCCGCCCGGCCGTGCCGACGTTGCCGCGCCCGCGGTCGTGCCCGGCCGGCACGACCGCAGGTGGTCGGCGCGTTCGTCCACGACAATGTCCGGAGCCCGGTCGTCGGAAGTACCGGGTGCGGGCGGGTCGACGCACGGGCGGGGGTCGCCGACCCCGACCCCGGCCTCGCCCGGCCGCGAGCGGACGAACGGAAGGGCTGAGCGCGGGTGGCATACGGACACGGCCGGTGCCGGAAGTCGTCGAAGCGCGCCGCCGCGGAGGTGAGCGGATCCGCCCCGGAGACGAAGACCTCACGACGCGGCGAACTGCGGGTCTACCTCGGCGCGGCGCCCGGCGTCGGCAAGACGTACGCGATGCTCGACGAAGCCCATCGTCGGCTCCGGCGGGGGACCGATGTGGTGGTCGGGGTCGTGGACTGCGGCGGCCGGCCGCTCACCGAGGAGATGCTGGTCGGCCTGGAGATCGTCGCGCCACGCGAACCGGCGCACCGAGACGGCGTGTTCGCCGAGATGGACGTGGACGCGGTGATCGCCCGCGGACCGCGCGTGGCGCTGGTCGACGACCTGGCGCACACCAACGCGCCGGGATCGCGCAACGAGAAGCGGTTACAGGACGTCGAGGAGATCCTCGACGCCGGGATAGACGTGATCTCCACGGTCGACGTGCGGCAACTCGCGTCGCTCAACGACGTGGTCGAGTCGATCACCGGCATCCCCCAGCGCGAGACCGTACCCGACGGCGTGGTGCGTCGGGCCGATCGGATCGAGTTCGTCGACCCGCCTCCCGAGGAGCTGCGCCGCCGACTCGCCGACGGGGACGTGTACAGCCCCGAGCGGGCCGACGCCGCCCTGGCGAACTACTTCCGCCCGGGCAACCTGACCGCGCTGCGCGAGCTGGCCCTGTTGTGGGTGGCCGACCGGGTCGACGAGTACCTGCGCGAACACCGGGACCGGCACGGGTCGGACGCGATGTGGCCGATCCCGGAACGGGTCGTGGTGGCGCTCACCGGCGGGCCGGAGGGCGACACGCTGATCCGGCGGGCGGCGCGGATCGCGGGTCGGGGCGCGGGCGGGGAACTCCTGGCCGTGCACGTGGCCCGCAGCGACGGCCTGTCCGGATCCTCACCGGCCGACCTGGCCCGGCAGCGCCGGTTGGTGGACTCGCTCGACGGCACCTTCCACTCCGTCGTCGGCGACGACGTCCCCGGCGCCCTGCTGGACTTCGCCCGAGCACAGGACGCCACGCAGCTCGTGCTCGGCAGCAGTCGGCGCAAGCCCTGGCAGTACGTCCTGGGCCCGGGCGTGGGCGCCACCGTCGCCGCCCGGGCCGGCGACATCGACACCCACGTGGTCACCCACGAGTACGCCGGTCGCGGGCGGGACGACCGACCCAGGCGCACGGTCACCGCCCGGGGCCGAGCCGTGTCGGCCTGGGTGGTCGCGCTGCTCGGGCCACCGGCGCTGACCGCCGCGCTCGTGCCGATCCGGGGCGACGCCGCGCTGCCCCACGACATGCTCCTGTTCCTGGCCCTGACCGTCGCGGTGGCGCTGTTCGGCGGCCTGTGGCAGGCGGTGACCACCGCCGTGCTCGGCTCGTTGTTCATGGACTACCACATGACGCCGCCGCTGGACACCCTGGACATCGCCGCGCCGGGCAACGTGCTCGCGCTGGTGGTCTTCGTGGTGATCGCGCTGGCGGTGGCGTCGGTCGTCGACCTCGCCGCACGGCGAACCCAGCAGGCCGCGCGTGGTCGGGCCGAGGCGGAGACGCTCGGCTTCCTGGCCGGAAGTGTGCTCAGGGGCGAACGGGCGCTGCCCGCCCTGTTGGAGCGGGTTCGGGTGACCTTCGACATGCGATCCGTCTCCCTGCTGCGCCGGGACGGACCCCGCGGGTCCTGGGAGAGCGTCGGCTCGGTCGGCGCGGATCCGCCGACGCGGCCCGACGCGGCGGACGTCGAGGTCGAGGTGGACGAGTCGCTCGTGCTGGTCCTGTCCGGCCGCCCGGTGCCCGCGGCCACGCGCCGGGTCCTGGGCGCGTTCGCCGCGCAGGCGGCGCTGGTCCTGGAGCGTGGTGCCCTGGTCGCCGAGGCGGCGGAGGTGCGTCGGCTCGACGAGGGCAACCGGGTGGATACCGCGTTGTTCGCCATGGTGGCCCGGGATCTGCGGGCGCCGCTGGCGGCGATCAAGGCCGGGGCGTCGGGTCTGCGGGTGGAGGAGGTCGACTGGGAGCGGGCGGACCGGGCCGAGTTGCTCGCCACGATCGAGGCGGGCGCCGACCGGCTCGACCGGCTGATCGGCAATCTGCTCGACATGAGCCGGTTGCGGATGGGCACGGTCGATCCGTTGCCGAGCGACATCGCGCTGGACGAGGTGATCCCGGGGGCGGTGGCGCGGGCCGCGAGGTCGGGGGTGCGGGTGTCGATTCCGGAGACGTTGCCGAGCGTTCGGGCCGATGCGGAGTTGTTGGAGCGGGTGATGGCCAACCTGGTGGAGAACGCGGTTTTGCACACTCCTGCGGACACGCCCGTGACGGTCGCGGCCGGGACGGTCCGCGGCCGGGTCGAACTGCGGGTGGTCGATCGTGGTCCCGGCCTGCCCGACGACGCCAAGGACCGGGTCTTCGAGGCATTCGCGCGGCACGGTGACGCCCCGCGAAGTCGCGGTGTGGGTCTGGGACTTGCCGTCGCGCGCGGCTTCGCCGAGGTGATGGGCGGCTCGCTCGCCGCCGAGGACACGCCCGGTGGCGGGCTCACCATGGTCTTCGTGCTCCCCGTCTCGACCGGGCCGAACCCGGGTGGGGCGCGGGGCGAACTCACGAGCTGAGGTGCACCCGTCGTGTTCGGGGTGGGGCCCTCGGCCGTCTCGCCCCCATGCCGCGACGGTCACGCGCGACCGGCGGCTCGACCGCGATGTTCCATGCGGCGCGGGCGAGTTGCCGATCAGGACTCGGTGAGTGCGGCCGGGCGGGGAGGTGTCGTCGCGAATCGGCGAAGGCCCGGTGTGGTCGTCGCGACCAGGGCGACCGCGCCGACGCACAGGAGGCCGCCGCTGATCAGTGCCGCCGTCCCCGAGGTGGCGTTCGCGACGAGACCGCCGCGCAGGTTGCCGATGTCCGGCCCGGCCTGTCCGACGATCTGTTCGGCGGCGCCGACCCGGCCGAGGAACTCGTTCGGGGTGTGCAACTGGACGATGGTGTTCCGGGAGATCACGGACACGGTGTCGGCGGCGCCTGCCAGGACCAGGAAGCCAAGCCCCGCCCACGGGTCGGGCGACAGACCGAACAGCGTGAGTGCCACACCCCACGCGGCCGATCCGCCGAGCATCACCAGACCGGGGCGAGGCAGGCGGGTGAAGGTCCCGGAGAACACGGACGCGACGACGCCGCCGACGGCGATGGCGGTCGGGAACAGCCCGAGGGTGCGCGGATTGTCGTCGAACCGCTCGGCGTTGACCAACGGGAACAGGCTGATCGGCATCGACAGCACGGTGGCGGCCAGGTCGGTCAGGAGCGCTCCGCGGATGACGGGGGTACGGACCAGGAAGGCCAGGCCGTCCACCACGCCTCGGAGGCCGGGGCGCACCTGTTCGTCACCGGGGCGCATCCTGGGCAGGCCCAGGGCACCGTGGATCGCCGCGAGGAAGGTGAGGGCGTCGATCAGGTGGCAGGCGCCGACGCCGAACCCGCCCACGATCAGCCCGCCCAGGGCGGGGCCCACCAGCATGGCGCCCTGGAAGGACATCCCGTTCAGGGCCAGCCCGGCCGCGAGTTGCTCCCTGGGCAGCAGGTGCGGGATGAAGGTGCGGGCCGCCGGGCCGCTGCCGGCCACGAAGCAGGATTGCAGTGCGACCAACAGCAGCATGCCCGCCGGCGGGAGGTGTCCCAGGAAGCCCTGGACGGCGAGCAGCAGCGAGCACGACGCCAGGCCGCAGGTGGTGATCAGATAGAACCGCCGCCGGTCCACGCGGTCGACGATCGACCCGGCGAAGAGTCCGAACGCGACGATCGGAAGGGCCTGGGCCAGACCCACGGCACCGGTCCAGGCGGTACTGCCCGTCGTCTGCCAGACCTGGAACATCACCGCTACGACCGCCATTTGGCTGCCCAGGCCGGACAGGGTCCGACCGATCCACAACCGTCGAAACGGTGGTGACGTGCGCAGCGGGGACACGTCGATCAGCGCGTGCCTCACTCCCATGCGGGGTCCCGCGCCAGCTTCTCGGCGATCCGGTCGTGGAAGCTCTTGCGTTCGAGGGCCTGTTCGATGTCGGTGACGACGCGGGTGAGCGGGTAGGGGATCTCCGCCTCGATCTCGGCGATGGCGGCCTCGGTGGCCCGCCACTCCGCCGCCAGTCGGCCGACGATGTCGCGGGCCTCGTCGGTGAGCGTCACCTTCTTGCTGCGCGCGTCCTCGCCCGCGACGGTCCGCACCCAACCGGCCGCGCGCATCGCGGACACCTTCTGGCTGAGCGCCGAATGGGTCCGGCCGACGGACTCGGCGAGTTCGGTGATGGTCATCGGCCCGGTGGCGTGCAGCCGGAGCAGTTCCATCACGAAGCTCGGTTTGAGCCCCTCGATGCGCTTCTCCGCGTACAGCCGGGCGATGTCCGCGTCCATCGACGCCTGGAGCAGCCGCAGAGGACGCCAGTGGCTGTGCCGGGAGGGATCGGGTGTGTGGTCCTGGGGCATGCGGAAATCATAACAGTGCTTATATAAGGACTGTCACATAGTGCCGGACGCCCCCGTGTGCGAGCCGAAGCGGCCCGCCGGGGTGCGTCGGACGCCGGGGGTCGGAGGCGGTGGGTCGGACGTGGTGGGTGGGAGGCGGTGGGTGAAGGGTGGTGGGTCAGAGCCAGTCGCGGCGCTTGAAGACGACGTACAGGCTCAGGCACACGGCGGCCATCATGCCGATCGCGAAGGGGTATCCGTAGGTCCAGGCGAGTTCGGGCATGGTGTCGAAGTTCATGCCGTAGACGGTGCCGATCAGGGTCGGGGCGAACAGGATGGCCGCCCACGAGGAGATCTTCTTGATCTCGTTGTTCTGCGCGTGACCGGCCTCGGCCAGCAGCTTCATCTCCTCGTTCTGGGCCTGGGAGACCAGGGTGGCGTTGAGGGTGAGGATGGCGCCGAGCATCTGCCGGAAGCCGTCGACGCGCTCGGCGGCGGTGGTGGCGTGGTCGGCGACGTCGCGCAGGTAGCGCTGGAGTTCCTCGTCCGTGCCGTACTTCTCGAATCCCGCCTCCAGGCTGCTCATGATCTCCAAAAGCGGGCGGGTGGCGCGCTGGAACTCGATGACCTCGCGGGAGAGTTCGTAGATCCGGCGGGAGACCTTGGGGTCGCCGCCGAAGACCTCGGTCTCGATCTCGTCGATGTCGTTCTGCAATCCCGCGATGACCGGGGCGTACCCGTCGACCACGGCGTCCAGCACCGCGTACAGCACCGCCTCCGGGCCCAGCGCGAGCAGTTCGGGGTCGCCTTCGAGCCGATTGCGTACCGCGGCCAGGTCCGGGGACTCGGAGTGGCGCACGGTCAGCACGAACTCCGGGCCGACGAACAGGTGGATCTCGCCGAAGTCCACCTGCTCGCTCGCGTCCAGGTAGCGAGCGGCCCGCAACACCACGAACAGCGTGTCGCCGTAGCGCTCCAGCTTGGGGCGCTGGTGCGCGACGATGGCGTCCTCGACGGCCACCTCGTGCAGATCGAAGCGCTCGGCGGCGGCCAGCAACTGGGCCTCGGCCGGCTGGTACAGCCCGATCCAGGTCAGCGTGCCGGGCTCGCCGGGCAACTTGCGGTAGATCTCCTCCGGCGTCGCCGGCGCGTCGATCCGCCGCCCCTGCCGATACACGGCGGCGTCGACCACACTGTGCGCCAGGGACACCTCGACGGAGACCTGCGGGTCGGCTCGCGGGTCCATCGAGTGTTCGGGGGCCGGCTGCGCCCGGTTGCCGTGGGTCGAGTGGGTCGGCCGGACGAACGGCCGCTTTCCGGCACGGACCGCACGCGCACGCCAGTCGGACATGACAGGAACCTCCAGAGGGGATACACCCGCCGCGGGCGTCACCCCACTCCACCACCGCGCGCCTGCCCGGAAGGCACGGCGAGGTGGCGAAGCGGCGAACAGCCGGTACCGCGACGGGGGCATCCCGCGGCAGCCCACCCACGGCGGACCGGCGTCGCAGCCCCGGTGCCGAGACTCAGCAGGACAGGGGCGGACGCGAGGTCGCGCGCGAGGACCGGCGCGGGACGCGAGGGGGACGGGACGAGGACGGGGACATCGCTGGGTGGGGTCGACTTCGACCCGGACTACTGCATGCCACAGCTCTCACCTCCTTGCCCTCGGACGCCCGACGGCGTCGCCGATCGTGGCAACAGGAGGCCCGGCCCGCGGATCGCGGACGGCGCACCCCTTGTCTCGTCAGAGCTTTGGCACGCCACGGCGTAGCGCCCGGGAGTCCGCGCGCAGCCACTTGGGGTCACCCCTTAAGCCGGGGAGACCTGTCCTGAACCTGGGCGTCTCTCGACGTCGTGGGGTCAGTGGCCTGTGTCCGTGACGACGCCTCACCGAACGAGGTGCCCGCACAACTCGGGCCAGTCTAGACCCGTCCCGCGAACGCCCGGTACACGGTTTCCGGCCCACATCGCGATCCGAGCGACGCGGGGTGTTCACGCGTCGGTGTGGGCGCGGTCCGCCAGGCACGATCGGCTCGTGCGCGATCCTCTGCCGTACGGCACCGCGAGGTGGCGGGCCAGGGCGAGCGCGGCGAGGAACGCCAGGAGCGCGCACACCCCGGGCCACCCGGCCCGGCCGTGGACGCGTACCCCGATCCAGGAACCCGCGCTGCCGCCGAGGTAGGCACAGGTCATGTAGGCGGTGTTGAGCCGGCTTCGGGCGTCGGGGCGCAGCGCGAACACCCGGGCCTGGTTGGCGACCATGCCGGACTGCATCGCGACGTCGAGCACCAGGGTGCCGAGCACCAGGGCGACCAGGCCCGACGTGCCGCCCAGGGCGCCCGCGGCGAGGACCGGGGCACAGCCGAGGACCGCGAGCAGGCAGACCAGGTTCACCGTGTCGGGTCCCCTTCGGTCGACCAGCCGTCCGGCGATCGGGGTGCAGACCATGGTCGCCGCGCCGACCAGCGCGAGCATTCCCACCGCGTGGGCGCCCAGGTCGTACGTGGGGCCGGTGAGCAGCAGTGTCAGGCAGGTCCACACGGCCGAGAACCCGGCGAAGACGGTCGCCTGGTAGAAGCAGGAGCGGCGCAACTCCGGTTCGGCGCACAGCAGGCGCAGGGGTTCGGCCAGGAGGGCCGGGTACGGCCGGCGCGAGGGCGGGACCGTCTTGGGCAGGATGCGCGCCAGGACGACGGCGAGCAGCAGCACCAGGGTCGCCGCCACCAGGTAGGGCGCGCGCCACCCCAGCCATTCGCCGAGGGACCCGCCGAAGGTGCGGGCCAGCAACATGCCGCCGATCGAGCCGCTCAGCAAGGTGCCCATCATCGCGCCGCAGCGCTCGGCGGCGACCAGCCCGGCCGCGAGCGGGCCGACGATCTGGGCGGCCACGGTGGTGACGCCGACGAGGGTGCTCGCGGCGACCAGGGGCGGCAGGGTCGGCGCGCAGCCGGCGGCCAGGAGGGCGACGCCGGTGAGGGCGAGCAGGGTGACCATGAAGGTGCGGTGGGGGAGTCGGTCGCCGAGCGGCACCAGGAGGAAGATTCCGGCGGTGTAGCCGATTTGGGTCGCGGTCACCACCAGCGCGGCGGCGCCGGGGGACTCGTGCAGCCCGGCGGCGATCAGTGGGCTGATCGCCTGCGGGAAGTAGATGTTGCCCACGCCGACGGCGCAGGTCAGGGACAGGATCAGGACCAGGCCGCGGCTCATCGCGCGTCCACCGACTCGCGCGTGTCCACGGTGTCGGCGACGCGGCGGGTCGTTCCGGGGGAGGGCACCGGGGGCCGGGGGCGGGCTGCGTGTGTCATGTGTGGCAGTTCACGGCACCCGTGCCGCGCCGCCAATGGATGTAGCGTATGGCTTGATGATCAGCTTCGAGCTCGGCGTCGAGGACCTCGCGGACACGCGGTTCGCCCTCTCGCCCCTGCACGAGACCGTGGTCAGTCTGCGGGTGTTGCGCGAGCCGGGACTGGCCGCGCTGCACCTGCCGTGGCGCAGAGCGGTTCTGGGCGAGCTCCGGGCACTCGACACCGAACTGCTGATGTCGTTGGTCGCGGCCAGGCTTACCCTGCCCGACTTCCTGACGCCGCGACCGGCGACCTTCGCGGCGACCTTCGACGAGGAACTGGCCGTCGTGCGACGCACGCCCGCGGATCTGGTGCGGCGCGATCTGTCGGCCGCGCACGCTCCGGACCCGCTGCCGGCCGCGCTGCTCGACGCCGGCGCCGACGACGACGCGCCGGTGCTCGCGCTTCGCGACGCCATCTGCGAACTCCTGCGGCAGTACTGGGAGATCGCCGTCGAGCCGACGTGGCCGCGGATGCGCCTGCTGCTGGAGGCGGACATGACCTACCGCGCGCGGCAACTGGCCGTGGGCGGCGCCCGCCTGCTGTTCGCCGACATGCACCCGAATCTGCGCTGGCACAACGGGGTGCTGCGGATCGACAAGATGATCGGCCGGCATCACGTCGCGGCGTCGGGTCGGGGCCTGCTGCTCGTTCCGTCGGTGTTCGCGCACAAGCCCGCGCCCCCGGTCAGCCCGGAGGAACCACCGTCGCTGGCCTACCCCAGCCGCGGTGTGGCGACGCTGTGGGCACGCCCGCCCGTCGCCGACCCGGCCGCCCTGGTGTCCCTCGTGGGTGCGCCGAAGGCGGGACTGCTGGGCCTCCTGGACGAGCCGCTGCCCACGGTCGAGATCGCCCGCCGGCTCGGGGTCACCCCGAGCGCGGTGTCCCAGCACCTGCGCGTGCTGTACGCCACCGGCCTGGTCACCCGGGCGCGCGACGGACGCAAGGTGTTGTACCGTCGCGCGCCGCCGGGCGACGAACTGCTGGGTCGGGGTCGATCGGGGTAGCCGCGCGGTGCGCGAGGAGTCCGGGGGTCAGTCGGGCGAGGCGCTCGGGGTGGGGCCGGTCGCGGTGGGGTCGGACGTGGCGAGGTCGGGGCCGGCGGCCATGCGGGCGGTGGCGACGTATCGACCCAGCATGGGCGCATCGAGCCGGGGGAGGGGTCGCCGAATTTCGTCCAACCGTCGGCAGGTGGGCGCATTCCGGGAGTTCGACCGAAATCCGTACCCGAGGGCACTCTCGGACCCCCGAGCCGGTGTTGCGCTCGTGACGGTTTGGTCGGGGACATGGCGCGGCGAACCCTGCTCGGGTACGGTCGTTCCCCAGTAGTCGTGGCTCGACGTTCGTTCGCCCGTGATCGCGATCACGGGCGATTTTGCTGTCCACAGCGCTTCTCGGACCATGGCGATCACCTCCGGGCCCGCACCTCGCGTGGCGCGATTCCATACATCTGATCGAGGAGTTCGACCGTGGCCAGTGGCACCGTGAAGTGGTTCAACAGCGAAAAGGGCTTCGGTTTCATCGAGCAGGACGGCGGCGGCCCCGACGTCTTCGCCCACTACTCGAACATCTCCGGCAGTGGGTACCGTGAGCTTCTCGAGGGGCAGAAGGTGACCTTCGATGTCACGCAGGGCCAGAAGGGCCCGCAGGCGGAGAACATCGTCGCCTCCTAGTACGTCGCCGGCCGCGGTGGCCGCAGGCCACCGCGGCACGACACATTTCGACCGATAATCCCGCGCCGCGCAGCCGGCCCGCGGGGTCACATCCCGGCGGAGCCGACCCGGTAGGGAACCGGCGGGCCAAAGCACCGCACCGCCCCCGGTGGCTTCGTCGGCACCTTCAGCCCGACCACGCGGGCCCTGGGCATCCTGGTCCCGGCCCGCGCCGGTGTGGCACCCCCGGCAGCGGCCGTCGCCCGGCCGGCGCGGACGCGGTGCGCAGACGGCGGCTTCGCCGGTTCGATGATCGTTGCGGGCAGCGGGCAGCGGGCAGCGGGCAGTCGGCGTGGTACCGACTTCGCCACGACCGGACCGGTGATCCAGGCATCGCGGGTGGCTCCCGGCACCGAGGCGATCGCGCCGCTGTCGTCGCCGTCGTTGCCGCCCGGCGGCGAGCGACCCGACCCGGCCACGGCGTCCGCCCTCGGCGCCACCGGCGCCACCGGCGACACCGGCGCGTCGACCAACGGCCCCGGAGGCGACGGCGGTTCGAGCGGGGGATCCTCCTCCGGCGGGCCGGCAAGGCACGCGGCGGTGGTGGGGCCTGGCCTTGACCGGCAGCAACGCGCCCACTCCGGTGGCGACATCCCTCGGCCTGCTCGCCGCCGGCTGTGCGGTGTTCGTCGCGGCGCGGCGATGCGAGGGCGGGTACGTGCGACGCCACCGACCCGGCGGATGGGCGGGCGTACGAGCGGGCGGGTGGTGTCGACGCTCGGCACCACCCGCCCGCTGCCGCTTTCGGGGGGCGGGGCGAGCGTGGGGATCCGGGAGGCTCGTCGCGATCCCGATATGGTTACTCTGTGCGTCGGTATGACCACCACTGGTGACCTCCGATGTCGGGACGCATCTCCCGGCGCGGCCGTCGTACTCGCGCGTTGTCCCATCGGAGGAATGGACGGTGAGTCGGTGAGATCGGGTCGGCCCGTCCGGGCAAGAGGAGGATTCACATGGCGAAGGCGAAGTTCGAGCGGACCAAGCCGCACGTCAACATCGGCACCATCGGTCATGTCGACCACGGCAAGACGACGCTGACCGCGGCCATCACCAAGGTGCTGCACGACGCCCATCCGGAACTGAATCCCTTCACGCCGTTCGACGAGATCGACAAGGCGCCGGAGGAGCGGCAGCGCGGCATCACGATCTCGATCGCGCACGTCGAGTACCAGACGGAGAGCCGGCACTACGCGCACGTCGACTGCCCGGGGCACGCCGACTACATCAAGAACATGATCACCGGCGCGGCCCAGATGGACGGCGCGATCCTCGTGGTCGCCGCCACCGACGGCCCGATGCCGCAGACCAAGGAGCACGTGCTGCTGGCCCGCCAGTCCGGGGTGCCCTACATCGTGGTCGCGCTGAACAAGGCCGACATGGTGGACGACGAGGAGATCCTGGAACTGGTCGAGCTCGAAGTCCGCGAACTCCTCAACGAGTACGAATTCGACGGCGACAACACCCCGGTGGTGCAGGTCTCGGCGCTCAAGGCCCTGGAGGGCGACAAGGCGTGGGGCGAGAAGCTGCTCGGCCTGCTGAAGGCCGTCGACGAGAACATTCCGCAGCCCGCGCGCGACGTCGACAAGCCGTTCCTGATGCCGGTCGAGGACGTCTTCACGATCACCGGCCGCGGCACCGTGGTCACCGGCCGGATCGAGCGCGGCGTGCTCAAGGTCAACGAGACCGTCGACATCATCGGGATCAAGCCGGAGAAGACCACCACCACGGTCACCGGGATCGAGATGTTCCGCAAGCTGCTCGACGAGGGCCGAGCCGGGGAGAACGTCGGTCTGCTGCTGCGCGGCATCAAGCGCGAGGACGTCGAACGCGGCCAGTGCATCATCAAGCCGGGCTCGACCACCCCGCACACCGAGTTCGAGGCCACCGCCTACATCCTGTCCAAGGACGAGGGCGGCCGGCACACCCCCTTCTTCAACAACTACCGCCCGCAGTTCTACTTCCGCACCACGGACGTCACCGGCGTCGTGACCCTCAAGGAGGGCACCGAGATGGTGGTGCCCGGTGACAACGCCGAGATGACCGTGAACCTGATCCAGCCCGTCGCGATGGAGGAGGGTCTGCGCTTCACCATCCGCGAAGGCGGACGTACGGTCGGCGCGGGCCAGGTCACCAAGATCAACAAGTAACCCTCGCTGCCGAACAGGGGTCGCAAGGCCCGGACTTCGTGTTCCGGGAGCGGCAGGTCGTCCATCCGCGCGACGCCGGATCGACGACCGCCGCTCCGCGCGACGCCGTCGTGACGTCGACCGCCCGGTCCGCCCGCCTCGGGACGGGATCGCCGCCTTCGAACACAATGTGACGTCTTTCGCCGTATCGCCCCGATCTCTGTGTCGCGCGTGCCAGACTCCGACTCGGGAGCAACCAGCGGCGCGTACACGGGCATTCCAGCCGTGCATACACGGTCATTCCGGCCGTGCGCCGAACGGGAAGAGCTTCCCGGCCCGCACCTCCACCCTCGGCGGACGGAGAGAGCACGTGGCACTGATACGACACAAGAGCACCGGATTCGCGGGCGCGTTCGCCTCTCCCGCGACTTCCTGGCAGGCGTTCTTCCTGCGCGGCGACAAGGTCGCCGTGATCGACGAGAACGGCCTCGCCTACAACGGCGACCTGGCCGGTGCCGGGGGCGGCAAGCTGGGCGGCGTGCCCGACCCCTATCGGTTCCACACCGACGGCCTGCTGCAACTGCCCGACGACGCGCACGGATCGTGGCAGACGATGTTCGTGCGCGGCGACGGCGCGCTGCTCTACAACTGGGAGCGCGGCGTCATCCGGGACGTGCCGTGGACGCGGAACGACAACTGGGGCATCGCGCTTCCCGCCGGATACCGCTCGGGAATCGACGCGATGTCGCAGGCGCCGAACTCGGCCGACGGCAACTGGCGCACGTACTTCTTCAAGGGACCGCGCGTGCTGACCCTGCACTGGGTGACCGGTGTCGAACGCGAAGGCCTGATCACCGAGGGCCCGGACCCGGCGGGCTGCGCCGGATGGGCGCGACTGCCCGCCGACTTCCGGGCCGACCTGGACCACGTGCTCGCGCTGCCCCCGACCGCCGACGGCACGCGCCGCTCGCTGCTGATCCGGGGCGAGATCGGCTGCGTGCTCGACTGGGGGAGCGGCGTGGAGAAGACCGGCCCGCTCGCCACGCTGATGCCCGGCCTGGCCGCGCTGCCCGCCCCGTTCACGACGCAGTACCGCCCGGTCAGTGGTCGGTATGTGGGCGTCGAGGGCGCCAGTCGCGTCGAACTGCGGCTGGACGTCGACGGCGACCGGGCGCTCAACACGGTCAGCGGCGACGTGTTCACCGTCACCGGTGGCACCACGACGTATACCAACTCCTTCCGCGCGGGCGGCGTGGACGCGCTGGTGTCCGAGCACCAGGTGCAGATCAACGTGACCGGCTCGGTACTGTTCGCCAACCCCTCCACGCGCACCGACCTGCAGGTGGTCGTCCCCCGAAGCGCCGTCGGGCAACCGCAGGGCAACGCCGACCTGATCCTGGCCGTCCCGGCCTGGGACGACGGAGACCAGTGGTCGGCGGCGTACGAATCCACGGCCTTCCGCAGCGTGGACGTGGAGACCGACCACATCGCCGGCACGGTTCCGTTCACGTGCTACGACACCTCGCGCGGTCCGGCGCCCGCCTGGGATCGGCACCGGGTCGCGACGGTTCCCGGCGCGTACGCCGAAGCCGGGATCGAACTGCGCGCGGCCGGCACCACCAACGTGGCCACCGACGCCTCCGGCGCCGACCTGCGCTGGTCGGAGGCCGAACTGCACGCGTCGATGGTGGCCAATTTCGGCCTGCAACGCGACGTCCCGCAGTGGAAGTTGTGGACGTTCGTGACGACCCGGCACACCAAGAACGGCGTCATCGGCGTCATGTTCGACCAGAGCGGCGCGCAGCGCCAGGGCATGGCGGTGTTCCACAGCGCGCTCGCCGACTTCGGACTGGTCGGCCGGAACCACGAATTCCACACCTACGTGCACGAGTTGGGTCACGCCTTCAACCTGTTGCACGCGTGGCAGAAGAACCTGGCCCGGCCGCCCGCACCGCTCGGCCCGAACAACGGCTTCGGCGACCTGTCCTGGATGAACTACCCGCAGAACTACCAGGGACCGTCCGGCGACAACGGCGAGGACGCGTTCTGGGGCGCGTTCGCGTTCCGATTCTCCGACGACGAACTGCGGCACCTGCGGCACGGCTTCTACCGGCACGTCGTGCCCGGCGGCGACAACTTCGTGGTCGACTCGGCGCTCGACCTCGGCGGCGCCGAGGTCGCCACGGTCCCGATCGGCGACGAGTCCGGGCTGCGCCTGGAGGTGGGCGGCAAGACCACGTTCGAGTACGGCGAGCCGGTCATGGCCGAACTCAAGCTGACCCGCACCGGTACCCGGGGAGATGTGCGCGTCGTCCCCGAACCGAACCCCAAGAGCGAGCACGTCGCGATCTTCGTCGGCGACCCGCAGGGCCGCACCCGATTGTTCCGGCCGATCGCGCGGCTGTGTACCGGTCACGGGCCGGGCGCGCCGTTGCGGACCCTGACCGAGGCCGAACCGGCCGTCTACGACACGGCCTTCATCGGGTACGGCAGCGACGGCCTGTACTTCTCCGATCCCGGCCGGTACAAGGTCACCGCCGTGTATCTCGCGCCGGACGGCTCCCGGGTGGTCTCCGACTCGCGGGTCATCCGCGTCCGGCACCCGGTCACCCGCGTCGAGCAGGAGGTCGGCGACCTGTTGATGGGCGACCAACAGGGCACGCTGCTCGCCCTGCTCGGTTCCGACGCGCCGCAACTGCGGCACGGGAACGACGCGTTGGCGGAAATCGTGGAGAAACACGGCAAGCACCCGCTCGCCGCGTACGCCCGCCTGGTGCGCGGTGCCAACGCCGGGCGCCACTTCCAGCATCTGCGTGACGGGCGGGTCCAGGTCCGCGAACCAGACATCAAGGAGAGCATCACCCAACTGTCCGCCGCGATCGCGGCGTCCAAGGGCGACGACGGCCTGGACAACATCACCCTCAACGCCGCGATGCGCCGGCTGGCGACGGTGCACGCGAAGGAGGGCGACGTCGCACAGGCCGCGGTCGTGCTGGACAGGATGGTCGGGCACTTCCGCTCCAAGCACCTGCCGGCCCAGGTGCAGCGCCGGATCGAGGCCCAGGCCGCCGAGACCCGCGCACAGATCGCCGAGACCGCCGACTGACCGACCGCCGAGCCGTGTTCATGGGTGTCGAGGCGGCCCGGAGGAATCCTCTCCGGGCCGCCTCGGCCGCCGCTCCCGTGCGGCATCGGGGGTGCGCACGATGTACGGGACGTCAATGCCGGGTGCCGGCTCCGGTGGATGCGGCGGGGGTCCTCGGTGCCGTGGCGAGCTCGGAGAGGTTCATGGCCAGGGTGTGGTGGACGGCCGGGAGCCAGTCCAACGCGCGCAGCAGGGTGTTGCGGACACCCCGGAGCGGGCCGGAACCGACGGTGGCGACCCTGGTCATGCGGTGCGTGAAGGCGACCACCTGCTCCGCGACCGGGCGGCGTTCGCGTTCGTACTCGTCCAGCACGTCGTGCCCGGTGCGGAGCGTCGTGGCGAGCTTGTCGCCGAGCACGAGCGCGTCCTGGATCCCGATGTTCATGCCCTGTCCGCCGGCCGGGCTGTGCACGTGCGCCGCGTCCCCCGCGAGCAGGAGCCGCCCGGCGCGATAGCGGTCGGCGAGTCGGTGGTGCACGCGAAAGCGCGAACTCCACACCACGTCCGACACCCGCACCCGATGCGCGCGGGGACCTCGGGTGTCGAGCAGGCCCTGGACGTACGCGGCGTCCGGGCGCGCGGGCGCGTCGTCCACGGTGGCCACGACGCGGTGTCGACCGCCCGGCAGCGGGGCGACCACCGTGACCCCCTCCGGGGCCAGGTAGAGCCGCAGTTCATCGTCGCCGTAGGGCCGGTCCAGGCGGATGTCCGCCAGCACGAAGGACTCGGGGTAGCTGTCACCGGTGAAGGCGATCCCGGTGTACTCGCGCACCGTGCTGTGCATGCCGTCCGCGCCGACCACGTACCGGGCGCGGACGCGCGCACCGTCGTCCATGGTCGCGACGACCCCCTCGGCGTCCTGCGCGAGATCGACGAGCCCGTACGGCCGCAGCACCGTTGCGCCGGCCGCGTGCAGTCGCCCGAGCAACACCTCCTCGGTGACGTTCTGCGGGATCAGCAAGGTGAACGGATAGTCGGTGGGCAGATCGTCGAATCCGACACCGAGCAGCGTGCGGTCGTGGTCGTTGACGCTGAAGCGGGAGACGGTCAGGCCGCGTTCGACGAGTTCGTCGCTCGCGCCGATCTCCCGCAGGACTTCGAGGGTCCGGGCGTGTACGACCGCCGCGCGCGAGGTGTCGGCGACCGTCGCGGCACGGTCCACCAGGACCACGCCGATCCCGCTCGAGGCCAGGTGGGTGGCCAGGGTCAGGCCGACCGGCCCGGCGCCGACGATCAGGACGTCCGTGTCGGAGGGAAGGTGTGGCATCGCTTGCTCCCGGGTGGTTGTGATCCGGGTTCCGAAACTAGGCGCCGGGCACGCCGGCGGATTCCGTCGAATGACTGGGGTGTCCGGTACGCATGGCCGGGGCGCGGGCGGAGGCACGTCCGGGGTGCCGAGATCGTGCACCGGTGCGGGTCGTTAGGCTCGTGCCGTGTCTCGGCCTTCCTCGACCCCGATCCCGGGCGTGCATCCGCCCCTGCGCGGATCCGTTGGTCGCGCACGATGATGCACGGGAGGGCCGAGGAACGGCGGCTCGTCGAAGGTCTGTTGGCGGACGCACCACTGGGCCGAAGTGCCGTCCTGGTCGTGCGCGGCGCACCCGGGGTGGGCAAGACCCGGCTGTTGACGCACGCGGCCCGGGTCGCGGCCGAGTCGCCGGGCACGCGGGTGATCCGCGCCACCGGCATCGAGTTCGAGGCGGAACTGCCGTTCGCCGGCCTGCACGCGCTGCTGCTCCCGGTGCTCGATCGGCTGGACGCGCTGCCCGCCGCACAGGCGGACGCGCTGCGCACGGCGCTCGGGTTCGGGCGGGCCGAGCCCCGGGACCGGTTCCTGGTGGGTCTTGCCGTGTTGTCGTTGCTCGCGGAACTCGCGCGGGACGGGGCCCTGTTGTGCGTCGTGGACGACGCCCAGTGGCTGGATCGCCCGTCGACGCAGGCGTTGCTGTTCGCCGCCCGTCGGCTCACCAACGAGGGTGTGCTGATGTTGTTCGGGGCCCGCGACGAGGGTCCGGAGCCGCCGGCGGTCGGGTTGCCCGAGTTGTCGCTGCGCGGGCTGGACCGGTCCGCGGCGACCGCGCTCCTCGCCGAGGGCGCCCCCGATCTGGCGGACGACGTGCGCGCACGGATCCTGGACGAGACGGACGGAAACCCGCTGGCGCTCATCGAATTGCCCGCCGCCCTCACCCCCCGGCAACGAGCCGGCGACCTCGGATCGCCCGCCGCGCGCCCGCACCCGGACCCGTTGCCCCTGACGCAGCGGCTCCGGGACGCGTTCGGCGCGCGCACCGACTCTCTCGCCTACGCGACGCGCGCCCTCCTGCTCGTCGCCGCCTTCGAGGAGAGCGGCGACCTCGACACGATCCGCGCGGCGGCCGGCGCGCTCGGTGCGGACGCGGCCGCCGTCGCGTCGGCCGAGCGCTCGGGGCTGCTGCGCCGGGCCTCGGGCGAGACCGTGCTCTTCCGGCATCCGCTGGCCCGCGCCGCCGTCATCCAGGGCGCGTCGGCCGAGCAACGCCGCGCGGCACACCTTGCCCTCGCCGACACCGCGGGCACCGGGCGAGCGAGTTCGCCGGACGCGGCCGACCGACGGGCGTGGCACCTCGCGGCCGCGGCCGACGGGCCGGACGAGGCGACGGCGTCGGCCCTGGAGGAGGTCGCCGATCGGGCGGGCAGACGCGGCGGATTCGCGGCGGGCGCGACCGCCCTGGAGCGTGCCGCGGAACTCTCGCCGGACCCGCTCTCGCGCGCACGACGGCTGACCGGAGCCGCCGAGGCGGCCCTCGCCGCCGGTGAACCGCGCCGGGCGACGCGGGCGGCCGGGCGGGTCGGGAGCGAACTTGGCGAACCGCTCCTGGCCGCGCGGATCGCCCGAGTGCGGGCGACCGTCGAGTTCGAGGACGGTTCGCCGGCACGCGCCGCCCGGTTGCTGGTCGCCGCCGCGGCCACGCTGGGCGGTGCACACCGGGAGCAGGCCGCCGCGTTGTTGATGGAGGCGGTCCGCAACGGCTACTTCGCGGGCGAGCCGGAACTGGCCCGGGACGCGGCCGACCGGTTGCGCGCGATCGCCGGCGACACCGTCTTCGTCCGGGCCCTGGACGGACTCGCGCACCTGCTCGCCGGCGAACCCGCGCGAGGGCTGCCGGCCATGCGCGCGCTGTCCGACGCGGTACGGGCCGACCTCGGGTCCGGTGCGGCCCATGGCCCCGGCGAGCGGCTGATCGCGGGATCGATGGGCATGATGACCGGCGACGACGACGCGTCCGCCGACATCCTGGTGGCGCTGGTGGCCGATGCCAGGACCGCCGGACTGGTCGGCTGGTCGGCACATCTGCTGGAGCATCTCGCGGTGGTCGAGGGCTTCCTGGGCCGCTTCCGCGAGGCGCGTGCCCACGCCGAGGAGGGGCTGGCCCTGGCCGAGAGCATCGGCCAGGCGCACCGGGTCGATCATCTGCGCTGCGTGCTCGCGTGCCACGCGGCGGTCGCCGGCGACGAGGGGCTCTGTCGCGCGTCGGCCGAACCCGCGGTGGCGCGCGCGACCGAGCGCGGGATCGTGCGGACGTCGGCGTGGGGGGTGATGGCCCTGGGACTGCTCGATCTGTCCCTGGGCCGGGTCGACCACGCGCTGGACCGGCTCGAGACCGCGTCCCGGGGACGCATCGGCCATCACCTCGGCGCCACGTTCTTCGCGCCCGATCAGGTCGAGGCGGCGGTGCGCAGCGGACAGCCCGCCCGCGCCGCCGCGCCGCTGGCCCGCTTCGAGCGCTGGGCCGCCGCCGCGAACCGGCCCTGGGCCGACGCCGTGACGCTGCGCTGTCGGGCGCTGCTCGCGGCGGAGGGGGAAGCGGGCGGGCTGTACGCCGAGGCGGTGGTCCTGCACCAGCGCGGCGGGCGTCCGTTCGAGCGGGCGCGGACCGAACTGCTCTACGGGGAATGGCTGCGCAGGGAGCACCGCAAGGCCGAGGCCCGCTCGCAACTGCGGTCCGCGCTGGAGGCGTTCGACCGGATGGGGGCGAGACCGTGGGCCGATCGGGCCCGGGCCGAGCTGCGCGCGACGGGCGTGTCGATCCCGACCGAACCCGCGGGATCGATCCTCGACCGGCTCACTCCGCAGGAACTCCAGGTCGTCCGGCTGGCCGCCGACGGGCTCTCCAACCGCGACATCGCCGCCCAACTCTTCCTCAGCCCGCGCACGATCGGCTACCACCTGTACAAGGCCTACCCCAAACTCGGCATCACCTCCCGCGTCGAGCTGGCGGCCCTGGGCAACCCGGCGGCTGCCTCGGGCAGATGACCGGTCCGGCACCGAGGGCGCCTGCCGCGGGCGTGTGTCGGTGTGCGGATCAGCGTTATGGATCTTGTGGCGTGGTCAGGTTGGCCGAGTGTTCGCGCGGGGGACACGCCGCGGCTGCATGTGTCCACCCGTGCCGACCGCCCCCGTGCCGACCGGGTGCCGGCGAACCTGGATCGGTGAGGGTGATCGCGGAGGTCCGCGTTCGGCGCGGTGGTCGGGAACCGTGGTGGGTTCCCGGCCACCGCGCCGGCGACGCGCGTTATTCGGGTGCGGACCCGGGTGCGGGCTCGTGGGCCGGGTCGGACCAGAGCGAGCGGATGTGGCCGAGGTGTTCGCTCATCGCCGCCCGCACGCCCTCGCCGTCGCCGGCGAGCAACAGGTCGAGGATCTCCTCGTGTTCGCGGGCGGAGGCCACCAGCGCGCCGCGTTCGGCGAGTCGGGTGAGTCCGTACAGGCGCGAGCGCTTGCGCAGGTCGCCGACGACCTCGACCAGGCGCTGGTTGCCGCCGAGTTGGAGGAGCCCGAGGTGGAACTGCCGGTCGGACTCCAGATAGCCGATCAGGTCGCGTCGCTCGGCGGCGGCCACGATCGCGGCGGCCACCGGGCGCAGTGCCTGAAGCGCGGCGGGGTCGGCGGTCTCGGCCAGGCCCACGACGATCGGGATCTCGATCATCGACCGGATCTCGGTGTACTCGTCGAGGTCGCGTCCGGACAGCGCGGTGACCCGGAAGCCCTTGTTGCGGACGACCTCGACCAGACCTTCCTTGACCAGGTCGAGCATCGCCTCGCGCACGGGGGTCGCCGAGACGCGGAACTGGGCGGCCAGGCTCGGCGCCGAGTAGACGACCTCCGGGCGCAGCTCACCGGCAATGAGGGCGGCACGCAGGGCGTGCGTCACCTGGTCGCGCAGGCTGCGGCGCTCCTGCACGAACGGCAGATCCAGGGGCCGCTCCGGCGTGTTCGCCGCGGCGGCGGTCTCGCCGGTCGGCTCGGTCGGCACTTCGGCGTGCGCTCTCATCGGATGTCCTTCCTCGAGGCGGGGTGCACCTCGAAAACCTGTGCAATGTGCAATGTTACAGTCTGTTCGGCATTGTGCCCACCACCTCCCCGTCCCGTTCCCGACGCGTGCTGCCCCGGAGCTTCGGCATTGCGGCGCTCGCGTGCTCCGGCGTGCTCACACAGCGCCCGTCGGATTCGCCGGCAGCAGGCTCACGGTGCGGGTGGCGGTGTAGAAGTCCGCCGCGGCGCGGCCCTGTTCGCGCGGCCCGTGGCTGGAGGCCTTCGTTCCGCCGAAGGGCAGGTGGAAGTCGACACCCGTGGTGGGCGCGTTGACCTTGACCAGGCCGGTGTCGATCCGGTCGACGACGGCGAGCGCGGCGTCCAGGTCGCGGGTGTGCACCGACGCGACCAGGCCGTGCGGCACGTCGCGCGCCAGCTCGATGGCCCGATCCAGGTCGCTCGCGCGTTGCAGGACCGCGACGGGGCCGAAGATCTCCTCGTGCAGCACGGCGTGGCCGGTCGGCACCCGCTCCAGGATGGTCGGGGTGGCGAACCAGCCCGCGCCGTCGTACGCGCGGCCCGCGGTCAGCACCCGGCCGCCGGCGGCGAGCGCCGAGTCGAGCGCGTCGCGCACCCGGGTGCGGGCCGCCTCGGTGACCACCGGCCCGCACACCGTCGCGGCGTCGGCCGGGTCGCCCACCGGCAGCGCCCGGGCGGCGGCGTCCAGCGCCTCGCGCAGCGGATCGGGATCGCCCACCACGATGATCCGCCGGGTGGCGGTGCACTTCTGGCCCGCGTAGCCGAACGCCGCCGCGATCAACTGCGCGGCGGTGGCCCGCACATCGGCGTCCGGCAGGACCAGGGCGGCGTTGCAACCGCCCATCTCGGCCTGCACGGGGACCCCTCGAACGGTGGCCGCGCGGACCACGTCCAGGCCCACGGCGGTCGAACCGGTGAACGAGACCACGTCGGCGGCCTCGACCACGGCCGCACCGGTGGCGGCCTCGCCCGGCAGCACGGTGAACAGGTCGGCCGGCAACACCGCGTCGAGCAGTTCGGCCAGGCGCAGCGCGCAGCCGACCGCCTGCGGGGCGGGCTTGAGCAGCACCGCGTTGCCCGTGGCGAGCGCGGGCGCGGCCTTCCAGAGCGGGATCGCCAGCGGGAAGTTCCACGGTGTCACCAGCCCGGCCAGGCCGTACGGTCGGCGTCGGGTCAGCAGCAGGCCGGGGCCCGAGGCGGGCTCGTGCACGGAGCCGACCGGGTCGTAGACCTGCTGCGCGTTGTAGCGCAGGATCGCGATGGCGCGGGTGATCTCGCCGCGCGCCTCGCCGATCGGCTTTCCGACCTCGCGCACGATCAGGTCGGCGAAGGAGTCGGCGGTGGCGGCGAGTCGGTCGGCGGCGGCGCCGAGCGCGGCGCACCGGGCCGAGGCCCCGGCCGCCACCCAACCGCGTTGGGCGGTGCGGGCACGTTCGGCGGCGCGGCGCACGTCGGACGGCGACACCGCGGGTGCCTCGGCGACGAGTTCGTCGGGGTCGGCGGGGTTGTGGCTGCGCACCGGCGGTGCGGCGGACGTGGTGGTCACGGCGGGAAGCCCTTCGGGAAGGGGTCGGTGGATCGATCGGGATACCGCGGGTGCGCGGTGATCCGGGCGCGCCCGGTGACGGCGGGCCGGGGTCGGCGGGACGACCGGTCGGCCGGACGGCCCGGCGGGAGTCGGCGTCGTGTCGGCCGGGTGCGGCGGCGCCGGTTCAGCTCAGTCCGGCCGCGAGGGCCCGCTCGGTCGCCAGCCGGACGCTTTCCCGCGTCTCGGCGTTCAGCGGCCGGCGGGGCGGACGGCAGGGGCCGCCCGGCTTGCCGACCACGTCCATGGACAGCTTGATCGCCTGGACGAACTCGGTGCGGGTGTCCCAGCGCAGCAGCGGGTGCAGGACGTCGTACAACTCCCGGGCCCGGGGCAGGTCGCCGGCGACGGCGGCGCGGTAGAGCTCGACGCAGGAGTGGGGGAGGACGTTGAGGAATCCGCCGATCCAGCCCTTGGCGCCGGCCACGGCCAGCTCCAGGAGCACGTCGTCGGCACCCGCCAACAGGTCCAGGCCGGGCGCCAGTTCGGCGATGCGGTAGGCGCGGCGGGGGTCGCCGCTGAACTCCTTGACGCCGACGATGTGGCCGTCGGCGTGCAGCTTCGCCAGTAGTTCGGGGGCCAGGTCCACCCGGGTGTCGAACGGGTTGTTGTAGGCGACGACGGGCAGGCCGACCGAGGCCACGTCGGCGTAGTGCGCGTGCACCTCGGCCTCGTCGGCGCGGTAGGCGTTCGGCGGCAGCAGCATGACCGCCTCGGCGCCGGCCAGGGCCGCCTGCTCGGTCCAGCGGCAGGCCTCGGCCGAGCCGTACGCGGCGACGCCGGGCATCACCCGGGCGCCGCCCACGGCCTCGACCGCGACGCGGACCACCTCGGCGCGTTCCTCGGGGGTCAGGACCTGGTACTCGCCCAGGGAACCGTTGGGCACCACGCCGTCGCAGCCCGCGTCGACGAGTGCGCGCACGTGGTCGGCGAAGGCGTCGTAGTCGATGCTCAGGTCCGCGCGCAGCGGCAGCGTGGTGGCGACCATCAGGCCGCGCCACGGCCGGCGGGTGTGGTCGGTGGGGATCGGGCCGGACACGGGGGCTCCTCGGGTCGATGCGGAAGTCGATGGCAGTGACAACGTCAGTACAATGTCACATTGCTTCATGGTTTCACCAGACCCGGCGTCGATCGCGTCGAAAGTCGAGCGTGGCGGTAAAACCGCAGGTGGATGGTAAAGAAAAGATAAATACAATGTCGCACCTTAAATGTGACACGGTGCAGATCTTGACCATTGCATCGCCCGTGGGCAGAGTTCCCCACCAACCACCCCACCCCGCCGCCTCCCGAGAGGCCCGCCACCATGACCACGCTCGCGCCCCCCACGGATCCGCCGGCGGACCAGGTTTCGCCCGCCGTCGGCACCGCCCCCACCGGGCTGCGCCCCTCGCAACTCGCCTGGCGTCGCTTCCGGCGCGACCGCACCGGGATCGTCGCCGCCTGCGTCGTCGCCGTCTTCGTCGTCGCGGGCCTGGGCGCACCGCTGTTCGCCCGGTGGTACGGGCACGACCCCTACACCACCTACGGCCAGAACCGACCCGGCCTGCTCAACGAGTTCGGCTTCCCGATCGCACCCAACGGCGGCATGTCCGGCGAGTTCTGGCTCGGCCTCGAACCCGGACTGGGCCGGGACGTGCTCACCCAACTCCTGTACGGCATCCGCACCTCGCTGCTCATCTCGCTGGCCGTGGTCGCCATCGTCACCGTGCTCGGCGTGCTGGTGGGAGTGACCGCCGGCTACCTCGGCGGACGCGCCGACTTCCTGGTGGGCCGACTGATCGACGTCATGCTCAGCTTCCCGGCGACGCTGTTCTTCATCGCGTTCACCCCGGTGGTCACCTCGCTGCTGACCCGCCCGGGCGAGCAGATGTCCCCGGTGCTGCGCGGGGCGGTCATCGTCGCGGTGCTCTCCGCCTTCGGCTGGGCCTCGGTGGCCCGACTGCTGCGCGGTCAGGTGCTCTCGCTGCGCGCCCGCGAATACGTCGAGGCGGCACGGGTGATCGGCGCCTCGCCCGGCCGCATCGTGCTGCGCGAACTGCTGCCCAACCTGGTCACCCCGATCCTGGTCAGCGCGTCGATGGCGGTGCCCGCGTACGTCACCACCGAGGCCGCCCTGTCCTACCTGGGCGTGGGCATGGTCGAACCCACCCCCGACTGGGGGCGGATGTTGCTCAAGGGCGCCGAGGTCTACCGGACCGACATCACCTACATGTGCGTTCCCGGCATCTCGATGCTCGTCTTCGTCGTCGCCTTCAACCTGCTCGGCGACTCGGTCCGCGACGCGCTCGATCCCAAGAGCGACCGCTGAGCCCGCCACGTCGCGTCCGGCACCGGTCCCTTCGCCACACCGCACTCGCACGGCAACCCTCGGAAGGAATCATGAACCCTCGGCGCAGACCCACTCGCCTCACCCGAACCGCGCTCGCCGCGCTCACCCTCGCCCTCGGCGCGGCCGCCTGTTCGGGCGGCGGCGGCACCCCGGACACCAAGGAGCCCGGAAAGGGTGCCCCCAAGGCCCAGGTCCGCGCCGTGTCGATCGGCGCCGCCGCCGAGTCGAAGGGCCCGGCCAAGGCACTCCCCGGTGCCAAGACCGGCGGCACCGCCACGGTCCTGGAGCGCGCGGACTTCAACCATCTGGACCCGGCCCGGGTCTACGTCTCGCACGAGCAGACGGCGGAGCTGCTGATCTCGCGTCAGCTCACCACGTACAAGCAGGAGGGCGACCACACCACCCTGGTCGGCGACCTGGCCACCGACACCGGGACCAGCCCCGACGGCGGCAAGACCTGGACCTTCACCCTCAAGGACGGGCTCAAGTACGAGGACGGGTCGCCGATCACCGCGCAGGACGTCAAGTACGGCGTCGAGCGCTCGTTCGCCAAGGAGATCACCGGCGGCCCCACCTGGATCCAGGAATGGCTCGTCGGCAACGCCGACTTCCGCTCGGTGTACGACGGCCCGTACGCCGGCCGCGAACTGGACGCGATCAAGACCCCGGACGCGCGCACCATCACCTTCGCACTCCCGGCTCCGCGCGGCGACTTCCCGTTCGCGGTCGCCATGCACACCAGCACTCCGGTGCCGCGGGCCAAGGACACGAAACTCGAGTACGACAAGCACCCGTTCTCCAGCGGCCCCTACAAGATCTCCGCCCGCGAGATCGACAAGTCCATGACGATGGTCCGCAACGAGCACTGGGACCCCAACACCGACGCGGTCCGGCACGCCTACCCCGACCAGTGGAAGTTCGAGTTCGGCGCGTCCAACCAGCAGATCAACGAGCGGCTGATCGCGGCCAACGGCGGTGACCGCACGGCGATGACCTTCCGCGTCGCGGTCGGCCGCGAGGTCGCCCAACAGGTGCTCACCACACCGGACCTCAAGGCCCGCACGGCGGACGCGGCCACCCCGTACACCGAGTACTTCGAGATCAACAACCGGCGCCAGACCAACCCGAAGATCCGCCAGGCGCTGATCGCGGCGTTCCCCAAGGAACAGGTGCGGCAGATCCTGGGCGGCCCCGCGTACGGCGAGTTCGCCACCACGCTGATGGGCGCGACGGTGCTCGGCTTCGAACCCTTCGACCTGGCCGGCGTGCCGAACACCGGTGACCCGGCCAAGGCCAGGCAGTTGCTGGCCGAGTCCGGCACCCCCAACCCCAGCATCACCTACGCGTACAGCCAGACCCCGCTGTGGGAACAGGTCTCGGTGACCATCGTCCAGGCCCTGCAGCAGGCCGGCTTCAAGGTGGTTCCGCAGCCGATCAACGACAAGAGCTATTACACCGAGATCGGCCGCATGGACAACAAGTACGACCTGTACTGGTCCGGCTGGGGCGCCGACTGGCCCAGCGCCGCCACCGTGCTCCCGGCCAAGTTCGACGGCCGCAAGATCATCGACGACGGCTCCGTCTACAGCCTCTACAACAACCCGGTGATGAGCACCGAGATGGACCGCATCACCGCGATGTCGGACGTCGTGGCGGCCGGCAAGGAATGGTCGAACCTGGAGAAGAAGATCATGGCCGAGGCCCCGGTGGTGCCGTTCGTGTACCGGCGCCAACTGACCCTGTACGGCCCCGGTCTGGGCGGCGTACGAGTCGGCTTCATCGGCTCGACCTATCCGATCGACGTCTGGGTCAAGTAGCCCCGGGCGGGGCGGCCCCGGCTCCGACCGCCGGCGCGGGTGGGCAGGCTCACCCCTTCCCGCTCGCGCCGCCGGGCCGCCCGGCCACTGCCCGGTCCGACCTCCAGTGAGGGCCCCATGTTCCGATTCCTGGTGCAGCGACTGCTCGGTGCGGCGCTGATCCTGTTCATCGTCTTCACCGTCACCTTCTTCCTGTTCTTCGCGATGCCGGACGACCCGGCCCGCCTGTCCTGCGGCAAGACCTGCACACCCGAGACGCTCGCCCTGATCCGACGCGACCTGGGGCTGGACGAGTCGGTACCGATGCAGTACTGGCACTACATCGTCGGCGTCTTCGCCGGCCGCGACTTCGGCTCCTCGCACTGCTCCGCGCCGTGCCTGGGCTACTCGTTCGTCAACCACGAGCCGGTGCTCGACACCCTGCTCGACCGCTTCCCCGCGACCCTGTCGCTGGCCCTGGGCGCCTCGGTGATCTTCCTCGGCGTCGGCATCATGATCGGCATGCTCGCGGCGCTGCGCCGCGGCACCTGGCTGGACAAGGCCACGATGGCGTTCTCGCTGATCGGCGCCTCGGTGACCATCCAGTTCCTCGGGGTGATCGCCCGCTACGTCCTGGTCGACCAACTGCGCTGGCTGCCCAAACCCGAGTACATCCCGCTCCTCGACGACCCCGGCGGATGGACGGGCGGGCTGCTGTTGCCCTGGCTGACGCTGGCCTGCGTACAGGCCGCGGTGTACGCGCGTTTGACCCGGGCGTCGATGATCGACGCGCTCGGCGAGGACCACGTACGCACCGTGCGGGCCAAGGGATTGACGTCCCGTCAGGTCTACGCCAAACACGCGTGGCGGGGTGCGATCACCCCGGTGGTGACCGTCTACGGCATCGAACTCGGCGTCCTGCTCGGCGGCGCGGTGGTCACCGAGACCACCTTCAACATCCCCGGCATCGGCAAACTCGCGGTGAACGCGGTCGCCAACTCCGATCTGCCGATGATCACCGGCGTGGTGCTGATCGCCGCCACCGCGATGGTGCTCGCCAATGTCGCGGTGGACGCCGTGTACGCCGTGATCGACCCCCGGGTGCGTGTGTGATGGCCTCTCCCCTCCTCGCGGTCCGCGATCTGCGGGTGCGCTTCGCCACCGAGGGCGGCGTGGTCAAGGCCGTCGACGGCGTCTCCTTCGACGTCGAGCGCGGCCGTACGCTCGGCATCGTCGGCGAATCCGGCTCGGGCAAGAGCGTCACCAACCTCACCCTGCTCGGTCTGCACAACCCGGCGCGCACCACCATCGAGGGCAGCGCGATCCTGGACGGGACGGAACTGGTCGGCGCCCCCGAACGCGTCCTGCGGGACCTGCGCGGCCAACGCGTGTCGATGGTGTTCCAGGACCCGCTCACCGCCCTGTCGCCGTACTTCACGGTCGGCGCGCAGATCGTCGAGACCTACCGCCGGCACACCGGCGCCGGCCGACGCGAGGCCACGGCCCGCGCCGTCGACATGCTGGACCGGGTCGGCATTCCGCAACCCGCGCGCCGGGCCCGGGAGTTCCCGCACCAGTTCTCCGGCGGCATGCGCCAACGCGCGATGATCGCGATGGCGCTGGTGTGCGAACCCGACCTGCTGATCGCCGACGAACCCACCACCGCGCTCGACGTCACCGTGCAGGCCCAGATCCTGGACCTGCTCGCGGAGTTGCAGGAACAGTTGGGCACCGCGATCATCCTGGTCACCCACGACCTGGGGGTGATCGCCGACGTCGCCGACGACGTGCTGGTGATGTACGCGGGCCGCGCGGTCGAGTTCGGCGCGGTCGGCGAGGTCCTGGAGACGCCCCGGCATCCGTATACCCGGGGTCTGCTCGCCTCGGTCCCGCGTTTGTCCGACGCCCTGGACCGGCCGCTGCGGCCGGTGCCGGGCTCGCCGCCCAGCCTGCTCGCGCCACCGCCCGGCTGTGCCTTCCATCCGCGCTGCACGCAGGTGATCGACGGCCCCGAGGCACCATGCCGCACGGTGCTCCCGCTGTTGGAGCGCGTGCATGCGGGACCCGGCGGCAGCGAGCACGCCGCCGCCTGCCATCTGGACGGGGCGCCGGCCACCGCGGCGCCGACGGACTCGCGAGGAGCCACCCCATGAAGACCAAGTCGCCGGACGCGCCCGAGTCGTCGCTGCTCCGGGTGAGCGGACTGACCAAGCACTTCCCGACGGGCCGAAGCCTGCTGCGCCGTCGCACCGGGGCCGTCCGCGCGGTCGACGGCGTCGACCTGACCGTCGGCGCCGGGCAGAGCGTCGGCCTGGTGGGCGAGTCCGGGTGCGGCAAGTCCACGACCGGGCGGCTGATCACCCGACTGCTGGAGCCGACCGCGGGCACCATCGCCTACCGGGGCCGCGACATCACGCACGCCTCACGCCGCGAACTGGCGCCGATCCGCGCGCAGATCCAGATGATCTTCCAGGACCCGTACTCCTCCCTGAATCCGCGGCAGACCATCGGCACCATTCTGCGCGCCCCACTCGACGTCAACGGCATCGAGCCGCCCGGCGGACGCGAACGCCGGATCGAGGAACTCCTGGAGACCGTCGGCCTCAACCCCGAGCATCGCAACCGCTTCCCGCACGAGTTCTCCGGCGGCCAGCGGCAACGCGTCGGCATCGCCCGGGCGCTCGCCGCCGGACCCAGCCTGATCGTGGCCGACGAACCGGTGTCCGCGCTGGACGTGTCCATCCAGGCACAGGTGATCAACCTGCTCGGGGAACTGCGGCGCGATCTGGGCATCGCGTTCGTGTTCATCGCGCACGACCTGGCCGTGGTCCGGCACTTCTGCGACCGGGTGATGGTGATGTACCTCGGGCGGGTCGTGGAGAGCGCCGACCGCGAATCGTTGTACGAACGGGCCCACCACCCCTACACCCACGCGCTGTTGTCCGCCGTGCCCGGCGCGACCGGCCCGGACGGCGCCCGGCTCGAGCGCATCCGGCTCAGCGGGGACGTACCCAGCCCGATCGACCCGCCCTCGGGATGCCGCTTCCGCACCCGCTGCCACAAGGCGCAGGACGTGTGCGCGACGACCGAACCGCCGCTGACCGCGCTGGAGGGCCGACCCGGACACGAGGTGGCCTGCCACTTCCCGGAGCCGGTCAAGACGCAGCCCGTGCGGGCGCCCGGGTCCGCGCGGCGCCGGCCCGCGGCGAGCGGACCCGTGGAAACCCTGGCGCCGGCGGCAGTCGGGCAGGCATCACCCACCGGAGAGGCCGCGCACCCGTGACCCGACAAGCCCCGGACCACCTTCCCCGCCCCCGGCCGCCCCCGCCGATTCGACCCGGTGCGCCACGAGGCGAACCCGAGCCCGCCGCCGCGCGGGGAGGTCGCGCCGGATGCCCCAAAGGCTCGGCCCGGGGCTTACGGGCGTGGCTCCATCGGGCTGGGTACGCGGGCCCGCACCGAGACCTCGGGCACGCTCTCCGCTTCGCGCACGCCGGCGACGGAGGTGTCGACTTCACCCGTGAGGGTGGTGAAGTCCTTGGCCAGGCCGGGCAGGGTCAGGAGCCGGCGGGGGGTGTGCCGCAACAGGCCCGCCAGCACCTTGTAGCGCAGGCTCGGCACGCAGACGACGGGTGGGCGGCGTCGGTGGATGGCGCGCACCGCCCGCTCCGCCACGTACGGCGACGCGAGCGTGAGCGACGGCGGCGGCGCGGCGATGCCGGCACTGAGGTGGAACCGGGAGGCGGTGTAGCCGAGTACGAGCGCGGTCAACGCCACCGGCGACGTGCGGACGCGGCGGGAGTAGGCGAACGACTCGGTCATCACCAGTTCGTACGCCTTCGTCGCGCCGTACGCCGTGCCCTGCCAGACCGGGGCGACGGCGGACACCGAGGACACCGTCAGGATGCGGCCGTTGCCCCGCCGGAGCATCTCCGGAAGCGCGGCGTGGACGAGCCGCGAGGGGGCGACCACGTTGAGGTCGAGCATGCGCCGCTCGTCCGCCCAGGCCGTACGTTCGAAGGAAGTGCCCACACTCGCGCCGGCGTTGTTGACCAGGATGTCGGCGTCACGCGCCGCGACGGCCACACGTTCGAGGTCGTCCTCGACGGTCAGGTCGGCGGGCAGCGCGCGCACCGACACGCCGTGGTCCTTCTCCAACTCGACCGCGAGAGCGTCCAGCGATTCGGCGCCGCGGGCGACCAGCACCAGATCGTGGCCGCGGGCGGCGAGAGCGCGGGCGAGGTCGGCACCGATGCCGTGACTGGCGCCGGTGACCAGGGCGGTGGACATCGCTGTCCTCCTTGTCTCTCCGAGGCTTGCCTTCCGAGGCGTCCGGGATCGTTAACCGAACGGGCCCCGGAAAGGTCACGCTCCGCCGCCGCGGGATGGGTCCGGGCGCGTGGCGCTGCGTACTTGCGGGTGAACATCAGCGTGTCGTCCGGCGCAGTTCCCGGCACATCACCCCAGGTGGAGGGCAGATTGGGGGCCAAGGGAGACGCGGGGCGGGAATTTTGCCCGAGCCTTCGCCACCGATACACAAGGTGCTCGATCGCATACCCGATCGGTGCCGTACGAGCACGCGCCGCCGGGTGTGCGCGGTCCCACCGAGCAGGAAGGCATTCCCCGTGTACGCGATGCTGTGTGAGTTGCTGGTCGAGGAGTTCGGCATCGACGCCGGGGATGTCGTTCCGGAAGCGACTTTCAGCGCGCTGGAGTTGGACTCGTTGTCGATGGCGGAGCTGGCCGTCATCATCGCGGACCAGACGGGCAAGGACTTCAGCAGGCTCGGCGAGTTGGGCAAGGACACCACGCTGGCCCAGGCCGTCGCCGCGTTCGAGGCCGCCCCGCAGGCCGAACCGTTCGTGCGGACCGCGCCGCCCTCCGCCGTCGCCCCCTCCGAAGCGCCGGCCGCCGAGTCGGCCTCGGCCCCCGTCCCGGCCCCGGCACAGCCTCCGGCCCCTGTCGCGTCCCCGGCGAGCTGAGATGGCGTCCTCCGAGGTTGCGGTCACCGGTCTGGGCCTGGTGACCGCCGGCGGGATCGGAGTCGAAGCCACCTGGCGGACCCTGTGCGCGGGTGTGTCCACCGCTCGCCGCGACCCGGGGCTGGCCGGCCTGCCCGTGGACATCTCCTGCAGGGTCCCCGGCTTCGCGCCGGACGCCGTCCTCGGCCGGAGGTTGTCCCGGCGGATGGACCGCAGCGCGCAGATGACCGTCGTCGCCGCCCGGGAGGCCCTGGCCGACGCCGGGCTGGATCCCCAGACCTGGGACCCCACCCGCGTCGGCGTCGTCATCGGCGCGGGCGGACCGTCCATGGAGTCCCTGCTGACCTGCATGGAGAGGCTGCTCACCGGCCGGATCACCGCCATCTCCCCGGCCGGTCTGCCCCGCTCGCTGCCCAACACCGCGGCCACCGAGGTGGGTCTCGATCTCGGCGCCCAGGGCACCAACTTCGCGCCCGCCGCGGGCTGCGCCTCCGGCGCGACGGCGCTGGGCGTCGCCCGCGACCTGCTGCGCGCGGGCACCCTGGACATCGTCTTCGCCGGCGGTGTCGACAGCATGTGCAATCCACTCACCGCGAGCGGCTTCGCCCAGTTGGGCGCCCTGTCCACCCACCCCGGCGACCCGGCGCACGCCTGCCGGCCGTTCGACGCCGACCGGGACGGCTTCGTCCTGGGGGAGGGCGTGGGCGTCGTGGTGCTGGAGCGCCCGGAGCACGCACGCGCCCGCCGCGCCCGGGTGCGGTCCCTGCTGTCCGGCTACGGCGCCGCGAACGACGCCCACCACCTCACCGCGCCGCACCCCGACGGCCGGGGCGCGCGACTGGCCACCCTCGCGGCCCTGGCCGACGCCGGTTGGAGCGCGGCCGACGTCGACCACGTCAACACGCACGGCACCGGCACGCTGCTCAACGACGCCGCCGAGGCGCGCTTCCTCGCGACCACCTTCGACCGCTGCCCACCGATCACCGCCGTCAAGAGCGTGCTGGGCCACACCGGCGGCGCGGGCGGCGCGATCGAGGCGATCGTGACCGTCCTGACCCTCGAACACGGGAGCATTCCACCCACCGCCAACCACCACCGCACCGACCCGGATCTGGATCCGGACCTGGACGTGGTTGCCAAGACCCCGCGCCGTCCCACTCGCCTGAACACCGCGATCTCCACGTCGGTCGCGTTCGGCGGGCAGAACGCCGTCCTCGCCTTCCGCACAGCAACGTCAGGAGCTCCTTCATGACCACCGTAACCCGGGCGGAATCGACATCGGCGGGATCCGCGGCGCGACTTGCCGCCCCGGCCCCGGGTCGACGGCTCGAGGAGTTGGACTGGTGGCGTTCGTGCACGGTCCGGGTCATCGACCCGGCTCCCGAACTCTCCGATGTGGCACGCTCGTTCCTGCGCGACCTGGCGGCGGCGTTCGAGCGCGGCGGGCACCGGGTGATCCCGCCGGGCGAGAACGAGACCAGGTTCGACGTGGTCCTGGTGGGCGTGTCCGTACCCGACGGCCCCGGCCCGCTGGCCGACCGGATCGTGGAGGAACAGACCCCGCTGATGCTCAAACTCCGCAAGGAGCAGGGCCGGCAGGGCACGGTCGGGCGGTTGGTCGCGGTGGCGGAAGTGCCCGAGCGGCTGAGCGAGATGTCGCACCCCGAGGTGGTGCGCGCCGCGCGGATCCTGATGGCCAGGGTGGGCGTGTTCACCGTCGTGTTCATCACGCCCGGCGCGGTGCCCGGTGAGGTCGCCGAGGCGACGCTGTGCACGATGGAGGGCGGACACCCCACCGAGACCGAGAACGTCGCCCAGGGTGTCTGCGACCGACTGGTCTCCGCGGCCTGCGCCCACGAGGTGGCCGGCCGGCACGACGTGGTGCCCGACGCCATCACCGCCGACGCGTGGGCCGCGGCCCACGCGCCGCGGAGCCTGGCGGTGGCCGGGACGCGGATGGGGGACCTCGGGCTGTTGCCCGCCCCGCACGCGATGCGCGACTTCGTGTCGCCGCGGCTGAGCCGCACCTACGCGATGTACCTCAACCTGCAGGGATTCAGCGAGGGCATGCTCTTCGCGTTCGACCCCGACCTGAACGCGCTCGTGGTCACCGCGTCCGGACGCTGGGGTGTGGACAAGCGCGATCTCTCCGACACCGACCTCGTGGCCGTCGACTACCGGCTGAACCAGGGCCGGTTGCGGGTCCTGGCCCCCGAGGGCGCGCAGCCGATGGCGCCGTCGGTGGAGGCGTGGGAGGTGTGCGCGCTGTTCGAGGCGGCGCCCACCGTACGGGTCGGCAGGAACGCGGCGGGGCATTGGCAGTGGGACCCGAACGGCACCCACGAGGTACCGGCCATCCGGGCGGGCCTGCACGCGCACGTCGGGGTCTCGTACGCCGACCCGGCCCTGATCGAGACCATCCCGCCGGACCGGGAGCGCTACCCGTACGGCTTCGGCTGCGGCACGGACCTGATGATCGACGTGGCCCGCTCCACGCTGGCCGCCTCGCGCGCCCTGCACGACCCCGCGGACACCCGCCACTACGTGCGCTGGCCGATGCTCTACCACGGCGAGATGGCCCTGGAACTGTGGGGACCCGCGCAGCCGGACGAGCCGCTGCGCGGTCTCCTGGACCTCTTCGACCCGAACGGCCTGGGCGCCGTGCGGTTCCACCCGGACCACATCGACCAGCCCTGCTGATCATCCCGCCGCGCCAGGGCGGTGTGCCGCCCCGCGGCCTTGGCAACCGCGGTCGACGGGGCGGGTGTTCCGCCGCCGCGGGCAGGACGGGTGGGAAGCCCGTCCTGCCCGCGGCGTGCCGACTCGCGGAATCGGTGGTCACCTCGCCGGGATCGTCGGGGCCGGGGCGAGGGGCAGGCCGTCGGTGCCGATCAGTGCCCGGTTGCCCAGTGGTGCGTCGAGGACGACCGTTTCGGTACGCATGGCCGCGATCGCGGGGCACGCGAGGGGGTGGCCGGCGCCGTCGGCGGTCGGGCCGGGCTTCGGGATGGTGACCGGGGCCACCGCGACGACCCTGTCGCGCTGTACGGTCACCAACTCGTAGTCGTTTCCGCACGGGCCGGGCCCGTCCGGCGAACCGCTGAATCCGACGGTGACGGTGCGGCCGTCCGCGCCCACCGTCGCGGTACTCGCGCTCCCGAACGCGCCGCGCGAGGACGGCGGCGGGTCGGTCGTGACCGCGAGGGTGGTCACCCGTACGGAGGTTCCCGCGAACGCGATCTCCCAGGCCGGGACGGTCGCGGCGCCCTCGGTGGTCTGCACGGTGCGCGTCGTGGCGGTCGCGGAGGCGACGGTCAGCCTGGGCGACTCCGCCGTTCCGCACCGTGCCTTCGACTCGGCCGGCAGCGACGCGCCGAATCCTTGGAGCGGGGCCCGCGAGGGGCGGCGCTGGAGGACCCCGTCGGCCCAGCGGACCTCGCCGTCGACCGGTGTCCGCGGCAGGACTCCCGGCTCGGGAGGCGCGAAGCAGCCGTCGGAGAGCGAGACCTTGAAGGCGTGGTTGTGCGCTTCCCAGTTGCCGGCCTGGGTCGGGTGGGCGTCGCGGACGATGAACGCGCGCGGCCTGTCCGTCGTGTGATCCGCCTCCCAGCGGTCGGCCGCCTGTTCGGCGTCCCGTCGGGCCTGCGCGCCGGTGTCGGCCGGCTCGCGCCCGCTGTGTGCGGGTCCGCTCGGGTCGGCCGAATCACGCTCCGCACCGCACGCGGTCAGCACGGTCGCGAAGAGCGTGGCCGCGAGCGCCAGGGTCAATCGCGCTGGGGTGACGGGCACGGGTCCACCTCCGGAACGCCACGCACCCTGCGCGGCGCCGATGTGACGCACCCTCGGGCCGTCCGGTTCCCGGTACCCGCGATCCGCCCTCGCAGGGCGCGCCGCAGGACACCCGATGTGCTCGACGCGCTATGCCGGGTCGTTGTGCGACGTCCGGTCCTGCGCCGGGAGGAGGGCGATGCCCGACCTGAACCGCATGGCGCCCGGCAGATCCAGGTCGCAGTGGCGACTGGCGACGACCGCATCCTGCATCGCCAGCGTGCCGGTGGTCGTGCAGGTGCCGCAGCGCAGCGACATCAGATGGGCTTGGCGGACGACGGCCAGCATCCCCTCGATGTCGAAGGCGACAGTGAGGCCGATCTCCAGGGTGCCGACCCGGACACCGTCGACCCTCAGGTCGACGCACGGGCGATGCGTGGACGTGACCTGGTGGGTTGCCAGGGCGACGACCTCCTCGGTGTCCGGAGCGGCACGGGTGCGTCGTGCGGCCTCGACCATCGCACTGTGCTTGGCCCATCCGGCGGCCACGAGGTCGAGGAGATCCAGGCTCAGGAAGCCGTTGACCACCGAGGCGACCTCACGCTCGACGGTCCGGCTCGCGTTGTCCGTCAGGCCCTGGGCTCCGCGCTTGAGCATCGCGGCGACCTCGTGTTCGCGAGCCGCGTCGACGAGCGATTCCGCGGCGGCTTCGACGTCGTCGCCGAACAGCAGTTCGCGCACGGACGTGGGATGCGGGACGCCGTCGGTCATGGGTCCACCTCCTTGATGGTTTGTTCACCGGGATCCGAACGAGGTTCGAGCCGTACCGTTCGGCTCGCTCCGCCCGTATCCCTGACGTCCTGCACCCCGTCCGACGCGAAGCCCGGCCGCAGCACCGCGCGGACGTGTCGACGGGTCCAGCGCGGTCCGCGCCCTCGGTGGGAGAAGCCCAGGTAGCCCGCGAGCGCGGCCACCAGGAGACCGCCGGCCGCCGCCGCCCCGATCACCCAGCCCGAGCCCGCGCCGGCTCCGGCTCCGGTGTCGAGTACCGCGGTCGAAGACGACGGGGAGCGGGTTGCGGTCGGCGGCCGAGAAGAACCCGGTCCGGTGCCCGTGGTGACTTCGAAGGAGGTGGAGGCGTCCGCTCCCTCACATCGCGCCGAAACCTGGTGGCTCCCTTTGGACGCGCCTTTCGGGACCACGAATCGGACGCTGAAACTGCCTCCATTCGGGGCAACCGGCGCATCGAGGGAGGCGATGGCGGCACCGTCCCAACGGATGTCGATCCGGGATCCGGGGCGGCAGGCCGAGTAGGCCGAACCGGAGACCGCCACCGTCGTGCCGGCACCGCCCCTTGCGGGGGCCAGGACCAGAGCGGGGCGCGATCGAGGATCAGGGGCGGGCGTCGTCCGCTGGGTGGGCGGCCGACTGTTCTGGGAGGGTGGCGGCGCCGTCGTTCCTCGATAGCCCGGGGCCGAGGTCGGAACCACGGGGGAGGGACGATCCGGTGGACGGGTGACCGGTGGTGGGGGCGGTTCCGGTACCAGAGGTGGCGGAGGTGGTGGGGGTGGTGGCGGCGGCGGGGGTGGCGGCGGAGGAGGTGGAGGCGGTGGCGGGGGAGGTGGCGGTGCGACCTGGGTGTGCGCGATGCACATCGGTGCCATGACCCCGGCCCCTACGCAGAGCAGCACACCCAGCAACCCCGCGACCGTGACCAGTCGCCTGCTCCGACCCGGCCCCGGGCGTCGGGTGGGACCCTCGGACTCTTCCACCGCTGATCCTTCCGTGTATCCCGACCGGAGAGCGGGCCTGCGACTCGATCAGGAGCCGTGGCGAAGCGTGTTCCGGCGCGCGACGCACCGGGAGGACTCCCGTTCAGGCAAACATGGGACCGCAGGCGTCGCATCCGGATGGCCCGGCGACACACCGAAGACGGCCGGCGACACACCGAACGCGGACCGGCGACACACCGAAGGCGGACCGCGCAAAGGAGTGGACCACCGAACATGCCGCCGGGCGCCACCGACACGGATCGGTCGGATCGCGGTGGCACGGGAATCGGGCCTCGGCCGCCCACCGTGACCGGGCGGTGCGGTGACCGCCGGTGCGGCCCGAGCGCACTCCGGCGCGGCGCACCGTCCGCGATACCGGTGCCGGGTACGCCGCAGGGTGCGTCCCTGCGGCGTCCCGGCGGCCGGCCGCCCGGCCCCTGATCCGGGGCCGGGCGCGCGCCGGCCCTTGGATCAGCGATGGGTGAACGACGGCGGGCGCTTCTCGGTGAAGGCCGCCATGCCTTCCTTCCGGTCGGCGGTGGCGAACGTGGCGTGGAAGAGGCGGCGTTCGAAGCGCACACCTTCGGCCAGGGTGGTCTCGAAGGCGCGGTTGACGCTCTCCTTGGCCATCATCGCGATCGGCGCGGACATGCCGGCGATGATCCCGGCGGTGGCCAGGGCCTCGGTGAGCAGGTCGGCGGCGGGTACGACCCGCGACACCAGACCGGCGCGTTCGGCCTCCTCGGCGTTCATGGTGCGGCCGGTCAGGCACAGGTCCATCGCCTTGGCCTTGCCGATCGCCCGGGTCAGGCGTTGCGAGCCGCCGATCCCGGGGATGACGCCGAGTTTGATCTCCGGCTGGCCGAACACGGCGGTGTCGGCGGCGAGGAGGATGTCGCACAGCATGGCGAGTTCGCATCCGCCGCCGAGCGCGTAGCCGGAGACCGCGGCGATGGTGGGCTTGCGGACGTCGCCGAGTCGGTCCCACGCGGAGAACCAGTCGGCGAGGTAGACGTCCATGTAGTCGTTGGGCAGCATCTCCTTGATGTCGGCGCCGGCGGCGAACGCCTTGGCGGACCCGGTGATCACCACGCAGCCGACGTCGGGATCGCGGTCGAGCGTGGTCGCGGCGTCGACGACCTCGGCCATCACTTGGAGGTTGAGGGCGTTCAGGGCCTTCGGGCGGTTGAGGGTGATCACCGCGGTGCGGTCGTGCCGCTCCAGCAGGATGGTCTCGTAGTCGCTCATGCGGTGCGGTTTCCTTCGTTCGCGCCGGTGTCGGCGTGGTCTCTGATGGCGTGGATGACGGCGGAGAAGTCGCGCTCGGCGCCGCCGTTCTCGGCGAACGCCGTGTACACCTCGGCCGCGTGCAGCCCGAGTTCGGCGGACACCCCGCCCGCCCGGATCGCGTTCGCGGCCAGCCGCAGGTCCTTGGCCATCAGGGCCGCGGCGAAACCGGGTCGATAGTCGTGGTCGGCCGGGCTGGCCGGAACCGGCCCGGGCACCGGGCAGTTCGTGGTCAGCGCCCAGCACTGGCCGGACGCCGCGGAGGCCACGTCGAACAACGCCTGGTGGGAGAGCCCGAGTTGCTCGCCCAGTACGAACGCCTCGCTGACCGCGATCATCGTGACGCCCAGGATCAGGTTGTTGCAGATCTTCGCCGCCTGCCCGGCGCCGGGAGGACCGCAGTGCACGACGCGGCGGCCCATCGCGGTCAACACCGGCTCGACCGCAGCGAAGTCCTCGTCGGCGGCGCCGACCATGAACGTGAGCGTTCCGGCGACCGCGCCGACCACCCCACCGGAGACCGGCGCGTCCAGCGAGCGGCGCCCGGAGGCACCCACCGCCTCGTGCGCGGCGTGCGCGTCCGCGACGTCGATGGTGGAACAGTCGACGAACACCGCACCGGCGGGCGCCGCCGCCAACAGGCCCGCGGGACCCCGATAGCAGTCCAGCACGTGCGGCCCGCCCGGCAACATGGTGATCACGACATCCGCGTCGGCGACGGCCTCGGCGGGGGAGGCGGCGACCCGCACACCGCTCTCCCGCGCGCGATCCAGCGCCTCCGGGGCCGGGTCGAACCCGGTGACCCGGTGTCCGGCGGCGACCAGGTTGGCGGCCATCGGGCCGCCCATGTTGCCCAACCCCACGAATGCGATCGCGGCGTTCATCGGCCGGCCTCCTCGGTCGGGGGCGAGATCGCCAGGCCCAACTCGCGTGCGCCCAGCGGCTCGAAGAATGCGGCGACGTGCTCGGGCGTTACGGCTTCGAGCGTGTCGGGGGACCAGCGCGGCGCGCGATCCTTGTCGATCACCTGGGCGCGGATGCCCTCGGCGAGGTCGGGCGTGCCGAGCGCCACCGTCGAGACCCGATACTCCTGATCCAACGCGGCTTCCAGGGAGGCGAGTTCGCGGGCACGGCGCAGGCTCGCCAGGGTGACCTTGAGCGCGGTGGGCGACTTGGCGCGGATGTGTTCGGCGGCCTGCTTCGCGGCCTGCTCCCCATCGGCCTCGAGGCGTTCGAGGATCTCCTCGACGCTGTCGCCCGCATAGCACGCGTCGATCCATCCACGCCGCTCGACGAGTTCACCGCCCGGCGCCGGTTCGGCGAACCGCGCCACGACCTCGCCGCTGTCGCGGCCGGCCAGTGCCTCCAGGGCCGCGTCGAGCCGATGCGAGGGGATGAAGTGGTCGGCGAGCCCGCAGGCGATCGCGTCGCCGGGGCCGATCGCCGAACCGGTGAGCGCCAGATGGGTGCCGCACTCGCCCGGTGCGCGGGCGAGCAGGTGGGTGCCGCCGACGTCGGGGACGAACCCGATGCCGGTCTCGGGCATGGCGATCGTCGAGCGTTCGGTGACGATCCGCAGGCCGCCGTGCGCGGACACACCGACACCGCCACCCATCACGATGCCGTCCATGACGGCGACATAGGTCTTGGGGTAGCGGGCGATGCGGGCGTTGAGCCGGTACTCGTCGCGCCAGAAGTCCAGACTACCGGTACCGCCGCCGACGGCGTCGGCGTGGATGGCCCGGATGTCGCCGCCCGCGCACAGCCCACGCTCGCCCGCGCCGGTGATCACCACCAGTCGTACGTCCTCGTCGTGCTCCCACGTGGTGAGCGCGGCGTCGATTCCGCGAACCATGGCGTGGGTGAGGGCGTTGAGCGCCCTGGGCCGGTTGAGCACGATGCGGCCCACGCCCGCCTGACGGCGGGTCAGTACCGTCTCGTGCTCCGTCGTGGAGGTCATCGGGTCGCTCCGATCAGTCCGCGCGCGACGATCACGCGCATGATCTCGTTGGTTCCTTCGAGGATGCGGTGCACCCGCAGGTCGCGGACGATCTTCTCGATGCCGTAGTCCGAGAGGTAGCCGTAGCCGCCGTGTAGTTGCAGCGCGCGGTCGGCCACCGAGAAGGCGGTGTCGGTGGCGAACCGCTTGGCCATCGCGCACAGTTGCGGCGCGGTGGGATCGCCCTGGTCCAGGCAGGACGCCGCGTGCCGTACCAGCGTGCGTGCGGCTTCCAACTCGGTCGCCATGTCCGCGAGTTCGAACCGCAATGCCTGGGCGTCGATCAGCTTGGCGCCGAATGCCTCCCGATCGGTGAGATGGGCCACGGCGGCGTCCAGGGCCGCCCGAGCGCCGCCCAGCGAGCAGGCGGCGATACCGATCCGGCCGCCGTCGAGGCCGCCCATCGCCATGCGGAAGCCGTCGCCCTCGGCGCCCAGCCGGTGGGAGACCGGCACGCGCACGCCGTCCAGGACCACCTGGCGGGTGGGCTGGGCGTTCCAGCCCATCTTCAACTCGTTCGCGCCGAAGGACAGCCCGGGGGAGTCGGCCTCCACGACGAACGCGGAGATCCCGTCGGCGCCGTCCCCGCCGGTGCGCGCCATCACCGCGTACACCGCCGAGGACCCGGCGCCGGAGATGAACTGCTTCACCCCGTGCAGGACATAGTCGTCCCCGTCGCGCACCGCGCGCGTGCGCAGCGCGGCGGCGTCGGACCCCGCGCCCGGTTCGGTCAGGCAGTAGCTGGCCAGACCGCGCATCGCGCACAGGTCCGGGAGCCACCTGTGGCGCTGTTCGGGGGTGCCGTGGCGGTCGATCATCCAGGCGACCATGTTGTGGATGGAGTAGTAGGCGGCGATGCTCGGGCAGCCGCCGGCCAACGCCTCGTAGATCAGCACGGCGTCGAGTCGGCTCAGACCCGAACCGCCCGCGTCCTCACGGACGTTGATGCCGCCGAGCCCGAGGTCGGCGCCCTTGCGCAGGACATCGACCGGGAAGTGCTTGGTGCGGTCCCACTCGATCGCCTGCGGGGCCAGGTGCTCGCGGGCGAAGTCCCGCGTCGTCTCGACGATCGCGTGCTGATCCTCGGTGAGGGTCGTCATCGGGTCAGCCCATCGTGGGGATGGTGAAACTCGCGGACTCGCGTGCACCGGAGAACCAGCGCGAGGTGATCGTCTTGGTCCGGGTGTAGAAGCGGATCGAGTCGGGTCCGTGCTGGTTGAGGTCGCCGAATCCGGACCGCTTCCACCCGCCGAACGTGTGATAGGCCACCGGCACCGGGATCGGCACGTTGACGCCGACCATGCCGGTGTTCACCCGGCGACCGAAGTCGCGGGCGGTGTCGCCGTCGCGGGTGAAGATCGCCACGCCGTTGCCGTACTCGTGCTCGCTCGCCAGTCGCAGCGCGTCCTCGTAGTCGGCCGCGCGCAGCACCGACAGGACCGGACCGAAGATCTCCTCGCGGTACACCCGCATCGAGGGCGTGACGTGGTCGAACAGGGACGCGCCGACGAAGTAGCCGTCCTCGTGGCCGGGGACGCGCACGTCACGGCCGTCGACGAGCAGCTTCGCGCCCTCTCGCACGCCGATGTCCAGGTAGTCGTGGACCCGAGCGAGCGCGTCCCGACCCACCAACGGGCCGAAGTCGGCGTCGCGGTCGTGGGAGGGGCCCACCCGCAGCGTGGCGATGCGCTCGACGAGCTTGGCCACCAGCGCGTCCGCGGTCTCCGCGCCGACCGGAACCGCCACGGAGATCGCCATGCAGCGCTCGCCCGCGGAACCGTATCCGGCGCCGATCAGGGCTTCGACGACCTGGTCGAGGTCCGCGTCCGGCATCACGATCAGATGGTTCTTGGCGCCGCCGAAGCACTGGGCACGCTTGCCGCGCGCGGTGGCCGAGGTGTACACGTACTCGGCGATCGCGGTCGAGCCGACGAAGCCCAGCGCCTGGACGCGCGGGTCCTCCAGCAGCGTGTCGACCGACTCCTTGCCGCCGTTGACCACGTTCAGCACACCCGGCGGCAGCCCCGCCTCGAGGAAGAGCTCGGCCAGGCGCAGCGGCACCGAAGGGTCGCGCTCGGACGGCTTGAGGACGAACGCGTTGCCGCACGCGATGGCGGGGGCGATCTTCCACAGCGGGATCATCGCGGGGAAGTTGAACGGGGTGATGCCGGCGACCACACCGAGCGGCTGGCGCAGCGAGTGCACGTCGATACCGGTACCCGCGTTGTCGGTGAACTCGCCCTTGAGCAGGTGCGGGATACCGACGGCGAACTCCACCACCTCCAGGCCGCGTTGCAGGTCGCCGTGGGCGTCGGCGATGGTCTTGCCGTGCTCGGCCGACAGCAGCTCGGCCAGCGAATCGCGTTCGGGCTCGACCAGTTGCAGGAATCGGGACAACACCCGGGCGCGCTTTTGGGGGTTCCAGGCGGCCCACGCCGGTTGTGCCTGCTCGGCATCGGCGATCGCCGCCAGCGTGTCGGCACGGTCGGCCAGCGGAACGCGCGCCTGCACGCGTCCGGTGTTGGGGTCGTACACGTCGCCGAACGCGCCGGACGCGCCGTGGACGTGCCTGCCGCCGATGAAGTGGGAAAGCTCGCGGACCATGAACGACCTGTCTCTCGTCAGGTGCGGTCCGGAGGCGGGGCAATGACCCGACCACGGCAACCGCCGCTTCGGGGCGCGGGGTTGCCGAGGTCGGGTGGCACGTGCGGGTGGTCAGGCGAGCCCGACGACCTCGACGTTCGCAAGATCGTCCGGGGCGAGTGCGCAGACCGGCGTCATGCGTGTTTGCTCCATCCTCGTGGACAACACGGATATACCCGCGGCCGGTATCCTGACTTCCGGATCGACATACGCCGCCCGCCTTCCCGGCTTTCGCCAGTGGCGTGGTGCCTCGGCAGCGCACTCCCCGGTCACAGTGGCGGGACCGTGCCGGATTCACACCGACTTCCCTGCACCGCGGACCTTGTAGTTCAAGACGATATAGTCGGACGTCCTACTAAGTCCAGCGGTGATCGGGCTTGATCGCGTGGGTGACCACCTTCGTCCGAGTACTGATGCGTGACTGATTCCGGGTCGGTTGTTCGTCCGTAACGTTTTGACCTGCGGAAAGCACGACAGGAACCGCGCAGGTCAAAGCACTGGAACCCGTCGGGTACGCCCGGCGGATCGACCCGGGAAGGACGGACGCCATGAGCGGCGCCATCGACTACACCGCTGCCGTCGAGAACTACCCGGCCGGCTGGAAGGCCTGTGACGCGCCGGCCGCCGCGGCCCGGAACCGGTCGACGCGTGCCCGCATACCGCGGGTCCGGGCGGTGCTCTCCCCTTCCCGGGTCCGCGTCGCCCTGAACCCGAACGCCCATGCCGCCCGGGCCGCCTGACGACCCGTCGGCCCGGCAGCGGACCCGAGGCAACGCCAATTCGTCCGGTGGACCCGATCGACCGAGAGGTTAAGACATGCCCGCGTACGTCATCGCCAACCTGCGGGACGCCGCCCCGCACCCCGAGATCGCCGACTACATCGAGCAACTCCCCGGCACCTTCGCGCCGTACGGCGGCCGCTACCTCGTGCACGTCACGCAGCACGAGGTATTGGAGGGGGGTTGGGTCGGGAACGTCGTGATGATCGGCTTTCCCGGGATCGCCGAGGCGCGGGCCTGGTGGGATTCGCCCGCGTACCGGATGATCGCGCCGCTGCGCTCGCGGCACATCGAGGGCGACATCATCCTGATCGAGGGCGTGCCCGAGGGCTACGACCCGAGCGGCGCCGTACAGGCGCTGCGCGAGGCCCTTCGCGCCGAGTAGCGCTCGGGCTCGGCCCGGGTTCAGCCAGGGCTCGGCCCGGGTTCAGCCAGGGTTCGGCCCGGGTTCGGCCCGGGTTCAGCCCGAGCCCAGAGCGTCCGCCGCCCTGGTCAGGTCCGCGGCGATGTCGTCCCAGTCCGGTCCGTGCAGCCACAGGTTCTCGGCGGCCTCGCGCATCAGCGCGGGCTCGTCCGGTCGTTGCAGGAGCACGAGCCGGTAGGACAGGTTGCGGATCCAGACCGGCAGGCGGCCGTCGACCAGGTGTGGGGACAACTCGCGCAACATGGCGAGAATCGAATCCGCGTCGGCGAAGGTCAGCTCCTCGACGAAGGAGGACTCCCGGTGTTCGAGGTCGCACGGCGGCGTGGGTCGGTACTCGTCTCCGTAAAGGCAGCGTGCGTGCTCCGTCGGGCTGCTGTGCATGTCCCGGAGCCTACGACACCACGACAACCCACCCGCGCCGTGCCACCCGAACCGTGCCGTTCGCGGCGTCGAGCTCAAAGGTCGACGACGAGTCGAGCCGAATGGGAGCGCGACCCCGCGAAGACCCTCGGCCGGCACGGGCCGTACCGCCGACGGGCCTTCGGTCGGCGCCGACGCCCGGACGACGTCGCGGGCGAACGGCAGCCCCGGGGACACCCCGGCCCGTCCGCGCGATAGGTACTGGTCGCTGCCGTGGCGCCGGGATAAGGTCCCATTTCAAGATCGTTCACAGCATGATCATCGACGGGGGAGGTCTGTCATGGGCAACGACGACAGCGGCACGTACGAGGGTTTCACGGCCGAGGAGCGGGCCGCGATGAAGGAGCACGCCAAGGAGGGGAAGGCCGCCGCGCGCCGCGGTTCGCGCGCGGACAAGGCGGCGGAGGCGGAGCGGGACGTACTCGCGAAGATCGCCGAGATGCAGGACTCGGACCGGGTCATGGCCGAGCGCGTGCACGCCGTCATCACGGCCAACGCCCCGGTGCTCGCGCCGAAGCTCTGGTACGGGATGCCCGCCTACGCGCTGGACGGCAAGGTCGTCTGTTTCTTCCAGAGCGCGGAGAAGTTCAAGGCGCGCTACGCGACGCTCGGGTTCAGCGACCTGGCGAAGCTGGACGACGGCCCCATGTGGGCGGCCGGGTTCGCGCTGATCGAGGTGACAACAGAGGTGGAGGCGCGGATCGCCGAGCTCGTGAAGCGCGCGGTGAGCTGAACCCCGTCCGCGGAACGGGCGACCGGTGCCGCGGCCTCGGCCGGCCTGTTCTCGGTGTCGGCGACGGCCGTGTCACTCGCTCGGGGGGGCGCCCGTGCCCTGGATGTCGACCCGATCGCCCTGGCCGGCCCCGATGCGGATGCCGACCACCAGGAAGTTCTCGCGTGTGCCACAGGGGAGGCACAACCTTCCGTGGCCGGCCCGATAGATCTCGTGCAGGTCTGTGCGGGACGCCGGGCTTCTGGGGCTCAGCGTCGCGGTCCAGCCGATCGGTGTCGCGTCCGGCCCGGGGTCGTACAAGCGCTCTTCGTCCGCGTCCACGATCGCGTGGACGCCGATTCGCCGTCCGCTGGGCAGGACCACGATCGCCGAGCCCTCGTGATCCTTCATGGGTGCCAGTGTGGTCCGTCGCACGCCGTTCGGCACACGGAAACGCGCGTGTCGCGTTACGAGTTCGATCGGACACACTATGTGTCCATCGGATGAACTCGTGCGATGCGCCCGGAAGTACGGGTCACGAGCACGTCTGCTCGGCCTGCGGTCGGTGGAGGTAGAACAACTCGGGGTCACCCTCGTCGAGGCCGTGGACCAGGCCGACCGGGCTCCATCCGGCCCGTTGGAGCAGCCGCTGCATCGGCTGGTTCGAGACGTTGGTCGAGGTGAACAGCTTCGGCGTCGCGCACGAGGCGGCCACGGCGTCCAACAACCGATGCCCGACGCCTCGTTCGCGCGCCGACGGGGCGACCATCAACATCGTGACGAAGCCCTGTTCGAAGAACGTGTACTCGACGACGCAGTAGCCGAGCAGGCGCCGGACGCGTCCTCCGCCACGACCGCCAGGCCCTGCCGGCACCACTTTCGGATGCTCGCCCGGCGCGCGACGTCCCCTTCGATCGCGACCGCGTCGATCCCGACCAACGTGTCGGAGTCCGACTCCCGGGCGCGGCGTACGACGAATGCGGCGAGGTTCTCTGCGTTCACGAGTCCATACTGTCAGCGTGCCGGCGGCGGACCGCAGCGCACCGCGACGCACTGCGACGCACCGGAAGCGCACGGAAGCCCGCGCCGCCCCCGCGCCTCCTCGCTCCCTACGGGGCGACACGTACGGCGGTCCACCCGTCACGCAGTGGGCAGGGGCGCCTCGGGCTGCCCGGAGGGGGACGCGCGCGTGGGGCATGTGCGGGCGGCGTGGGAGCGGGCGGCGATCAGCAGGGCGAAGCCCGGGCCGCCGAACGCCGACGCGCCGAAGGCGACCAGCCACAGGGTGCCGGACCGGGTGCCGCCCGGCGCCGGGTCCGGATCGGGGGCGGGGACGGCGCCGAGTGCGGCGAGCGGGGCGTACACCGACAGGAACACGCCGTACAGGGCGAGCCCGAACGCGGTCGGCGCCGCCGGGATCAGGCGAGCGACGCGGCGCCCGGCGAGATACGGTATCCGGCGCGGAAACCGTTGCCCCCACAGGTACATCAGTCCGGCGATCAGGAAGAACGCCAGTCCCGCGGCCGATACGGTCGCGTCGACGCCCGCGGCGGCGAGTGCTCGCGCCGCCCGGGATTCGCCGGAGTTCGATGCCTGCCGGCGTTCTCCGGTGACGCCGAGCGCGACGCCTCCGAGCGTCCGGACCGTCTTCACGATCGCCCGGGGGAGCAGGCCGCAGGTCGGCAGGAACGCGGTTCTCCTGGTCCGGCGGGACGCGGTCGACGGCGCCGGACGCACGAGCGGCACGTCGACGTCGACCCGGACGTCCGGCGGGCGTCGAAGCGGCCCCGGGGGTGCGTGGGCCGCCGACGCGACGCCGGGTGTCCGGTGCGTGCGGGGATCGCGGGCACCGGTGGGGATCGGTTCAGCGCACGACCAGGGCGAGGATGAGGACGATCAGGACGACGTTCTGGATCGAGTGGATCGCGATTCCCATCCACGCGCTGCGAAATCGTTTGCTCGGGTAGGCGAACAGGCAGCCGGCCACCGCCGCGCCGGGCATGGACCACGGTTGGTGCACGTGGTACAGGCCGGTGAGCAGACCGTTCACCCACCAGTCGTGCCGGCCGAAGGACCCGCGCATGCGCGGCAACAGCAGGCCACGGAAAAGGAGTTCCTCGCCCAGCACGCTGTTGAAGGTCATCATGACGGCGACCAGTGCCAGCCATCCCCACGCGCCGCTGACGTAGTCCTGCCCTTCGGTCGATTCCAGGAATGCGCCGAGGCTACGGTCGGACGGCTCGGACAGGCCGGTGGGGACGAACTGCACCAGCAGGAAGCCGAGCGCGAACACCGCCACCCACCACCACAGTCCGCCTCCTCGCCGACCCCGGTGGTCCGAAGGGGCCCGCAACCACAACGCGTCGCGCAGCACCGACCAACGCAGGCTCGCCTGTTCGCGGGCGACCAGGGCCAGCACGAGGATTCCCTGCCAGATGAGGCCACAGGTCAGGGCGACGATCAAGACCGTGGCGAACCGCCCCTTCGAGGCGTCGTCGCCGGCGACCATCGGGGCCGCCACCCAGGCGAGCAGCGCCATCGGGACGACGGCCGCCGCCCAGATCGTGAGGACCGCGGCGATGGAGTACTGGGGGAGCGCGGGCGGGGAGGCGGTACCGGCAGTGCGGTGCGTGCCGCCCCCGGGGGACGCTGGCGACGTGGTTGAACTCCCGTTTGCGTCAGGGTAGTTAGGGGTCGAGCCAGGCGAGGTTGTCATGCCCCGAGCGTGCCGGTCCACGCTCCGGGCCACTATCGGAGATGTTCCCGACCCGTCCCTGGAACAGTTCTCGGGGTTGTTCCCGATCCCGATTTCGGGAGCGCCCGCCGCAACGAGGCGCAACGGCTCCGCGCGTACGTCGACTTCGTCCACGCCGGTGCCCCGTGACCAGCCTCGACACGGCCCGTGGCGATCGCCCGGAAGGTGGTGACGCCTCGGTCGAGGTAGGGGCCCTCCCTCTGCCGAGGTAGGGGAATCGGAGCCGACCGCGGTGCGATCGCCTTCGGCCGGCCCGGCCCGGGCGCCCCTCGCCTTCCCGGTTCCCGTCCGCGGACCATCGGTTTTCGGACTTTCCGGTGGCCGCTCTCCCGGACCAACCCCGCCGGTGCCATTCTGTTGCCGTGACACGCAGCTATCAGTCGATCACGAAAGAGATCCTGAGTGCGGTGGGCCCGTCCCGCGCGTGGCAGATCCGGGACGGCGAATCTTGGTGCATGGTGACCCCGCCGTGCCATGAACGCCGGGCGCAGGGCTGGAAGTTGCACATCTCGGCCACTCCCGCGTCGGCGCCCGCGGTATTGGAGCACGCGGCCCGGATCCTGGTGGCGCACGAATGCGCGTTCAAATTCGCGGTGACGCCGCGATTCACCGCCGAGATCAACTCGGTTCGGGCCAACCGCGCCCAGTCCGGGAAGTTCCTCACCGCCTACCCGGCCGACGACGCCCAACTGCGGGTGCTGGCCGAGCGGTTGCATGCGGTGACCCTCGGACTGCCGGGCCCGGCCATCCTGTCCGACCGGCGATACCGGCCCGACAGCCTGGTCCACTACCGCTTCGGCTGCTTCGCCCGCCCTCGCGAACTGACCGACGAGGGCTTCTACGAAGGGCGGCTCGAAGCGCCCGACGGCACGCTCGTACCCGACCGGCGCGACCCGTGGTTCTCGCCGCCCGCGTGGGCCCGCCCGCCCTTCGACCCGCCCGCCCCCGCCGTCCCCGGCCGGCGGCGCGGCGACCCCGTGCGCATCGGCGGGCGCTACCTCGTCAAGGAGGCGATCCGGCACTCCAATCGCGGCGGTGTCTACCGCGCGCTCGACGAACACACCGGCGACGACGTCCTGCTCAAGGAGGCCCGCCCACACGTCGGAGCCGATCTCGCCGGCCGCGACGCCCGCGACTGGTTGCGCTACGAGGCGGACATCCTGACCCGCCTGGCGCCGCGCGCGGTCACGCCCGCGGTACGGGAGGTGTTCGAGAGTGCCGGTCACGTGTTCCTCGTCGAGGACCTCATCGACGGCAGGAGCCTGCAACAGTGGTCCGCGGACCGGCTGAACGACACGGACGGTCGCCTGCCGGTGCCGCTCGCGTGGCGCCTGGCCCGCGAACTCGTCCGACTCCTCGGCGAGGTGCACGCCGCCGGCTTCGTGGTGCGCGACTTCAAGCCGAGCAACGTGGTGATGGCCCCCGGCGACGCGCCCGTACTCGTCGACATGGAGTGCACGGTCCGCCTCGACGAGCCCGCGCACGTCGCCGGCACCCAGGGATTCACCGCGCCGGAATACCTCGACGGCCCCGGCCGGGACGCGCACACCGCCCCGCCCGCGCCCGGCCCGGACGTCGACGCCTACAGCCTGGGCGCCACACTCCTGTACGTCACCACCGGCATCAACCCGGTGCAGGCCGCGGACACCGCGCCCGCTAGGTCGTACGGCGACCGGATCGCGGCGATCGTGCACGCCGCGGCGCCCGCGTCCCCCGCGCTGCGGGCGCTCGCCCCACTGGTGCTGGGGCTGACCGCGGACGGGCCGGTCCGCTGGCCGCTCCCCAGGGCGGCGGCGTTCCTCGATCGCGAACCCGCCCCGGGGCCGGTACGCGCGGGGCCCATGGCGGCCGACGCCGACCTCGACCGGCTGATCGACGACGGCCTGGCGCACCTCGGCGACACGATCGACCCGGCCGGCGAATACCTGTGGGCGCGCCCGCGCTCGCTCCCGTACGGGGACGCCTGCAACGTGCAGGTCGGCGCGGCAGGGGTGCTGGCCGTCCTGGACCGGGCGGTGCGGCACGGCCACACCCGGGCCGAGCCCGCGCTCGCCACCGCCGCCCACTGGCTCGACCGCCGCCTGACCCTGCCCAGCCGCGTGCTGCCCGGCCTGTACTTCGGTCGCTCCGGCACGGCCTGGGCCCTGTACGACGCGGCACACACCCTGGGCGATCGGCAACTGGCCCGACGGGCGAGCGAGTACGCGCTGGGCATCCCGCTGGAGTGGAACAACCCCGACATCTGCCACGGACTGGCCGGCGCCGGCATGGCGCAGTTGCATCTGTGGCACGCGAGCGGCGACGAACGCTTCGCCGACCGGGTCGCGCGGTGCGCCGAGGGGCTGCTTCGGATCACCCGCGCCGCGGAAGCCGGCGTCGACTGGCCGCTGGGCCCCGATCACCCCGACGACCTGCGCGGTTCGGCCCTGTACGGCTTCGGGCACGGCGTCGCCGGCAACGCGGCCTTCCTGCTCGCCGCCGGACGCGATCTGAAGCGGCCCGACTGGATCGAGACGGCGGTCGCCGGCGGACGCCTCCTGTGCGCCGTCGCGGAGCGCCGCGGCGACAGTGCCCGGTGGCCGAAGGGGCCGGGCCGAACCGACGGCGTCGGGCTGAACCTCTGGTGCAACGGCACGTCCGGCGTGGGCACGTTCCTGGTCCGGCTGTGGCGGGCCACCGGTGACCCGCACTTTCGCGAGTACGCCGAACGGGCCGCGCTCGCTGCGTACCGCGACCGCTGGCGGCTCGGCCCGGGCACCTGCCACGGAGTCGCCGGAAACGCCGAGTTGCTCCTGGACCTGGCCGACGCGACGGGTGAGGACCGGCATCGGGCCCGGGCGGCCGAAATGGCGCACTGCCTGTTCGTGCGGGCCACGCGCAGGAACGGCCGGCTGCTGGTTCCCGACGACACGATGCGGGAGGTCTGCGCGAGCTACAACGTCGGCTTGGCCGGCGTCCTGGACTTCCTGCTGCGCCTCAGACTCGGCGGCGATCGTTCGTGGCTGGTGGATGCCGGCCGATCGCCGTCGCGGCCGAACGAACACGCGTGAGGATCACCCCCGAAGGGAGGACGCCGACCATGGAAACCACGGAGACTCTGGTTCTGGAACTTCAGGAACTGCCGGAAACGGACGAGCAATTGCTGGAGCCGGTGATGTGTTGCGACACGATGCACACCAGCTTCGAGTGCACGGACACCTGTACGGAACCGCCGCGCTGCCACGGCTGACGGTCGGATCGACGCACGCGGTGCCGTGCGGGCGGGGTGCGGGCGAACGAGGCATCGCCGTCCGCACGGCACCGGCCGGGTCGCGGGAGGGAGCGCCTTGGGCGACGCGCGATGGAGAGCGGTGTTGCCCGACGCGACGTCGGCCGCCGTGTTGGACCACGTCGTCGCCTTGGCCGGGCGGCCGCGCGAGCTTCCCCGCGCCGTGCGACACGACCTCGCCGGCGGCGGCACGGGCCTGGCTTTGGTGTACCGGCACCTCGACCTGTGCCTGCCCGGGCGGGGCTGGGGCGCCACGGCCGACGGCTGGCTGACCGCGGCGACCGCCGGTGCGGAACGGGTGGGCGCCTGCGCGCCCGGCCTGTTCGGCGGTCTCGCCGGACCCGCCTTCGCGGCTCGGACGCCGGACCGAAATCCCGACGGCGACGGCCGCGAGACGCCACACGACCGGGTCGTGGCGGACGCGATCACCCGCGCCCGGGCCCTCGGCGCCGGCGGATCCGGGCTGCCGGTACGGGAGTTCGACGTCATTTCGGGCCTGACCGGAATCGGCGCCTACCTGCTGCGCCGCGCCGCGGGCTCGGACCCGGAGTCGGCGGCCGACCCGACCTCGGGCGCGGCGCTCCGCGCGATTTTGACCGCGCTGGTGCGGCTGTGTGCCGAGCGGGAGGGGACGCCGCGCTGGTACACGCCGGTCGAGGCCGCGAAGGACCCGCGGGTGCGCGAGATGTTCCCCAACGGCACGCTCAACTGCGGTATGTCGCACGGCATTTCCGGCCCGCTCGCGTTGCTGGCGCTGGCCCTGGACGCCGGGGTCCGGGTCGAGGGCCAACGCGAGGTTCTCACGAGCGCGGCGCGCTGGTTGACCGACCACCGGGCCGACGACGCGTGGGGGCCCAACTGGGCGGCGATGGTCGCGGTACCCGAACCCCCGGGCACGCCTGGATCCGCACGCCCGACGTCCGCGAACACCCGCGTCGCGCGCGCCTCGTGGTGCTACGGCAGCCCGGGCATCGCGCGGGCGTTGTGGCTGGCCGGGTCCGCACTGGGCGACGCGTCGTTGTGCGAGCTCGCGACGCGGTCCCTGAAGGCCGTGTATCGCCGCCCCGCGTCGGCGCGGCTGGTCGACGACACGCCCGGCCTGTGCCACGGTGTCGCCGGCCTGCTGCAGATCACCCTGCGGTTCGCCCACGACACCGGCGACCCGGCGTTCGTGGAGGCCGCCGGCCACCTCACCGAACACCTCCTGCGGCTGCGCGCCGCGCTGCCGGCCGCGGGACCGGGCTTCCTCGACGGCGCGGCGGGCGCCATCCTGGCCCTGCTGGCCGCCGCCACCGACGTTCCCCCCACCTGGGACCGGGCCCTGCTGCTGAGCTGACCGGGTCCCCCGACGGCGGCCCCGGCTCGACCCCGTTCCGGCGGGTCGCCTCCCGGTCGGAAACGTGCCCTTGCGCGCGGCCGGCGGATTCCGTCACCCCGGACGGGACGACCTCCTCGTGTCCTCGGGTCGGGTGCGTGCAGGTCGGGACGCCACGGGAGCCACCGGTCCGGCGCGTTTGGTACGGCGCTGCGTGATGGAGATCTCGATGCGGCCGATGCCGGCGACCTCGGCCAGGTCGGTGGCCAGGTATTCGTACAGGGCGTCCGTGTCGCGGCACTCCAGGATCGCGACGACGGTCGCCCGGCCGGTGGTGACGGCGGCGAACGCGACCAGGTCGTGGCGGGACAACGCCTCGGTGACGGCCATCAGTTCGCCCGGTGCCACCTCCAGCCACACGATCGCCTCGACCGAGCGACCGAAGAACCCGGGATGCACCTCCACCTCGAAGGCCAGGACCCCGGCGTCGCGCAACCGGGCGATGCGCTGCCGAACGGTGGACTCCGACCATCCGGTGGCGCTCCGCAGGTGGGACAGGGGCGCACGGCCGTCCTCGGCGAGCGCCCGCGCCAGGCGCTCGTCGCCGTCGTTCCATACGATCGAGCCGCGCGCTGCATCCACCGCCTCGGGCGCTTCGAGGGGGGCCGCAGGACGAAGGCGGGTCTGTTCGGACGCGTCGAGGGCCTGCATGCGTCCCTTCCAACCGCCGACTCCCACGATCGGCCGCAGCACACAGGACGCGCGCACGTCCCGCACCCCGGAAGTACGCCCCAGTTGGTCGAAGAACGAGGGGCGTGCCTCGTACGAAGGGTGTGCCTCGTCTTCTCCCGTGGGGGTACGCACCATGCACGTGATCTCCGTTCCGCCCACCAGCGGGGCGATCCAGGAGGTGTCCTCACGCTGGGAGAGCGTCCGGGCGAGGGCCGCCGCGGTCGCGGGCAGGCAGCGGACGCGCACGAACCAGTCGAGCATCCCGATACGGCGACTGTCGATGTTGCCGACCACGCGCACGATCAGCCGCGAGCGCAGGCGCAGGTAACGGCGCGCGATCGTGCGATCGGGGACCCCGAGCACCGCCGCGATGCGGCTGTAGGAGGCCCGTCCGTCGAGTTGCAGGGCGTGGATCAGCCGGCGATCCAGATCGTCGAACGTGACGGATTCCACGGGTTTCGCCTCCTGGAACGTCCTATTTCGATGAACTCGACGGTGATCGCATCCGGTGCCGGACAGCCGGTGACGATACTGGCAGCACCGAACGCACACGAGGCCGCCGCTCCCCGATCCCGGGACCCGGCGGGGCCGCGGCGCCCGTACTCGACCGCCGCGCGGTGCGTGCGGGCGGCACGGCCGACCGACGGGCGGTCCGAGCGGGTGAACGACGCGCGGCGACCGGATGCCGCACCCTTTCGACGATCCAAGGAGCGCAATCTTGCTGACCGTACTTCCGATCAGGTATGTGACCGATGTCGACGCCTCACGGCGCTTCTACGCCGGGCTCGGTCTCGCCTTCCGGCCGGAGCTCAGTGTCGACGTCTGGGCGCAACTGTCCGCCGAAGCCGGGGCCTTGGGGATCCACGACGCGGCCGTGTCCAAGGGGCGTGCTCCCGGCACGGTAGAACTGGGTTTCGCCACGGACGAGAGGCTCGAGGACGTCGCCCGGCGCCTGGCCGACGCCGGTTACGCATTCGAGCTCTTCGACGAGGACTTCGGGCGCAGCATCCGCGTCGTCGACCCCGACGGCGTCACCATCCAGATCCAGGAGATCGACCCGGACACCGTTCGCCGCTCGGCGGCGGCCCTGCAGAACGAGCGTGACTGACGCCCCGTCACCGCACGCGATCCCGCCCGTGCGGAGCCCGGGGGTCGGCGGACCGGAGCCCCGGCTGAACGGTGCCTTTGCCCGGCCTGTCGGTGAGCGGTGTCGGCATCGAAATCGGCATCGCCTCGCCGACTCCGGCGTCGGCCGCGCTCGCCGCGGCGCCCGCGGGGACCAGGCGGGGATGGCGGGCGCCGCGGCGGGCACGTTTCGCCGGCTCGGGTTCGCGGTGGGCATCCCGGCCGCCGGGACCGCTTCCGGCGAAGTCGGGCGCGTGCGGTGCGCCGGTGGGGGACGGCCGGTGTGGTGTGCGGGTTCGGCGGTCGTCAGCGCAGCAGGAGGCGACAGTCGCGTTCGTTGAGGCCGAGGACGGTCAAGGGCGCGTTGATGTCGGCGGTGAGGCGATCGGGGCGGAACGACGCGGCCCACCGCGCGGAGTCCTCGCCGGCCAGCGCGTCACGCCGATCACGGTATGCCTTCGCGTCCCCGGTGATCGCCGCGGCGACCTGGGACCAGGCCTCGGCCCATTTCGGGTCGGCGGCGGTGATCTTCCCCAGGTCGCGCGTGGTGCGCTCGTACTCCTCGGCGGTGCGGGTCAGCGCCTGGGCCACCTCGGCGGGAGGGCGTTGGTTCTTGAGGACGGCGGCCAGTGCCATCACGATCGCATCGCGGTCCTTGCGGTAGTCGGCGTCGCCGGCGCGCCGCTTCAGCACGTCACCGCAGATCCGCGCCGCACGGTGGGTGAACTCCGGGTTGTCCCGGACCACATCCGGCCCGGAGGAACCGTCGTCCGAGCACGCCCCCGTCGCGGCCCCCGTGATCAGCACCACCGTCGCGACGAGTACCGTCCGCACCCCGCGGTTCCATGTCCTCACAGCGCACCCCACCCAAGTGTTCTCGAATCGACCCGCGTCGATCGGACGTGGATCGACTCCGATCGGTTCCCTCGCTTCCATCGATTGTCTCGGAGTCGACCACGCGCGACTCGCGAACGGGTTCGAGCAACTCCGCGTACTCCCCGGAGCGGGCCCACTCGGTCGACCGCGTGGGCCCGCTCCGGGGGAATTCAGGTGGTGCGGAGGAACGCCGGGAGTGTGCGCGTGAGTTCGTTGCGCTCGGGGGCGGCGAACAGGGCGTCGAGGTGGGTCATCGTCGGGTCGGCCGCATAGGTGGCCCGCGGGATACGGGAGTTGGCGACGACCCGGCGGGCGGCGGCGGACTGCGTGCCCTTGTCGAGGCCGGTCTCGAAGACGTACAGGGGGACGTCGACTTCGCGCGTGTGGTGAAGACGCAGGTCCAGGATGCGCGCGGACTCGGTGTCGCCGTACGCGTCGGCGGCCTCGAGGTCCAGGCTCAGGCGCTGCGGCCAGTACCACTCGAAGCCGGTCGGCGCGGGGCCGGCCTGTGCCTCGGCCACCCGGTGCAGCGGCGTCATGTCGTCGTCCACCCAGTCGCCCGCGGCGTCCAGGTGACCCGACCGCACCGACAGCGCGGCGTGCGTGTGCGGGGACTCCTGCATGAACCAGCCGAGCAGCCCGGCGTTGGTGACGGGGCGCGGCGGTCGCAGGTGTTCCGGCAGGCGGGCCGCGAGCAGCGAGCGGTGGTGCGGTGCGTGCTGCGCGTACCAGGCGATCAACTGGTACCAGACGGCTGTGGTTTCGGGTCGATCGCCCAGGCCCAGGGCCCGGGTGAGGTAGTCGTCGACGAGCGCGGAGGACGGGGCGTCCGGAGCGTTGATCGCGGCGAGGCGGGTGCGCACGACGTCCGGGGCGTTCCGCGGTTCCCAGCCCTCGCCCGCGAAGGCGCCGTCCACGCCCCCGTCGATGAGGACCAGCCCGGCCAGGTCGCGATAGCCGGGCCGACCGCCGAAGTCCCAGGCGGCGTAGGCGAGTGCCGTGGTGGCACCCCACGAATGGCCGCCGAGCACAACCCGCCGGCGGCCGGAGTCGGCCGCCTGGCGCACGACACCGCGCAGGTCGGCGAGCGCGGTCGCCAGCCCCCAGTCGCGGGCCTCGGGCAGCGGAGGGCGCCGGCGGTAGTGCCCGTCGAGGTAGTACGCGGCCGGATCGCCGCCCTCGAAACCCCGGGTGTCGGCACGGGACTGCTCGCGGCGGTCCACCGCCCATACCTGCGTGCCGGGCGACGCGCGGGTCAGATCGCGGGCCAGGACGCGCAGATCGCCGGCCGCGCCGTACATGCCCGGCGTCAGGACGAGGACTCGGCGGGCGTCGGGACGCCCCACCTTCAGCACGCGGACCGCGTCGACGGACACGTACGCCTCCCGGAACCGCCGGCCGTCCCGGCCGCCGTCCTCGGCCTCGGCCGGGGCCGCGCCGAGGCCGAGTCCCGCCCCCAGCAGGAGAGCCGCGACCGATGCCGTCGCGCGTTTGCCGAACACTCGGCGTGTTGTGAATGTGCCGGGCCGCACCGTTGCCTCCACGGATGTCGACGATGTTGACGTCCGGAAGAGGCCGTGAATCGTGGTCTCGTTCCCTGTGCCGCGCGTCACATCCGGACCGACGGCGCGAACGCGGCCGCCCGAGTGCCGCCTACGCCGCGCCGCCGTCGAGAGGCGGCCGTCCGGGGACGCGATCCGGCGGCCGCGAATACGTTTGTCCGCCCGCGCGGCATCGCACTAGCGTGGCGACGTGGAACTCTTCTCACAAGCGTGGACGGCGTTGCGCACGGCGGTCGCCGAACTCTCCGACGAGGACTTCGCCAAGCCGTCCGGCTGTACCGGCTGGCTCGTGCGCGACCTGGTGTGCCATCTGGTCATCGACGCCCAGGACGTCCTGATCACCCTCGTGACCCCCGCCGAGACCGAACCCACCCGCGACGCGGTGACCTACTGGGACGTCGCCGAGGCGGCGCCGACCGGCGAGGACCCGCTCGACGCGCTGACCGTTCGGCTGGCCGCCGCGTACCAGGACCCGGGGCTGCTCAAGTTCCACCTGGACGACGTCGGCTCCGCCGCCGGTCGCGCCGCCGAACTCGCCGACCCCGACCTTCGGGTGGGTACCCGCGACGAGGTCCTGACCGTGCACGACTACCTGAGCGTGTACGTCCTGGAGTGGACGCTGCACCACCTCGACCTGATCGCGCATCTGCCGGACGCCGCCGAGCCACCGGCGGAGGGCCTCGCCCGGACGCGCGAGATGCTGGAGCAGATCGCCGGCGCCGCGTTCCCCGCGTCGTTCGCGGACCGGGACGCGCTGCTGATCGGCACCGGGCGGCGTGCCCCGACCGACGCGGAGCAGGCCGAACTGGGCGAGTCGGCGGCGCGGTTCCCGCTCTTCCTCGGCTGAGGCCGATCGCCCCGCCGCGCGCGATCGCCGGCGCCGCCGTGGGGGCTGGGTCGAGGCGGGGGCCGGCCGCCTCCGCCGTGAGCCGGGCCGGAGCGGTGACCCGGAGGCATGTGTGGTCGGGGGCCGCCACGTCGTCCGCGGACGTGTTCTCCTCGGTCGGCGGCCGAGGTGTCAGCCGCGCGCGCGGAGGTACGCCTCCAGTTCGGCGGCGCCGGCAAGCATCGCCCGCCCGCGAGCGGACAGCCGGTCGCGCCAGTCGCGGAGCGCGGCCTCCAGCGGTTCCGGACCGCCGGCCGCCCGCACCCGGGCGATCAGCGGGGCGATCTGCTCCAACAGATAGCCGCCCCGCCTGAGTTGGTGGGCCAGCCGGGCGTCGCGTACGTCCGCCTCGTCGTAGACGCGGTACCCGGTCCGCGGGTCGCGGCGCGGACGCACCAGCCCGGCCCGCTCCCACTTGCGCAGCGTCGCGGCCCGGACTCCGAGCTTCCCCGCCAACGGCCCGATGAACGTGCCGCCGCGCCCGCCGGACACCGCCGCGTCGGGTGCGGACGCCATCGCGGGCGCCAGATCGCGCAGGGCGCCCCGCACGGCCTCGAGCGTCTGCCGATCCTCGAGGAGTCGGGCGTGGCTCTCGTCGATGAGGCGGAACGCCTCGTCGACCGCGCCCTCGTTCACGGCCCGCACGATCGCGCTCGCCGTGCGGTGGCCGTGGCCGGGCACCAGGGCCAGGAACGCGCCCAGGGCACGTGCGTGCAGCGGCGTGTAGGTGCGGTAGCCGTGGGCCGTGCGATCGGCGGCCGGAAGGATGCCGGCGTCCTCGTAGTTGCGGACGGCCTGCGTGGACAGACCGTGCCCGCGCGCCAGGTCGACCGGCCTGAGCCGATCACCGGTTTGAGGGTTTTGCCGACCGCTTTGCCCCATGAACCCCATGCTCCAGCAAAAAAGCTTCAACCGAAAGTTCAACGATACCGTTCAAGGCATGGCTACTGGACAAGGTATGAACGCCGCCGTCGAGGACACCGCCCACGCCGTCGAGGCCGCCGCCGTCATGAGGCTGCTCCCGGTCCGGCCGCGGCTGCTCGCGCTGGGCGAGCCCACCCACGGCGAGGACGTCCTGCTCGAACTGCGCAACCACCTCTTCCGACAACTCGTCGAGCAGGAGGGGTATCGGACGATCGCGATCGAGAGCGACTGCATGATGGGCCTGGTTGTGGACGACTACGTCACCTCGGGTGCCGGAACGCTCGACGAGGTGATGGAGCGCGGCTTCAGCCACGGGTTCGGCGCGTCTGCGGCGAACCGCGAACTGGTGCGTTGGATGCGGGAGTTCAACGAAGGACGGCCCGCACCCGAGCAACTCCGCTTCGCCGGCGTCGACGGCCCGTTGGAGATCACCGGCGCCGCGAGTCCACGACAGGCCGTCACCGCGCTGCACGAGCACCTCGCGGCCCTGGTGGACGCGCAACTGCTCCCCTGCACGGCGCACACGCTCGACCGCCTGCTCGGCGCGGACGGGCGGTGGAGCGATCCCGCCGCGATGAGGGACCCCTCCCGGTCCGTGGGGCGATCGGCCGAGGTCGCAGAACTGCGGTTGCTCGTCGACGACTTGGTGGCGCTGCTGGACGCGCGCACGCCCCAGTCGATCGCGGCGGGCTCGCGCGAGGACTGGGACCGGGCGCGTCTGTACGGGCGTACCGCCACCGGCCTGCTGCGCTACCACGTCCGGATGGCCGACCCCGGGCCGAGCCGCATGACGCAACTGCTGGGCGTACGGGATCAGATGATGGCCGACAACCTGCTCGCCGTCGCCGCGCGGGGCCCGGCACTGGTGCACGCGCACAACGGCCATCTCCAGCGGGAGATGAGTACGACGCGGATGGACGACCTGCCGCTGGAGTGGTGGAGTGCCGGCGCGATCGTGAACGCCCATCTGGGCGAGGAGTACGCCTTCGTCCACACGGCCCTCGGCACGATTCGGCACCGGGGCGTGCACACACCGTCCCCGGACACCGTCGAAGGACTTCTGTACGCGCTCCCGCACGACAACCGCGTCGTCGACCCGCGCCGGCTCGCCACCGCCCTGGGCGAAACCCGGCCCGCCCCGCGCGTGTCCACTTGGTACGGCTACGCCCCGCTCGACCCGGCGCACCTCGCCGGAATCGACGGGATCGTCTTCGTCAGGGACGTTCCGCGGGGCTAGTCGGGACCGGCCCGCAGGGTTCGGTCGGGCAACGGCTCGCCCTGGTCGCGGTGTTCGCCGTTCGGGTGGATGCCGTGGTCGTGACGGCGCCGCCATCGCGGGGGAGGGGCGGGAGGATCCGGTGTCTTGCGGCGTGTCGACGATGGTCAGTACCATGTCACATCTCATAGAGGAGTTGCCTGGTGAGTGCCGACCCTGTGACCATCGACGCCGTCGACTACCACACCGCGGGAGAACCGTTCCGGATCGTCTCGCGCGGGCTGCCCCCCGTCGCGGGCGACACCGTCGCCGAGCGCCGCGCGATCGCCCTCGGCGCGGGCGGCACCGCCACCGCCCCGCGTCCGGGACCGCTCGACGACATCCGCCGACTGCTCACCCGCGAACCGCGCGGACACAGCGGCATGTACGGCGGGTTCGTGGTTCCCGCGGACGACAACGAGGCGCACCTGGGGGTGCTCTTCTGGCACAAGGACGGCTACTCCACCGCCTGCGGCCACGGCACCATCGCGCTCGGTGCGTGGGCCGTGGACTCGGGACTGGTCGCGGCCCCAGCGGACGGTCCGGCACGGGTGCGCATCGACGTCCCCTCCGGCCGGGTCACCGCCACCGTGCACCGCCGGGCCGGTCGCACCACCGCGGTGACCTTCCGCAACGTCCCCACCGGCGTCGCCGGCAGAAAGATCCCGGTCACCACATCCCGCGGCCCGGTGCACGTCGACATCGCCCACTCCGGGGCGTGCTACGCCTCCGTCTCGGCGGCGGCCCTCGGGCTCGCCCTCGACCCGGCCCGACTTCCCGAACTCACCGCGATCGGCCGGGAGATCCGCGCCGCCCTCGCGGATGAACCCGCCACCCGGCATCCCGACGACCCCCGCCTGTCCGGTGTCTACGGCGTCATCCTGTACGAGGAACTCCCGGACACCGCGACGGGACCCCACCAACGCAACGTCACCGTCTTCGCGGACGGCCAGATAGACCGGTCCCCGTGCGGTTCGGGCACCTCCGCCCGACTGGCGCTGCTGGCCGACGGCGGTCGGATCGGGCCGCACGAGGAACTGCGGCACGAGTCGATCATCGGCACCGTCTTCACCGGCCGGGTCGCCGGCGAACATCCCGCCGGCGTGATCACCGAGGTCACCGGCACGGCGCATCGCACCGGCGAGCACCGCTTCGTGCTCGACGCCGACGACCGCCTCGGCACCGGGTTTCTGCTGTGACGACGGGCCGACTCCCCACGATCGAGCTCGCCTCGACGCCGATCGAGGCCGTCACGGCGATCGAGCACACCCTGGTGGCGGGGCTGGATCCCGAGCGGGTGCCGGCACGTTCGAGCGTCGCCGTTCCCGCCGGGGAACTTCTGCTGATGCCCGCCGCCCTGTCGACCCATGTGGGCGTCAAGATCGCCGGAGTGGCCGCCGGCAACCCCGCCAGGGGCCTGCCGCGGATCACCGGCAGCTATCTGCTCCTGGACGGACCCACGCTCCAGCCACTGGCACTGTTCGACGGCGCCGCGCTCACCGCGATCCGCACCCCGGCCGTCACCGCCGTCGCGCTGCGCCGCCTCGCCGTGCCCGACGCGTCGCACCTGGTGCTGTTCGGCACGGGCCCGCAGGCGTACGGACACCTGCGGGCCCTGCTCGCCATCCGCCCGCTGACCCGACTCACCGTGGTCGCCCGACGCGTCGCGTCGGCCCGAACGCTGGCCGAGTACGCCCGTTCGCTCGGTCTCGCGGCGGCCGTCGGCGGTCCGGAGGCGGTGGCCGGCGCCGACATCGTGGTGTGCGCCACCACGGCCCGCACCCCACTGTTCGACGGCGGCCTGGTCCCCGCCCACGCCGCCGTGGCGGCGGTGGGATCCCACGAACCGACCGCGCGCGAGGTGGACACCGCGCTCGTGCGGCGCTCGGCCGTGTATGTCGAGGCGCGTGCCGCCGCGCTCGAGGAGGCCGGGGACCTGATCATCCCCGCCGGCGAGGAGGCGCTCGACGGGGCGCTCGCGCCGGTCAACATCGCGGAGTTGGTGCGCGGACGGGCGGTCGTTCCCGACGACCGGCCGCGTCTGTTCAAGAGTGTGGGGATGGCGTGGGAGGACCTCGCGGTCGCGATCCACGCCTACCGTCGCCGCGCGGCCGAGCCGGTGTCGACCCGATCCGGGTGAACACGGGGCGGGTGACGCGGGTCGGGTGACACGGGCGGGCGCGAGCACGGGCCCCGCCGGCCGTCGGGCCGACCCGGCGCCCGCAGGCGGCCGGCCCGTGCCGGATCCCGCCCCCCGCTCCCCGCTCCCGCCCCGGCGTCGGCGTCGGCGTCGGCGTGCTACGCCACGGTCACCGGGGTCCAGCGCCGGTCGATGGCACGTTCGGCTTCGGCGAGGCTCTCCTCGAACAGCGGTATCAGTTCGGCCATGGCCGGCTGCACCGGCGCCAGGGTGAGCTCGGCGGTGATGAAGACCGGTTCCAGTCCGGTCAGCGAGACCCCGTGCGCGAGCCACTGCTCGGCGTGCGCCCACCCCTCGCGCGGGGTCCCGGGACCGTACCCGCCGCCGCGGGCGGCGAGAACGAGGAACTCCCGGCCGCCCAGCAACGGTTCGCCCGTCGCGGCGTCCAGGGACAGGCCGGGGGCGATGAGGTGATCGACCCACGCCTTGACGCTGCTGGGCGCGCCGTAGTTGTACAGCGGCAGGCCCAGGAGCACCGTGTCCGCCTCCTTCACCTCGCCCACGACCCGCTCGACCAGCTCCCACGAGGCGGCCTGAGCGGACGTGCGTTCGTCCGCCGGCACGGCTCCGGCCGACGCGGAGGCCGTGTCCACGTGCGGGAGGGGATCGGCGCCGAGGTCGCGGTAGGTGACGGATCCGTCGGGGTGCGCGGCCTGCCAGGCGGCCGCGGCGCGCGCGGTGAGCCGGCGGCTGATCGAGCGGTCGCCCAGGACGCTGGAGTCGATGTGCAGCAGGTGAGGCATCGCTTTGCCTTCCATGATTGATTTGTGCATCGCCAACGATTCACAGCATACATATCTTCGGGGGCATGGGTACCCTCCTTGCATGGCCTCCTTGCCCGTGGTGAATCAGCCGGCGCGCCGGTCCGGCGCCCTGTTGGACCACCTCGCGCGCAGGATGCGCGTGCATTCGGAGGCCGTCCTGACCGAACTGGGGCTTCGTCCGCGGCACTTGGTCGCCCTGACGGTGCTGCGGCACATCGACGGCAGCAGCCAGCAGGCGCTCTCGGCGAAGTTGTCGCTGGATCGTGCGAACGTGGTGGGGCTGCTCAACGAACTCGAGACCGCCGGACTCGCCGAGCGCCGGCGTTCTCCCGAGGACCGGCGGCGGCACACCGTGCACATCACCGACGCCGGGCTGCGCATGCTCGCCGGGGCCGAATTCGCCCTCGCGGCGGCCGAGGAGGAGGTCTTGGGCGCGCTGACCCCGGCCCAACGCGACAGCCTCTTCCACCTGCTCGAACTGGCGGTCTCCGACGACGCCGGCGTGTGCGGGGAGCCCGGGTCGAACCCGCCCGGCTGCTGAGGGTGTTCGAAGCCCCGGAACGGCTCGGGCTCGACCGGGGGACGACGACCGGGGGCGATGGCCGGGGGCGATGGCCGGGGGCAACGATCGGGGACGACGATCGGGGGCGACGACAAGAACTCGCCGCGCCCGGCTCGGGCACGGCGAGTTCCCTTTCCCGCGTGAGCGCCGGTGCGGCGGACCGCACCGGCGGTGGATCACGACACGAGGGTCTGCTCCTCCAACTCGGTCAGGTGCACGGTGCACAGGCCGCCGCGCTCGGCCTTGACGCTCGTCACCTTGAGCTGCGTGCCCGGCAGGAGGATGAACTCCTCCTCGTCGGTGAACGCGGAGAAGCGGCGGATGCCCACGGCCCGGGCCGGGAGCACCTCGAAGAGGGTGCGCTTGCCGCGGCTGCCGAGGAAGGCCCGTGCCACGCCCAGCTCGGACGTGCACGAGGACACGCCCCACCACGTCACGGTCCGGCCCAGCGGGTACTGCGCACGCAGATCCAGCGACACCCCGCGCCACAACGGCTCCGTACGCGCGGGAAGCCGCGACACCGCGGAGAACAGCAGCCGCAGATACGGGAGGTACGGCACGACCTTCGCCCGGTCCGGGGCGCGCAGAATGGCGTTGATCTCCCGGTAGAACGTGGACTCGCAGGTGTAGAGGTACAGGGCCGCGATCGCGTCGGCGGACAGGTTGCCGTCCGCCTCGTCCGCCCGCCGCTTCCCGAACTCGTGCGACCGCTCGACGTGCCGGTCCAGGCCGGCCAGCAGTTCGGCGACCGGGGTGACGGCGTCGCGGAAGTCCATCAGCGCGGTGTCGAACACGCCGGTGATCGCCGGGAGGTCGAGCCCCTCGTCCTTGACGCCGGCGAGCCGTTCCAGGTAGAGCTGATGCAGCTCCATGGTGGACGCGATGAACGCGCCCATGCGCTCGGCCGTATCGGCGTTCGCCCCGCCGGTCCCCGCCGCGGGTTTGTTCCACCCCTGGCTCGGCAACCAGTCGATCTCCTGCGCGCCCAACGACGCGAGGGCGTCGTTCACCATGGCGAAGTGGTCGCCGTCGCAGAAGAGGTCGCCCTGCGCCGCGGGATTGGCGTGGTCGATATGCCGGACCTCGACGCCGGGGTATTTCTTCTCGAGCCGGAGCACGACCTTCTTCAGATTGCGCGCGTGTGCCCCCCACCACGCGAAGACGACGCTGCGGTCCTCCTCGTCGGCATTCTGCTTGGCTTCGAGGATTCCCTCCACGATCCGTTCGATCACCGGACGCCAGAACGCGGTGTGCCGGTCGGTAGCCCTTGCTCCGTCGCTATGGGCGGTGAGTGCCGCGTTCAACAGCAGTACGCCCTGCGTGAGCATCGCCTGGAACCATTCCGGCGGCTGCACGGTGTCCTGCTTCGCCAAAAGGGAGCGTATATCGGCGATGGGGGTCTTCTTGGGAATTCCGTATTTCCACATGGCCGCTGCCTTGATGATGCAGCGGATACTGACCACCCTGCCGAACTGGCTGTCTTTCCAGTCGTGGAAGGTGTTGTCGAACATCGCGATACCGGTGGCGCTCTCCGGCCGCGGGTACGGATTCTGGCCGAAGACGACGACCTTCCACTTGTGCGGCGGATTGGGCTTGAGCGCCTGGAAGGTCAGTTCGCGGACGGGGACGACCTCGGGGCCGCGGCCCGGGCCGATGAACGCGGCCGCGTCCGGCTGCGCCTCGATGACCGGCTTCAGTAGCGGAAGCCACGGTTCGCCGCCGCCCTTGAACAGGTCGGCGAGGGCCAGTGGGTCGTTCGGGTCGGGCGTGGCGGAGTCGTTGGCGGTGACGTTGGCGTCGCTCATTGTGGACAGGCTCCGAATTATCGAACCGTGCTGACATGGGCATGATCGGCGAGCCGGACGATTTCCACGCGAAAGCCCAGGACTCGCCGACAAAGAGCCCAAAAGGCCCACATATTCGGATTCGTGGACTTCCCCGTCGACAGCGTCGCCGGCACCGGGCCGGTGCGCTCGCAATCATGACGACAGGGTATGCAGCCCGACCGACATCCGCATTGTCGGTGCGGCCCGGTAACGTTCTCGAGCAGTGGCAGACACCGGGAAGACGCATTTGTTGATCGGAGTGGATTATGACGGTAAATCGCGCGCAGTCGCCGCTCGAGGTGGTGCTGACCGACATCAGTGCCGACGTGGTGCAGGCGTGGCGGGCGGCGTTCGCCGACACTCCCGGGATCGAGATTCACCAAGGCTCGATTCTCGATGAGAAGGTCGACGCCTGGGTCACCCCGACCAACTCGCGCGGGCGGATGGACGGCGGGGTCGACGCGGTCATCAAGCGCCACCTCGGGGCGGGTATCCAATTGCGCGTACAGCGGGCGATCCGCGACCGGTTCGCGGGAAGCCTCCCGGTGGGAAGCGCGGTGTGCGTCTCGTCCGGCGCGATCAACCCGAAGTTCCTGATCTCCACCCCGACGATGCAGACGTCGTCGGAGAACGTCAGCGAGACGCTGAACGTGGCGCTGGCGTGTGCCGCCGCGTTCCAGGCGATCCACCGGCAGAACGAGGAGGCGCCGGGCAGCATCGCGTCGGTCGCGCTGGTCGGCATGGGCGCGCAGACCGGCCGGGTGCCGGCGCGGGTGTGTGCCAACCTGATGTGGACGGGCTACACCCTGTTCAACGACTACTACTTCGCGGACTACGACGACCTGCGCAGCACGATCGTCGCGCAGCTCGACGACATCGAGGAAGCGCCCGCCGAGCGGCGCGTGCGCATCGAGCCGCCCAAGCGCCCGACCTCCGGTCGCTGACCGAAGCGGCCGCCGGCCCCGGGTCGAACGCAAGGCGGCCCGGGTCGGGGGAGCCGACCCGGGCCGCCCTGTCGAACGGCGCGCTTGCCGAGGCTCGCGGCACCGATCGACGGGGGTGTTCGTTGTCCTGCTTCCGTGTCCCGCTTCCGTCGTCCCTACTTGGGGACGTTCCAGAGTTGACCCTTGCCCGCGTTGGCGGAGTGGAGTTGCACCACGGTGCTGTTCGCGGTGTTGCCGCCCTTGACGTCGAGGACCTTGCCGCTCGCGACGTGAACGATCCGACCGTTGGCGTCGATCCGCCACTTCTGCGCGGCCGAGGCGTTGCAGTCGTACAGCGAGATCCTGTTGTTCTCGGTGCTCGCGTTGCGGGCGTTGTCCAGGCACTTGCCCATCGAGCGCAGGGTGCCGTCCGGGTGCAGGATCCAGGACTGGCCCGGGCCGGTGTTGCAGGTGTAGATCTGGATCTGGGTGCCGTTGGCCGGCTTGCCGCCCTTGACGTCCAGACACTTGCCGGCGATCCCGGTGACCTTGCCCTGCGGGGACACCGGAGCGCCGGTCGCGGCGGCCAGCGAGCGCAGACCCTGCACGTCGAACTGCTGGACGTACTGGCCCGCTCGGGAGTCCGGGTAGGCGTTCAAGAGCGTGCACATGACCGGGTTCTCACCCGAGTCCGTGCCCTTGACGCACTTCCCGGGCGAGTCGTCGGCGTGCGCCAGGCCCAGGGTGTGGCCCAGTTCGTGGCTGATGTGGTTGCGCATGCCGACCTCGCCGAAGCGCGCGGTGGGCTTGCCGGCGGCGGTGAAGAAGGACGTGTTGATGTACGCGTGCCCGCTGGTCACCGTGTCCGGAGTGCTGCGCGAATGGAACCCGCAACTCCACCCAGGCGTGCCGGAACCGTCCATGACGATCTTCCACGGACTGCCGTCCGTGGTCGTCACGCACGGGTTCAGGAACGCGCCGATCACGATCTCGCCCTTGGGACGGACGTAGTCGTGGCCGACCGGTTTGGTGTCCACGTTGATCGGCAGCGCCGTCTCGCGCTGGATCTCGGCCGCCGAGCGCTTGACGTACGGACCCAGCCAGTCGACGGACTTCTGGTCGTAGAACTTGATCGTGTAGCCGGTCGACAGAAACTTCGTCGCGCCTCCCGACTTCCAACCGGGCCCGGACGGTGCCGCCGCGGCGGCGGAAACGGCCGCGCGTTGTCTGGTGGGGCCTACCGCGGGAATCGTCATCCGCCCGTTGACGAAAACGGTGCCGTCCACATCCGACCAGCCCGTGTCGGGTGCCTCGACCCCTTCCAGCGCCTGCCGGGTCGGCACCGGAGCCTCGGCGGTCGGAGCCGGCTTGGCGTCCTGGTCGCTCTGGTCGCCGAACGCCGAGCCCGAGAGCTGCAATCCACCCACGATCGCGGCGGTCGCCGCGAAGGCGGCGACCAGCGATATTCGGCGTTTCCCCGTGACTTTCAAATCCCCGTAACCCCCTCGTTCAAGGCCGTGCACGCGCCTTTCGGCGCCGGCCGAAAACCACCGTACAGGGAGGTACTCGGGCCGAATTCAGGCCCGACGGGCCTCGCGCCATCCGGCCGGCGCGGTCGCGTGAACGGGATGTCGGAGGCCGGATCCGACCCGCTGCCCCCGGGGTGTCAGCCGGCGATGTCGGGTCCTCGTTCGGCGAGCAGGGCGCGCAGGCGGGCGTGCGGGAGGGCCGGGGTGCGGTGACCGTTGTGGCCGGTGGTCTCCTGGGCGGTGACCAGGGCGTTGAGTACGGCCTCCTCGACGGCCTGCACGGTCGCGTCGTAGAACGGGTCGACGCGGCCCCAGGGGATGTGGCGCAGGGTGTCGTAGTCCTCGTCCGTGGGCGGGGATTGCGGGAAGGTGCTGGTCAGGGCGCCGGGGTTGGCGGTGGAGAAGGCCAGGAAGATGTCGCCGGAGAAGTGGCTGCCGGTCGTGCCGGTACGGGCCAGGCCCAGCGGGACCCGGCGGGCCAGGGCCTTGCACTGGCCCGGGAGCAGGGGAGCGTCGGTGCCGATCACCACGATGACCGAACCGGCCCCGCCGGGGGCGAACCAGTCGGTGTCCTCCATCGGGTTGTCCTCGGTCAGCCGCCGGCCCACCGGCAGTCCGGCGACGACCAGTTCGCGCCGCGCGCCGAAGTTGGCCTGGACGAAGGCGCCGACGGTGTAGTGGGCCGTCCCGTACTCCACCACCCGGCTGGAGGTTCCCGAACCACCCTTGAATCCATAGCAGTTCATGCCGGTCCCGCCGCCCACGCAGCCCTCCTCGATCGGGCCGGGGGTGGCCGCGTCGATCGCGGCGATCGCGTGTTCGGCGCGTACGTGCGGGCCGTTGATGTCGTTGAGGTAGCCGTCCCAGGTCTCGGCGACCACCGGAAGCAGCCACTGCCGCGCGAGTTCGGGTCGGTTGGCCACCGTCCAGTCGACGACCCCGCGGTGCACGGGACCCACCGCGTGTGTGTTGGTGATCATCACCGGGCCCGCCAGGCTGCCCGTCTCGTCGAGCCAACTGCTGCCGGTCATCTCGCCGTTGCCGTTGAGCGAGTACCGACCCGCCGCGCACGGCAGGCCGACGCCGTCCCGGCCGCGCGGCAACACGGCGGTGACGCCGGTGCGCACCGACGCCCCCTGGACCAGGGTCGTGTAGCCGACGCGGACTCCGGGGACGTCGGTGAGCGCGTTGGCCGGCCCGGGCGTGCCGTCGAGGGGGATGCCCAGGGCCCGGGCGCGTGGTCGCCCCGACGGGGTGGAGGTCAGGGGGGATGATGCGGGGGCGTTCACGCGGTGCCTTTCCGGGGGTCGTCGTCGGGAGCGCTGTGGCCACCGGTGCCGTGGCCACCGCTGCCGTGGTCGGTCGCGTCCGGGGTCGGCGCGCCCCGGTCGGGCGCGTCGTGCCCCGGCGCGTCTCGGCCCGCTGCGCCCGGATCGGGGACGCCCGGATCGGGGACGGCTCGGTCCGGGCGCAGGTCGGGGCAGCCGGTGGCCTGGCGGGCATGGGCCAGGATCAGGGCCAGGGCCCGCTCGGGCGGCAGTGAGGAGTTGCGGCTCACGATGTGCAGGCCGTAGCCGTCCTCGAGGGTGACCAGGTTCGCGGCCACGTCCCGGATCGGTTCGGTGAACCGGAAGTGGCCCTGGGCCTGCCCGATTTCCAGGATCGAGCCGTACATGGCTACCTGACGGTCGTACAGGCTCTGGGCCAGCGTGGCGTATTCGCTCTCGTCGCGAGCCGCGGCGCTGAACTCGTACAGGACCACCGCGAGTTCGTCCTCCGGCCCGGCCGGCAGACCGCGCCGTGCGCAGGCCACGAGCTTGTCGCGGGCGTCGGGCAGCCGGGAGGCGGTGTCGGTGCGGGACGTGTAGAAGCGGTCCGCGGCCTGTTGGTACACCTGCCGCAGCAGGTCGCCCAGGTCGCTGAAGTAGTAGCTGACCGACCCCCTGGCGACGCCCGCCACCTCGGCGATGTCGGCCACCCGCAACTGGGCCAGACCGTGCCGGCCGACCGCCGCGGTGGCCGCGTGGACCAGTTGCTCACGTCTCGCCGTCTGGTTCCTCGGTCGCGCCATGCACCGTTCCTTGTCCTGAGTGCCAAATTATTGAATGCCTATTGACGTGGAAGTCTTCCATAACGTTGACTCCGGCGTCAAAGAACTGACAAGGGAGCCTCATGGTCGAAACCGATGGCAGTCAGACGCCCGCCGGCACCTCGTCGGCGCAGCCGACGGCCTACGCCCAGGACCTGTCCCGCTCGCTCGGCCTGCGCGAGAACATGTTCATCACGTTGTCCTCGGTCACGCCCGCGTCGAGCGTCTTCATCATCATGCCGTCGGCGATCAGCGGGCTCGGCGGCGCCGCGGCCCTGGCCTTCGCCCTCGCGGCCGTCGCGGGGATGCTGATGGCCCTGTGTTACGCCGAGTTGTCCAGCGCGTTCCCGATCACCGGCGGCGAGTACGCCTTCGCCGCGCGCACCCTCGGCCGGTCGACGGGCTTCGCGCTGTTCGCGCTCGGCCTGCTCGGCGGAGTCCTGACGGTGGCGGTGATCGCGCTGGGCACCGGCGACTACCTGGGTGTGGTGTGGGGCTCGCTCGGCGGCAAGAGCACCGGGCTCGCCGTCATCGCACTGGCCTCGCTCGTCGCCGTACTGGGCATTCGCCTCAACGCCTGGGTCACCGGGGTCTTCCTGGCGGTCGAACTCGCGGCGATCGCGGTCCTGGCCTGGCTCGGCCTGGTCCACGTCGACCAGCCGGTGTCCACGCTGTGGACGGCGCAGGCCCTGGGCGAGGGCAACGTCCTGGTCGGCGCCTCGGCCGGGCTCGTCGTGTCCTTCGCCGCCACGGCGCTGTTCGCCTACAACGGCTACGGCACCGCCGTGTACTTCGCCGAGGAGACCCGGCAGGTCTCCTCGATCGGCAAGGTCGTGATGTGGTCGCTCGGCATCACCGTGGTCGCCGAGTGCCTCCCGCTGGTGGCCGTGCTCCTGGGCACGCCGAGTACGAGCGAACTCATGGCGGCCCCGTCCCCGATGAACTACTTCCTGCTCGAACGCGGCGGCGACGCGGTGAACACCGTCGTCAGCCTCGGCATAGCCATCGCCATCGTCAACGCGGTGATCGCGATCATGCTGCAGGTCGGCCGTCTGCTGTATTCCTCCGCGCGCGACCGGGCCTGGCCCGACGTGGTGGGCAGGCCGCTGGCCGCCGTGCACCCGCGGCTGCGCACCCCGGTCCTGGCCACCCTGGTGATGGGCGGCGCCGCGATCGTGGTCGCGTGGCTCGTCCCGCTCGACACCCTGATCCTGGCCACCGGAGCGAACCTGGTGGTGCTGTACATCTTCGTCGCCGTCTGCGCGCTGTACGGCCGGATCAAGGGGACCACGGCGCACGCGACATACCGGATGCCGGCCTGGCCGTGGGTGCCGGTGGGCGTGATCGGCGTGATGGCCTACGTGCTGTACGAGTCGATCGACTCCGACTGGCGCCCGGTCGGGATCGCCGTGGCCATGGTCGCGGCGGGCTACCTCTACTACTACGCCTACCTGCACCCCAGGCGCGAGCACCGCTGGACCATGCCCGAGCCCGTCCGCGACGCGACCGACCCGGCGACGCGCTAGGGCGGCCGGCCCCGCCCTCCGCGCAAGCCGGCTCCCCGCGCCGACCGGCCCTCCGGCGAGGGCCCGGGTGCGCCCGACGCCGCCGTACGTGTCGGTATCCTGGCCGTGCGGCCGTCCGTTGGGCGGTCGCGCGGCGGTGGGGCCCGCCGTACCCGAACCGCGACTCGGTCGCCAACGGTCCCTACCTGACCTTCCCCGTGCGTGTCCGTGCGCCACGGGGCCAAGTCGATCAGGTGGGAGCCTGAACGCCGTGCATCCCGACCAGCGCCCCGATTCACACTCCGAACCCGCCGCGCCGAGCGGGTGGCAGGCCGAGCCCGTCGACCCCGACACCGCGATCGATCCCTGGCCGCGCCCCGGGCGGCGCGGCCACCGGGCCGAGATCCTCGCGGCGATCGCGACGGGCGGCGTGATCGGCGCGTGTGCCCGCTACGGCGCGACCCTGATCTGGCCGACCGCACCGGGCACGTTCCCGTGGACCACCTTCTGGATCAACGTCACCGGCAGCGCCCTGATGGGCGTGCTCATGGTGCTGATCACCGAACGCGCCACCGCCCACCCGCTGGTGCGGCCCTTCCTCGGCACCGGCGTCCTCGGCGGCTACACCACCTTCTCCACCTACGCCGTCGACGCCCGACACCTGATCGACAGCGGACGCGCGGGCGTCGCGTCGGCCTACCTCGCGGCCACCCTCGCCGCCGCCCTGTTCGCGCTGTGGGGCGCGGCCGGACTCACCCGGCGGCTCGCCCCGCCCCGCGCCGACCGGACGGCGGGCTCGGCGTGAACTGGCTCATGGTCATCACCGGCGCCCTCATCGGCGCACCCCTGCGCTACCTGACCGACAAGGCCATCCAGGCCCGGCACGGAGGCGTCTTCCCGTGGGGCACCCTCGCGGTGAACCTCGCCGCCTGCACCGGGCTCGGCTTCCTGACCGGCGCCGCCACCGCCACCACCGTGCCGGCGGCCCTCCAACACCTGATCGGCCCCGGGCTGTGCGCGACGCTCAGCACGTACTCCACCTTCTCCTTCGAGACCGTCCGCCTGACCGAGACCGGAGCGAAGGCGTTCGCCGCCGCCAACGCGATCCTCGGCACTGCGGCGGGCCTGGCCGCGGCCTACCTCGGCGCCGCCCTGGCGGATGCGACATTCACCTGATCCGGTGCGTCGACACGGTGCCTCCACGCGGTGCGGTTTCCGCGTATCGGGCGTGCCGCCGCACCGGTCACACGGCAGGATCGCAGGGCGTCGGTTCGCCGACGGAGGACGGAGACGTTCGCAACGGGGGAGGCAGCGCTGTGCGGGACCAGCCTTCCTCGAAGCCAGGGCGGGTCTTCGATCTCCCATCGGTGCAGCGCCCCGTGTCGTCAGGACCGGGTTCGGCGGGACTCGGTGAGGAGGAGGCCCATCAGGTAGAGGCCGCCGAGGGATCCCGTGGCCACGCCCACCGGCAGCACACCGGAGGTGAACAGGCGCTGGACGGCCAGGTCGCTCGCGGTGAGCAGGACGGCTCCCATCAGGGCGGCGTTGACCAGTCCCGGGCCGGGGGACCGGACCAGGCGCCGGGAGAGTTGCGGGGCGGCCAGTGCGACGAACCAGATCGGGCCGGTGGCGGCGGTGGCGACCGCGGCCAGTGCGACGGAGACCAGCAACATGACCAGTCGGGTGCGGCCCGCGTCCACTCCGAGCGCCTGCGCGCTGTCGTCGCCCATGGCCAACAGCGAGAGCCTGCGGGTGTATCCGAAGGCCACCGGGAGCAGGACCAGGCAGGCGATCAGCATGGCGTTCGCCTGATCCCAGCCTCGGCTGTTGAGACTGCCGACGAGCCAGTGCTGGGCCTCCAGCGCGTCCTGCCAGTCGGCCCGGGTGACCAGATAGGAATTGAGCGCGAGCAGGATGGCGCCGACGCCGATGCCCATCACGACGAGCCGGAATCCGCCGGCACCCCCGCCGAACGCCAAGAGGTAGACGGCCGCGGCGGTGGCCAGTCCGCCGACGAGGGCACCGAGGGCGATCTCGGTCATGCCGCCGTGCAGCACGGTGATGACGACCAGGGCGCCGGTCGCCGATCCGTTGGTGAAGCCGATGACGTCCGGGCTGCCGAGCGGATTGCCCGACACGGTCTGCAGGATCGCCCCGCTGACCGCGAGCGCGGCGCCCACCGACACCGCGGTCAGCAGTCGGGGCAGGCGCAGGGTGTTGACGACGAAGTCGGCACTGGGCGTGCCCCGACCGATCAGGGCCCGGACCACCTCGGACAACGACAGCGTGAATTCGCCGGTGGTCAGGGTGACGGCCATCAGGGTCACCAGCGCGGCGGACGACACCAGGCCCACCACGACCGGCCGGGGCCGGACCCGGATGGAGAATCGGCCGCCCCGATCGCGCAGGACCAGGCCGGGGGTCACAACGCCACCAGCTTCCGCCGGCGACACAACGCCAGGAACATCGGCCCTCCCAGGAGCGCGGTGACGATGCCGACCTGGATCTCGCCCGGTGATCCCAGCACCCGACCCAGGACGTCCGAACCGATCAGCAGGATCGGCGCGAGCACGATCGAGTACGCCAGGACCCAGCGCTGGTCCGGGCCGACGATGAAGCGCGCCACATGCGGAACGGCCAGGCCCACGAAGGCGATCGGGCCGGCCGCCGCGGTCGCGGTCCCGCACAGGAGCATCACCGCGACGACGCCGAGCACCCGGACGCGGCCGACCCGGATGCCGAGCCCGCGCGCGACGTCGTCGCCCAGGGACAGCGCGTTCAGCGGCCGGGCCAGGCTCAGGGCCAGCAGGATCGCCGTCAGGATGAACGGCGCGATCACCCACACGACGTCGTACTGCCGGCCGGCCAGCGAGCCGACGATCCAGAACCGGTAGTCGTTGAACGCGCGCGGGTCCAGGAGGAGCACCGCCGAGTCGAACGCGTAGCACACGGCGGTCACCGCCGCCCCCGCGATCACCAGGCGCTCGGGCGTCGCGGGGCCGCGCCCGGACGATCCCACCACGTAGACGAGCACCGACGCGATCGCGGCACCGACGAACGCGAACCACAGCCGACCCAGGACCGAACCCACGCCGGCGTACGCGATGGCCAGGACCACACCGGTCGACGCGCCGGAATTCACCCCGAGCAGACCGGGGTCGGCGAGCGGATTGCGCGTCATCGCCTGCATCAGCGCCCCGGACAGGCCCAGCGCCATCCCGACCAGGAGGCCCAACACCGTACGGGGCAGGCGGTAGTCGTGGATGACGAGCGCGGCCTTGGAACCGTCGTTGTGCCACAACAGGTTCCAGGCCTCGGTGAACGCGATGTCGCGCGAGCCCACCCAGACACTGACGAAGCACAACAGCACCAATACGGGGACCGCGACTGCCAGCCCTGTCACCCGACGCGTCGCCCGTGACGACGACGCGTCGGGGGAAACCGCGGTCTCCCGGCGAACGGATTCCACATCCACGAGACGTCAGTTGGACTTGGCGGTGAGCAGAGGCAACATCCGGTCGATCGCGTACGGGATCGACAACACCGTGTTGAAGGAGAACGCGGCGCCGATGTCCGGGTTCTCGTACGGGACGAACAGGTCGCGCTTCTCCTGGGAGACCTTCAGCTTGCCGTAGAACGGCTCGGCCTTGATGCGTGCGTCGTGCTCGGCTCCGGAGGTGACCCAGATCAGCCGGTCGGTGTCCAGGACGTCCAACTGCTCGGCGCTCAGGTTGACGACATTGGAGCCCGGCTTGGCGAGCGCGTCCACCCGGGGATTGCTCTTGAACCCCAGCTCGGCGAAGAAGATCGCCTTGGGGTCGGTCTTGCCGAAGGCCGAGTAGATGCCCGCTTCGAAGGTGTCGGCCACGGTCACCGTCTGGCCCGCGAATTCGGGGTGCTCCGCGCGGATGGCCTTGAACCGCGCGTCGATGCCCGCGATGCGCTGCTCGGTCTCGGGCTCCTTGCCGAGCGCCTTGCCGATCTGCCGCGTCATCGCCTGCCACGGTGCGCCGTAGTCGTCGAAGCCCTTGGGCTGGGCGACCACGGGGGCTATCTTGGCCAGCGTTTCGTACTGCTCCTTCTTCATCCCGGAGTAGACGGCGATGATCAGATCCGGCTGGAGCTTGAGGATCTTCTCCATGTTGTACTCGTCGCGCTCGCCCACGATCTGCGGCGCGGTGCCCCACAGGTCCTTCGCCCACGGCCACTTGCCGTACGGCTTCTCCTTGAACCAGTCGATCGCACCGACCGGCTTGGCGCCCAGGGCCAGGACCGTGTCCTGGTCGGACAGGCCCAGCGTGACGATCTTCTTCGGCTGAGCCTTGATCTGCGTGGTGCCGTACTTGTGCTCCACGGTGACCGGGAAGGTTCCGGCGGCGCTTGCCGCAGGTCCCGCGGAGGCCGGCGGATCGTTCGCGGACTTGTCGTCACCGCCGCCGCCACAGGCGGTCAACGCCAATGCCGCCGTGATCGCGACCGCGGCGAGCCGGGATTTGTCGGTGAGTCTCTTCACCAGGGATGACGACGATCCGGACACGAACTCCCTCTTCCAGGGCAGGGCGAAGTACGCGGACTGCGCATCCGCGACCGATCGCTGAGCGAATTTAGGTGAGCCTAGCCTAAGAGTGTTCGAGTTTGGCGCTCGATGTCGGGTGGTTATCGCGCCTTGTCGACTCGCGTGCGTGAACGTGTACGGCGTGTGCATGTCCGTGGAACGGAGGCGCGTGCGTGCCGGGAAGCGGACCGACGCCTGAGGGTCGAGGTCTGATGCCCGAGTCCGAACTCCCGAGTCCGATGCCCGAGTCCGAACTCCGCATCCGATGCCCGAGTCCGATGCCCGTGACGTGGTCGAGGGTGATGATGCGGGGATGCGTATTTCCGAGGCTCGTTGCGATGTGCTGGTTGCCGGGGCGTACTTCGCCGATCTGATCTTTCGTGATCTGCCCGGGACGGTGACCGTGGGGCGTGAGACGTTCGCCGGCGGGTTCGAGATGTTGCCGGGTGGCGCCTTCAACCCGGCGATGGCGCTGCACCGGCTGGGGGACGACGTGGTGTGGGCCACCGACTTCGGGAACGACGAGTTCAGCCGGCACGTCCTGGCCGGGGCGCGGGCCGCGGGGTTGCCCGAGTCCGGATTCCGGCACCACCCGGGGCCCGTGCGCAGCGTCACGGTCGCGCTCTCCTACACCGCGGACCGGGCCATGGTCAGCTTTCAGGACCCGATGACGCCGCGCCCGGTGGACGAACTGGTGCGCGTACACCGGCCGCGGGTCCTCGTACTGCCCGAACTGCGGTACGGCCCGGGGGTCGCGGAGGCGCTGCGTGCGGTGCGGGAGGCGGGCACGTCGATCTTCATGGACTGCCAGGATGTCCCGGTCACACTGGAGACGCCGACCGTGCGTGAAGTCCTGGCGTGTGTCGACGTCTTCGCGCCCAACGTCGACGAGGCGCTGCGCCTCACCGGTGCCGGCACGCCGGACGACGCGGCGACGTTGTTGGGCGAACTGGTGGGCACGGTCCTGATCAAGCGCGGGAAGCACGGTGCCTTGGCGGCGCGGGGCGGGGACCGGATCGCCGTTCCCGCCGTGCCGGTTCGCGTCGTGGACACCACGGGTTCCGGCGACTGCTTCAACGCCGGATTCGTGCACGGACTGCTCGCCGGCTGGGATCTGCCCCGGTCTCTGGCAGCGGCAGTGGCCTGCGGATCGGCGGCGGCCACGGCTCCGGGATCGGGCGGGGCCCTGGATGCCGGCGAACTGTCCGCGTGGCTTGCGCCGGCCAAGCCGGTGCCGCCGCTCCGGGAGCCACAACTCGGGCATCACCCCAGGTAGTTGCGGTACTCCCGATGGTTGCCCGCGCGTGTTAGCGTTTCGAGGTCGTCGGTCGACCACATGCTCCGGCTCATCGGGCGGAGCGCGTTCCGCGTGGGTCGATCGACGCTCGTTTGCGTGTGGGGTGTTCGTGGCGTGCGCGTCGGGGTCGGTCGGGGGGTGTGGTGAGAGTCCTGGTCACCGATCTGGACGGCACGCTGTTGGGCGGTACGGACGCCGAACGCCTGCGGTTGCACGGGATCCTGTCGCGTCATCCCGAGATCACGGTGGTCTTCGCAACCGGCCGCGGGCTTGCCTCGGTGCGCCGGGTGCTGGCCGACCCGCTCGTGCCCAGGCCGCGGTGGATCGTCGCCGATGTCGGAGCCAGCCTGGCCGACGGCAGGGACCTGGGTGCCGTCGCGGATCTTCAGTCCCGGTTGCGCGCGGGCTGGCCCGGTGCGGCCCGGGTGCGCGACGCGCTCTCCGGATTCTCCGCTCTGAGGTATCAGGACGGGGTGGCGCAGGAGGGGCGGTGTTCCTTCGATCTGCCTCCCGGGGAGTTGACCGACGAACTCATCGCAGCGGTGGTCGCGTTGGGCTGCTCGTGGGCTTACTCGGCCGATCGCTACTTCGACGTTCTGCCCCCGGGGGCGAGCAAGGGCGCGGCGGTGGCCGCCCTGGCGTGTTCGCTGGATTGGGAACGGGCGGACATGCTGGTCGCGGGCGACTCGCTCAACGATCTGTCGATGTTCGGAATCGGTGCGCACGGTGTGGTGGTCGGTGGCGCGGAGCCCGCCCTGGAGCGGGCGGTGGCCGGCGACGAGACCGTGTACCGCACCGAACGGCGCGGCGCGGCGGGGATCGTCGCCGCGTTACGGAACCTGGGTTGGGTGGAGCCGGAGCACGCGTTGGTCGTGGGCTATCACCGGCCGCCCCGGGTGTGGACCTCCACGGGGTGGCGCGCCCCGGTCAGCCCGAACGGGATCCTGCCGACATTGTGTGCCGTTCTCGGCGCGGAACACGCGGACGGATCCGAGGTGTTCCCGGCGCTGTGGGTCGCGGGGGCGGTGGTGGAGGGGGACCAGGCCGGAGCCGGTGTCGATGCCGGCGTCGGTGCGGGTGCGAGTGCGGGTCCGGGTCCGGCGCCGGGTTTCGGCGCGGATGTCGGGGAGGACGATCACGGCCTTGCGCTGTCCTTGCAGCGGTTCGAACCCGCCGTGTGGTCCGCCTACTTCCACCGGGCCTGCAAGGAAACGTTGTGGCCGGCCCTGATGTCGCAGCCGGAACGCGTGCGCTTCGACAGCGCGGCCTGGATCGAGTACCGAACGGTGAACCGCCGGTTCGCCGAACACATCGCGGACCGGGCGGCCGAGCGGGCGACGGTCTGGCTGCACGACTACAACCTGTGGCTCGTACCGGGACTGCTGCGCGCGTCGCGGCCCGACCTGCGGGTGGGCCTGTTCCATCACACGCCGTTCCCACCGGCCCACGTCTTCGACGCGCTGCCGGTGGCGGCCGAGGTGCGAACTTCGCTGGCGGCGCTGGACTGGGTCGGTTTCCAGACCGAGGGATTCGCCGCCAACTTCCGGGACACACTGGGCGAGACCGGCAGGGCGCCACGGGTGGGCGTGCATCCGCTGGGCGTCGACCGCGCGGCGATCGACGCGATGGTGCGGTCCCGCGGGCGGCACGCTCGGTCCGCCGTAGGCCACTTGGTGCTTTCCGTCGAGCGCCTGGACTACGTCAAGGCTCCCGAGCGCAAGGTCGCCGCCGTCGCCGAACTGCTGGAGCGCGACCCCGACCTGCACGGTCGCTTCCGGTTCCGGCTGGTCTGCCCGCCACCCGAACCCGGCATCACCGCCTACGACTCGACGCGCGTCGCGCTCGAATGTCGCATCGCCGACGTGAACGCCCGGTTCGGCACCGAGACCTGGCAACCGGTCGAATACCTCCCGCACAACCTCTCGTTCGACGAAGTCCTGGACCACTACCTCGCCGCGGACGTGTTCTGGGTGACGTCGCTCCAGGACGGGATGAACCTCACGGCGAAGGAGTACGTGGCGGCCCAATCGGCCGCGGGCGGCTCCGGCGTCCTGGTGCTGTCCCGCTACGCCGGAGCAGCCGAGGAACTCGCGCACGGTGCCCTCCTCACCGACCCCCGCTCCCCGACCGACCTGGTGCGGGCCCTGCGACGGGCCCTGCGCATGCCCCGCCGTGAACGCCGCACGCGCATGGTCCACCTGTCGACCGCCCTCGGCCACGACCACCCGCGACACTGGGCGGCCGGGATCATCGCCGCCATAGCGACCGACGACGCCGTCGACCCGAACTCGGGCCCTGTCGCTGCCGCGACCGCGAGCATCGCGTAGCGCCGGAGGCGGGTGGGCGCGCCGCGGGCGGATGTCGGCTCTGTGCGCCGAGGGGACGGTTCGCGAATCGCCGCGCGTCGACCGGTTCGGCGCGCGCACGGGGTTGGCGCAGGTGGGCATCCGCGGCACCAACGCCGCCCGTTTGTGGGCAGGTTGGGTCCTGCCCGGGCGTCGCCCTGATCGGCTCAACGCCGGGAGCGCGAGGCGCGAAGGAATATGCGGATTATATGAATAACAGGCCCCTGGGTGACGTCAACGGACCGACCACCGAGGAAGCGGCGACCCGAACTGCCCGCGCCGCTGCGGCTCCGACAGGTCGAATCGTCGCCTGGACCGGGCCCGTTCTCGAAGGCCCTGCCACGACGTGGGCGGGTCGCGGTTCCGGCGCCGACCAGGGCGAGGTGCCGGCGCGCCTATGCTCGCTGCTCATGATCCTGCTGAGTGATCCCCGCGTCATGGCCGTCCCGGTTCGGGACTGTGGCGAACCCCTGGTGGAAGTCGCCTCCGTGACGGCGCTACGGCTGGACCCCCGGGAGCGAGACGAGGCCGGAGCGTACGGTCGGGTCCGGGCCGGCGTGCTCGATCGTCTGCGCTTCGCGGCGGACGAACTGCCGGACGGCTACGTCCTTCTCGTCCTGGAGGGACACCGCGAGAGCGCCGAGCAAGCACGACGATTCGCCCGCCACGAGGACCGGATACGCAGGTCCGGTGTCACCGATCCCGCCGAACTCCGGCGCCGCACGAGTGCGTTCGTCTCCCCGGTCGAAGTTGCCCCGCACTGCGCCGGCGCTGCCGTGGACGTCACGCTCGCCGATTCGGACGGCGTGGAAACGGACATGGGCGGGGTCGTGAACGCCCACCGCTTCGGCGACGAGATGTCCTGCCCGATGGATGCCCCGGTGCCCGCTCGTGCACGCCGGCATCGGGACATCCTGGCATCGGCCATGACCGCGGCCGGTTTCGTCAACTACCCCACCGAATGGTGGCACTGGTCCTACGGCGACCGTTACTGGGCACTGCACACCGACACCGACCATGCCCTCTACGGACCTGTCTGATCGATCCGGAGAGGTGGATCCGCAACCGGCAACGACGCTTCCGGGCCCGGATCCATCCTCGCGACTCGATGTCACGGGACGCCGCCGGCGCCCGTCACGCGGCTGCCGGTGGCGAATCCGTCCGGTCATCCCTCGTAGGGATCCTCGAGGGTCGGGACGCACGGCGACAGCAGCGGCTCGGTGTGCTCGGTCACGATTCCGCGAGCGAGCCTGAGCACGCGGAAGTCGTTGTCGTGAGCGGGGTCTTCGTCGTCGCGGAGGTGCAGGAGCCCGTAGGAGCCCGGCGCGATCGTGCCGACGTGGCCGAAGAGTTCGAGGATCTCGGGTGCGGTGCGATGGTTGGGGAAGCCCGCCATGTGGATGAACGGTCGGCCGTTCATCCATCGGAGGTCGAGGAGGTAGGGGTCGGCGATCTCCCGGACGCGCTGCCGGAGATTTTCGACGATCTCGGCCCACCGGCTGTCGTCCTCGTCGACCGCGGCGCTTTCGACGATCGTGATCCAGCCGTGGTATTCGAACACGGGGGGAGCCTATCGGCGGGCCCGCCGACGACGGGCGAACCACGGTCCGAGTGAGGGGCGTACGGTCCGCCACGCCCACGCTCATGCGCGAGCCCACGCCCACGCCATAGCCGTGCCGCCACGCCGCCTTGCTCAGTCGATGCCGCGGGAGTTCGTCGGCGTGGTCTGGGCGAGGAGTCCGTCGACGAGGGCGCGCAGCCCCCGGGGGTAGCTGTCGCGTGCGGCCTCCTCGGCCCACAGGTGGGCGACGGCGGCGAGGTGGGGGACCCGGGCGGCGTCGAAGATTTCGCGATAGGCGGGGTGCTCGTGGTTCTCCCGGGCACGGGTGCTGTGGGCGCGGACGAGGACCTCGCCGATGGTGTAGTACCAGATGTCGCGGAAGACGCGGACGGTCTGCGCGGGTGTGCAGCCGTGGTCGCGGGCACCGCCGACGATGGCGTCGACCATCCACAGTGCGGACTCGTCGAGGAGGCCGACGAAGCCGTCGGCCGAGAGGATCTCCGCGGCCCAGGGCCAGGAGGCGAGGGCGTCGTGCATCGCGGTGGCGGCTGTGAGGATGCGCTCGCGCGGGTCGTCGGGGAGCGGTGGACGTTCGATCTCTTCGATGTAGCCGTTGAGCAGCAGGACCAGCAGGTCGTCCTTGCCGCGGATGTGGTGGTACATGGTCGTCGCCCCGATGCCGGACTCGGCGGCGAGCCGGCGCACGGTCAGTTTCTCCCAGCCGTCCCGGTCGATGAGCCGGCGGGCCGCCGTCAGGATCTGCGCGCGGGAGGTCACGGGCGGGCGGCCGGTGCGGCCGTGCGGTACGGGCGACGGGAGCGGTGAGGGCATCGCCCCATCATGCCGCCCCGCCCTGTTTCGCCGCGAAACCGGTGCGGGGTCGGCCGAGGGTGCTCGGCTTTTCGCGGGTCGACAGCGGCCTGCCTCGATGTTACTTTCGGAACATGTTCGAAAAGACAGTCGGCAACACGGGGGACGGGGTTCGCGATGACGAATAGGACGAATGATTCGAGTACCCGACCGGGGCTCACGCTCGCCGTGGTGGCCGTCGTGCAGTTCATGGTGTCGCTGGACCTGTCCGTCGTGAACGTCGGACTCCCGGAGATCGCCGCCGGTCTCGGCTTCGGCGCGGTGGGCCTGACCTGGGTGATCCACGCCTACGCCCTGACCTTCGGCGGACTGCTCCTGCTGGGTGGCAAGGCCGCCGACCGGTACGGCCGCAAACGGGTGCTGCTGCTCGGGCTGGGCCTGTTCGGCCTGGCCTCGCTCCTCGGCGGCTTCGCCCGGGAGCCCGGCCAACTCGTCGCCGCCCGAGCCGCACAGGGCATCGGGGCAGCCGCGCTGGCCCCGGCCGCTTTGGCGCTGCTGACGGCGACGTTTCCCACCGGCAAGGCCCGCGTCCGGGCCTTCGGGATCTGGAGCGCGACGAACGCCGCGGGGGGTGCCTTCGGTGTCCTGATCGGCGGCCTGCTCACCGAGTACGCCGGTTGGCGCTGGGTGATGTTCGTGAATGTGCCGATGGCGGCCTGCGCGCTGGCCCTGGCGTGGCGCGGCATCGCGGAGAGTGCGCCGACCTCGCGCGGTGGGCGCCCCGACGTGCTCGGTGCCGTCCTGGCCGCGGCGGGCATGACCCTGCTGGTGTTCGGCGTCGTGCGCACCGATCGGTACGCGTGGACCTCGTCGGTCACCCTGACCACCCTGGCGGTAGCCGTCGCGCTGCTGGCGGCGTTCATCCATGTCGAGCGGACCACCGCGCGTGAACCGCTGATCCGGCTCGGCCTGTTGGCCAATCGCGCGGTGGCCGGTGCGAACGCCTACAACCTCCTGGTGGGCGCGGCCATGGCCTCGGCCTTCTACTTCGCGTCCCTCTACCTGCAACGCGTCCTCGGGACGGGCGCGGCGCTGACCGGGACCATGTTCCTGCCGCTCGCCTTCGGCGTGATCGCCGGCTCCGTGGTCGCCGTGAAACTCGGCTACCGCTTCCCTCCGCGCCTCCTGCTGGTCGCCGGCGGACTCCTGACCGCGACCGGACTCGCCTGGTTCGGCCTGATCAGCCCCGACGGCAGCTTCGCCACCGACGTCCTGGGACCCTCGATCGTGGCCGGCCTCGGCTTCGGGTTGTGCCTCGGACCGGTCGTCTCCATCGCCACCGCCGGTGTCGCGCCGCACGAGGCCGGCACCGCGTCGGGCCTGCTCGCCAGTTCACGCCAGATCGGCGCCTCGCTCGGCCTCGCCGCCCTGGGCACCGCGGCACACGACCGTACCGGTGACACCGGCACGCGCGAGGCCCTCAACGACGGGTACGCGCTCGGCCTGACCCTCGGCGCCGCGCTCCTGGTCGCCGCAGCCGTCATCGCCCTCACCGTCCTGCGTCGGACCGGCCCGCCGTCACGGGTCGAACAGGACGACCGGACCGACGACCGCGATGCGATCCCCGTCCGGGACTGACCGAGGAGCGACCCGTCGAGAGCGGGGACGGGGAGCCGGGCAGCGAACCGAGGGCGGCGGCGCGCGGCTGCACGAAGCCGGTCACGACCGGCAGAGCGACCGGCCGACGCGCACCACTTGACCGTTCCGGCAGCCTCGTCGTCTCCGGCTTCCTCGCCCGCGCACGGCGGATCCTCGGCACCCGTATCCCCGCCGAACCCCTTCCTGATTGTTCGGCATGGGACTTATTGTTCGGCACATTACGACTATTGCCGCGGAGCAGGCGGAGCGCCGGCTCGACTCGGGCACTGACGGTCGGACCCGACCGTTCGCGGCTGTTGCCGGCGCTGCGGGAGAGCCCGGCGTACTCCGAGCGAACCGGCCGAGGTGCTCGGGGTGTCGCGGACGAATCCGCCGAACCACCGCACGTGGGCGCGTGGTTGCGACCGGGCGTCGGCGGTGTACGGAGGGGATTGGGATGCCGGAGATGCTTCGAGGCGTACACGCCGCGTCGGCCGCGGAGTCGGCCGCCGCCCGCGCCGCCGGACCGGGAACGCGGGGGCGGGCGTATCCGGAGCGGGCGCGTGTCCTGTCCCGGCCGTGGGTGCGGACACACGTGCGTGCGCACGGAGCGATGCTCGCCCGCGCGGTGCGTCCGCGCGACCCGCGCGAGGTGGCCGGGGAATTCGTCCGGCGCGCGGTCGGCCGGGTGGCGCGCGGGTCGGGCACCGGGCGCTACCCGGTCGGGGACACCGGCCGGGCGAACGTACCCATGAGCGCGCCGACCCCGCCGGACCTCGCCGCCCTGCCCGCCGCCGCTGTCGGCCCGGCGCGCATCCGCCCACGATGAGCCCGCCCACGCCGTCGACGGTTCCCCGCGTGTCGGCGTCCGCGTCACCGGCCGCGGCGTGGCAGGTCCGCGCCGAACTGCGGCCCGGCGTGCTCGCGTTGACCGGCACCCTCGGCGCGGCCGACGCGCACGCGCACGCCGCCGTGCAGGTCCTGGTCTGCACCCGGGGCGCGGTGCTCCTCGACGACGGCCGGCATCGGGCCGTGGTACGGGCGGCGGTCATCCCCGCCGGGGCCCGGCACGCGGTCACCCTCGCTCCGGACGAACGGGAGCCGCCGCAGGGCTGGTCGCTGTACCTGGACGCGGACGGTGCCGCCGGCCAGGCCCTGCATCGGCGCGCCACCGCCGGGTACGACGCGCCGACGGGCGCGGCGGCGCCGGTGTCGAGGTGGGCCGCCGCAGCCCACCTCCTGACCGGGCCCGAAACGCCGACCGCCGACATCGCGGCGACGGCGGACCGCTTCGGCCCACCATCGTCGCCCCGACACCCCGCGCTCTCCGCCGCGCTGGCCCGGCTGCCCGAAGCCCTCGCCGCGGGCGAACCGGTGCGAATCACCGAACTCGCGGCCCGGGCAGGGGTGTCCGCGAGCCGACTGGGGCACTTGTTCGCCGAACAGCTCGGCCTGCCGTTCCCGGCCTGGGTGCGCTGGGCACGGCTGCGCGCCGCGATGGACGCCGCCCGCGACGGCGCGAACCTGACCGAGGCGGCGCACGCCGCCGGGTTCGCCGACAGCCCCCACCTGACCCGCACGTTCCGCGCCATGTTCGGCATCACACCCTCGCAAGCCCTCGGCAGCACCCGCTGGGCGAACCGGCGGCCGAATCCGTAGCCGGACCTGCGGCCGAAGCCGTGTCCGGAGCTGTGCCCGAAGCCGTGTCCGAATCCGTGTCCGGAGCTGTACCCGAACCCGTAGCGGATCCGTTCAAGCCCTCCCGTACGGTCGGCGGCGAGGCTGGCGGACATGAAACGCCTCTTCCGCGCCCTCGTGCGCTACGGCCACGTCCCGCTCATGCTGGTCGGCGTCAACGCCGTCGCCATCGCGCTGATGGCCGACGGCCGTTCCAAGGTGTGGCTGCTTCCGCTGCTGCTCGTGGCGGTGGGCCTGTCGTTCGCCGCCGAACGTGTCCTGCCCTATCACCGGCCGTGGAACAGTGACCGCGACGACACCGGTCGCGACGTGGCACACGCGGTGGTCAACGAGGGCCTGTTGACCGCCTCGCTCGCCGTCATCCCCGCCCTCGCCGGTGCTCTCACCCTCGTCGACCTGTGGCCCGAGCACTGGCCGTTCGCGCTGCAAGTGCTGACCGCGATCCTGGTCGCCGACGCCGGAATCACCCTCGCCCACTACGCCAGCCACCACATCGACGCGTTGTGGCGCCTGCACGCCGTCCACCACAGCGTGAAGCGCTTCTACGGCTTCAACGGCCTGATGAAGCACCCCCTGCACCAAGCCGTCGAAACCACCGCCGGCGTCGCCCCGCTCCTGCTCATCGGCCTCCCGACCCCCGTCGGGGCCGCGCTCGCCTTCGCCGTGGCGGTGCAGCTGCTGCTCCAGCACTCCAACGCCGACTACAGCGTCGGCCCGTTCAAGCACGTCCTGGCGCTGAACGAGGGCCACCGCTTCCACCACCTGAAGTGGCCCGGCGTCGGCGACGTCAACTTCGGTCTGTTCACGCTGCTCTGGGACCACCTGCTGGGGACCCACTCGTACGACCGCGCACGGGAGTTCACCAGCGACGACCTGGGCATGGCCGCCAAGCCCGACTATCCCGACGCCTATCTCGCCCAGCTCGCCGAGCCGTTCAAGCGCCCCCGAGCCGCCGACGCGACATGAGCCGGCAACTCGGCCCGACCCGCACGGTCAGGCGGCCGATGCGCGCTCGGCGCCCGGCGTTTCGCCGGCAATCCGGCGGATCTCCGCGGCGACCAGGCCCGCGTGCGCCGCCGTGCGGATACATTCGTCGGCGTTTCCCCTGGTGGCGCGAGAACGTGTGGTCGTTGGGGCGCGGTGGGCGAGATTTTGCGGTTCCGGCTTGGACGCGGGACGCCCGGTGGGCGAGTTATGGGGTGAGAGGCCCTCGGGCCTCGTGGACGCCGCCGGGGACACGCCCTTCGTACCCCGGCAGGGTCCGCGCCGGACTTCACGGAAGGATGCGCTGCCTTGAACGAAATTCTCGGCCCCGAGGCCAGACAACTGTGGCTGGTCATAGGCGTGCTGGTCGTCGTCGTGCGCGCGCCGCTCGGTGCCCTGATGCGCGGCACGGCGTTCCCCGAGCCGAACCACCGTTGCGGCTCCGGGCATCGGCGGACGCGCCCCGCGCGCGGCAAGGGCGGCGGGCGATGACCGAACCGCTGCGCCCCGACCAGGCCCCGGTCGTGGAAATGGACCCGGTGGACCTGGTGGACCTCCTGCGCGTCGACTTCGTGGCCTTCTGCCACAGCCACCACCCGACCCTGACCCGCTTCGCGTACGACCACCTCGGATCGCGTGCCGAGGCCGAGGAGATCGTCGCCGAGGTCCTCCTGGCGCTCTACCGGCGCTGGGACGACGTACTGCGCGAGCCCGCCCCGCCGGTCAAGCGCGCGTTCCGCATGCTGACCGACGCCCTCGAGGACCTCCGCCTGCGCCGCGACCTCGTCCGCGACTCGCTCGACCGGGACTCCCGCAGCCGGGACTCGCTCGGTCGATGGCGTCCCGCCCCGGGCGGCCCGGTCCTCGACACGCCCGGGGACTTCGTACGGTTCTGTCGCGAGCACCAACAGACGCTGACCGACCACGCCTGGAAACAACTGGGCTGTCCGCACGACGCCGACGAGGCGGTCGCCGACGTCCTGCTCGCCCTGTCCAGGCGCTGGGCCGAGATCGTCAGCCACCCCGGCCCGCCGCTCGCGCTCGCGTACGAGATCCTGCGCCGGCGGGTCGTCGACATCCGCCGCCGCCGCGGGCGCAGCCTCGAGGTACCGATCGACTTCACCGCCCCCGGCGCCCCCGACGTCGCCTCCACGACCACCGCGGACCCGGCCGCCCTCGTCCCGCACCTGGACACCCTCGACCGCACCATCGCCGCCATGCCCGCCAAGCGCGCCACCTGCGCCCGCCTGCACCTGGTGATGCAACTGCCGCTCCAGGACGTCGCCGACTACCTGGGAGTGACCATCTCCACCGTGCGCAGCCACGTCCACGCGGCCCGCAAACAACTCGCCAACGCCCTCGACCGAACCCGGCACGCCCCACCGGCCCCCACCCCACCGACCCCCACGCACCCCCGGGAACCCAAGGCATGAACGACCTGACCCCGCTCGACCGCGCCCTCCAACAGCGCCGACGCGACATGGACACGGCCTTCGCCGACTACGACCCCGCCGCCGCCACCCGCCGCCTGGCCGACCGCATCGTCCAGGAGGAACTCGTGGCCGCACTGGTCCGGCCCGCGGGCATCGCACGCCCGCGCGGGGCGGGTTTCACGGACGCCCACGCCGCGCAGAACGCCGCCGCGGCGGAACTCGAACAGTTCTGCCAGGCGATCGTCGCCCGACCGACCACCGGCCCCCTCCTCGGGGATTTCGTGCAAAGGCGCATTCCCGCAGGGGCGTTGGTGTTCGGATGTCTGCTGTACCTCACCGGGCGGCCCGCACCCGCCGCGTTCTGGTGGCGGTACGCCGCCGGCGCCGACACCGTCGAGGCGATGCGCCTGCTCACCCTGCACCACCGGGTCGAGGGCGAACCCGAGGACGCCCACCACTGGGCCGGCCGCCTGCGGGCGGCCACGCCCGCCCCGGTGCCGGCCGAGACCGAGGGCGCGGGTGACCCGCAGGCGTACGTCGCGCGGGTGGAACCGGGCATCGAGGAGGTCGACGATCCCGACCTCGGCGAGATCTGCCGACCCAACGACCGCTTCCCCTGCCTGCTCGCCGCCGCCGGCCACGCCTAGACAGGTTCGGGGCAGGTCCGGGGGTCTCGACGCTCGACGCCGCACAGGCGCCGCGTCGTTGCGGTGCCGGACGATGCGGACCCATCGAGACCCCCCGGGGGTGGGAGTCGGCCGACACCTCGCCCCGCCGGCGTGGCGGGCGGTACCCGGAACGGCGCCGGGTTCCGCCCGCCACGTCCCCCACGCCCACCCGCCGCCAGGAAGGTCGATTCCGCCATGACCCGCACGCACCGAGCCCTCGCCCGCCCGCGCCTGTCCACGCGGTCGCACGGACGCCACCTCGTCATCACCCCACGCGGTGAACTCGACGTGGCCACCGTCCTCCCGCTCGCCCGCGCCCTGGACGCCCTGACCGGAATCGACCGGCCGCACGTGATCGTCGACCTGGGGGAGGTGACCTTCCTCGGCGCCCGCGCCATTTCCGTGCTGGCCCGAGGCCGCGAGCGCGCCCACGCCCGCAACGGCGACCTGCGCCTGTTCCGGGTCGACCCGTTCGTCCGGCACGTCCTGCAACTCCCGGGCCTCCGGGCGGACTTCGACATCATCGACACGCTCCCGGCCCTGGCGGACGAGCGCCCGCGCCAGGGAGATCCCCCGGGCAGGCACCCCACGCACGGCGCCGACCCACGCGGCGCGTGTCGGTGATGTCTGCGGGACGGTGCCCGGGAGGGAGTCCGGGAAAAACAACGAGGCCGGGGTGCCTGACGGCATCCCGGCCTCGCAAGTCGAGGGCGAGGAAAGCGAAGGGACTATTCAAGGAGTGAGAAGGAAGTCCGATCATGGCCTCGCCGAGGCCAACGTTAGCACTAGGCGGGGATCAGGTCGCGCAGGTTTTCCGGGGTGAAGATCCGGGAGTCGGGGTGCAGGCCGTCCGGGCGGGCCAGGCCGATGTAGGTGACGGGGCCGTCCGGGATCGACTCGGGGTCCCACAGCGTGGTGGCCGCGGCTCGGTCGGCCATCAGTTCGGCGAGGTACTCGATGGTGAGGTGCTCGCGCTCGAGCATGCCGCGCAGCAGGGTCGAGACGGACACCCGGTTGCCCTCGACCATGTTGGAGTTCGGGGCGCCCTGGAGGTACAGGTGCAACCACTTGGCGCGCCAACGGCCGTCGCTCCCGCGGATGAACGCCAGCGGCAGCGCGACCCGGCCCGGGCCGCGCAGGTCCGACTTCATCCGCACGGTGCTCGGCTCGAAGGGACGACCCCGCTGCTCCGCGTCGCGCAGCATGAAGCCGAAGAACGACTCCTCGACCTGCTCGAAGCCTTCCCCCGAGTAGATGTTCACCTGCGGGACGATGTAGCTCCCGGTGACACCGCCCAGACGCAGGTTGATGAACTCCGAGGCGCCGTCGGGCGCGTCGGTGATGTCGCCGGAGTGCTCGCCCTCGTACGAGGTGAGGGCGGTGAACGACAGCCAGCCGACCGTCGCGTACTCCTCGTCCAGCATCAGCGCCGACAGGTCGTAGTCGGTGCTGTGTCGGGTCTGCTTCCAGTACACGAAGAACCGCAGCAGTTCGCCGTCGATGGCGGAGACCGAGCCGCGGGGCAGTACGCCGAGGCCGGCGGCCGTCGCCTTCCCGCTGAGCGGGAGCGCGACGTCGAGGACGTCCGGGTCGATCAGCAGGTGCCCCGGCTCGGGGAGGCGGCGGCGCGTCTCGGCGTCCAGAGCGGCGATCAGCCGCTCGCGCTCGGGCGACCGCACCGGCGCGCGGGTGTCGGCGGCCACCCAGGCGCGGCCGAGGCGGTTGACGAAGACGCGACGCGCGGTGCACTCGTCGGTGCGGTTGTGGAAGTGCTCGCGGACCGACAGCAGGACGCGCCCGGAGACCCGCGCGGCGAGCTGTTCGGCGGCGGCCACGACGGCGTCGCGCTCCTCCTGGGTGCCAGACAGGCGCAGCAGCCGGTCCAGGGCGCGGAACAGCCTGCCGGGAGCGGCCGTCAGCAGTCGCGTCGCCCCGGTGACGTCGCCGGCGCCGAGCAACTGCTCGACGCGGCTGTCCAGGGACGGCGCCTTCAGCTCGCCCCGGGCCACGGCGAACACGTCCGCGGCGTGCGGCCAACGGGGGTACTCGTGCGGGTGGAGCCGCTCGCCGAGACGCTTGAAGGCCTCGCGGTGCGCGGTGACGTCGGCGAGTTTGGCCGGGGCGGCGGCGACGAGCGCGTCGAGGGCGGCGAGCAGGGCGCGGCGTACGGGGCGCGAAAGGGCCTTGAACCGGGTCGGTTCCACGAGGGCCACATCGCCGTCCGCGAGCGCGCAGGCCAGGCGGAGCACGTCGGTGACGGTGTCCACGAGCAGGTCCGCGCCGAGGTCGAGACGGGCACGGTTGACGACGGCGCGGTTCTCCCGCACCGGGATCGCCTCGGGCTGGGGGCCGGCGGCGCAGTGCGCGGCGAGCAGACCCAGGTCGCGCAGGCCCTCGTCGCCCAGGGGAGTGGTGCTTCCCGCCAGGGCCAGGTAGAGGGCGGTGACCTCCTCGTCCGGGGTTCCCCCGAGGTGCAGGATCGTCAGGCGGTCGCCCGCGGCGGCGATCAGCTCGCCGTGGGCCGCGAGCATCTCGGCATACGTGTGCCGGTAGTTGCCGTACGACGGCAGGGTCAGCAGGTCGACCACGCCGGTGTCGAGCTGCGCCAGGACGTCGTCGTGCGACGCGTCGTCGGCGAGCGCCTCGGTGATGCACCGCGTCCAGAATTCGAGGGTGTTTGGCACGTGGGCCGGGAAGTCGATGAAGTAGCTGTTGTGCCGGACGTGGTCGCCGACCATCTCGCGGACGGTCTTCAGCGTACGTGCGGCGATGTCGAGGACCGTGTCCTCGGCCAGTCCCGACAGCCGTCCCCACAGGTCCGCCGACAACTTGAAGCCCACGGACAACAGCGCGGCGTCGAATTGCCGTGCGGCGACGTCGCCTTGCCCGGTGGGTCCGGAGGGGACCGGGAGGCGGCGGGCATGTCGGACGATCAGGGCTTCGAGAGTGTGGGCCATCCGGCATGGTCCCAGACCGCGCCGAGGGGACGCACTCGGGTTTCCGGGAGCCGACCGGCGCGCCGGCACGCCGGTGCCGGGCTCGGCGTAGACTCCCCGGCCGAGTCGGAATGCCTTGGAGGCGCTTGTGATATCCCGCCCGTTGGCGGTGTTCGACCTGGACGGCACCGTGGCCGACACCCGTCACCGGCTGCACCTCGTCGAGTCGCCGCCCCGTGACTGGGCGGCGTTCTTCGCGGCGGCGGCGCACGACGCGCCGCTCGCGGAGGGGGTCGCGCTCGCGAGGGACAGCGCCGAGGCACACGAGGTGGTGTACGTCACCGGTCGCCCGGAGCGCTGCCGCCGCGACACCGTGGCTTGGCTGGACCGGCACGGCCTGCCCTCCGGCCGGCTGGTGATGCGCGCCGACCGGGACCGCCGTGCGGCCCGTGTCGCCAAGCCCGAATTGTTGCGCAAACTGGCGCGGGGCCGGACCGTTGCCATGGTCGTCGACGACGACGCCCAGGTCTGCGACGCCTACGAGGCCGCGGGATTCCACGTGGTCCGGGCCGACTGGATGCCCGCCTCGACGATTCTGCGGCAGGCCCAGAACGACGAGGGCCGCACCTGATCCCGTCGCACGCGACCGCACGCGAACCCGGGCGTGACCCGGTCCTCGCCCAAGCCCCGTGCGGCCGGGGTCATCGACTCCCGGCCGCCGCTCCCTTGCCGCTTGCCGACCAGAGCTCGTACTGGACCAGGAGCAGCCAGGCACTGAACCACGGTTCCGGCGGCAAGGTGGCGGGGGCGCTCGGACTGCCTTCCAGATGGCTTCGGTACGTGTGTGCGTAGGTGTCCAGGACGAGATCCACCGCCGCGTCCCGATCACCGGTCAGCCGTACGGCGGCCAGGTACACCCGCTCCACGCTGCGCAGCGCCGCGTCCGCGAACGCGTCGGGTCGGTACGGGTCGCCGCCGGAGGGCGTGGGTGGGTGAGGGTGTGCGGATTCGACGATTTCCAGGCTCATGTCGACTGCTCCCGAGGTGGTATGCCAACACCTCAACCTTCACGCCTGTGACGTCGCCGATCAACGCCCGATCCCCACCCCATCGTTTACCCCCACTCAACGACCCCGCCCTCCCGGACCCGCCCGCCGTCCCACCGGCACTCGAGGATGGTCGGCTCGCGCCGGCGGGCATCACGTCGCGCTGGAGGCGCGGTGCGGACATGCGGACACGCGTACATCCGTACATCCGTACATCCATCCGCACATCCGCACATTCGCCGGGCGGGTTCGGTGGTCGGGTCGGCGGCGATGTGGTTGCGGGTGGGGTCAGGAGTCGGTGCGGGGCGGGGTGGGTTCCGTCGGTTGGGGGGCGCCGGACGCGGGCTGGTGGTTGGGGTCGGTGAGTTCTTGGAAGAGGGAGATGTGGAGGTCGGCGGGGGCGTCGAGTCTGGAGTTCAGGGAATTCCAGGGCGTGCGGGTGGGGGGTGCGATCTGGGTGGCGCCCGCGGCGATGAGGTGGTTCGTCGCGGTGTGGGTGTCGTCGACCTCGAAGGCGATGCGGATCCTGGGTGCGACCTGACGGCCGACTTCGACGTCGTCGATCATGCGCTTCTGCTGTGGGTTCGCGATCTCCAGCGTGGCGCGGCCCGCGTCGAGGATCGCGACGCGGGCGCCGCCGTCCCCGGAGAAGGCCGCCTGCTCGGGCAGGCCGAGGGCGTCACGGTAGAAGGCCAGGGCAGCCTCGAAGTCGTCCGCCTCGACGACCAGGCGTAGTTGACGTACCGGCGGTGTCTTCGGAGCCTCGGGGTGGGTCATGTTCCCTCCTGGGATGAGTCGGTCGGTCGGATGTCCCGCGACAAGCCGAGCCGTCGTGCGGGTCGACGTGCGACCGGATGGATCGAATGCGTCGAACGGCTCCACTATCGCGGTGTCGGTCTCGGATCCGGTATCGCGGTGTCCGTCTCGGATCCGGTATCGCGGCTCCACTATCGCGGTGTCCGTCTCGGATCCGGGCATCCGTCCCGTATGGCGCGACGGCTACGGCCGCCGGCGCCGAGAGCTTGCGGCTCGGCGTTCGTCGGCGTCGAAGCGGGTGAGCGCGCGTGCCCCCGGTTCGAGCGCGTGGGTCAGGGCGCGAAGGTGGGCGTCGGGCAGGCCGCCCACCGCGTCGGCGATCTCCTCCGCCACGTCGCGGGTGATCTCCTCCGCCACGGCGTCGGCGGGGGCACGCGGCCCGAGTTTGCTCACCGCCGCGGCCGCGCGGGTGGGGGTGAGCAGGGCCGCCGCCCGGACCAGGAGCCACGCGGGTACGCCGGCCGCGCCCTCGGGCGGGGCGAGGTACGGGCGGGAACCGGCGAAGCGCTCGTCCTCGGCGAAACCGTCCTGTTTGACCTTGGCCACCGGGCGGGCGGAGGAGGCATTCGTGCCGGTGCCGCCGTGCTCCCACCAGTCCCCGGCGGGCTTGAGCACGTACCCCTCGGCGAGGTTGTCCACGAGTGCGGGCAGCCCGAACAGGCCCGGAACCAGGCTGGGATACGCGCACGGCAACCGCCGAAGCGAGTTGAGCGAGCCGTGCGCGAGGGTCGGTACGCAGCGCAGCCCGGCGTCGGCGGCGGCGTCGCGCAGGGCACGGTCGGAGATCCAGCAACGCCCGCCCTCGGTCTCGACCGTCGTGTCGAACAACAACCAGTGCAGGTCCGGTGTGTACCAGACGCCGGTCTGCACCGGCTCGACCGCGGAGTCCGCGGGAACGTCCGGATGCGGGTAGTGCCCGCCGGCCAGTTCACCGTAGATGGTCACCACGGCCGCGTCGCCCCACACACCGCGCAGCGCGGCGGCGAATCGCGCGGCGGCCACGGACAACCCCGGCCAGATCCTGCTGACGCCGAAGAAGTCGTCGAGCAGGTCGTCGGACAGCAGTTCGCGCCGCTTCGCGGGGCGGACGCCGGAGTCGTCGCACACCACCGCGAAGTGCGCCCCGTGCACCTTCTCCTGTGCGAGCCACTCCCGACCCCCGGCCATCCCGAGCCGCGCCTTCGCGGAGATCTTGGGGTAGGGAATCCACACGGAACTGTCGGACGTGGCCTCGGGCATGTCGAAATCCTCCGGCGTACGCCCGATCGTGGGCAACCGGGTTTCCGGGCGGCGGTACGGCGAGCAGCACCGGGCGAGTGCAACGATCCGCGTCTCGTGCCCCCTGCCCTGTGCGCGACGCCCCAGCCGCGTGCGGCACCGTCGCAGCGGCAGCGGAGTCCTGCGCCCTCCACGGTGCCCCCGGGGCGGCGCCGATCCACGGCCGGCGTGTGTGAGACAAGTCATCTGACGGAGCGTCAGATTCCTGGGTGGCGACTCTTGATCACGTGCACGGTACATGCGTGACTGTGATCGATAGTCGATCGATGACGGGCGCGGCTCGCCGAGTCTCAGGAGCACCATGGAACAACCCCGTGACCATTCCGCGGCGCCCCCGACCGGGCCCGAGGCCGCGCCCGAGGCCGCGCCCGAGGCCGCGCCCGAGGCTGAACCCGGGCCGGGCCCGACCGCTCTCGGGGTGCGATTGCGGCAGCGGCTGCTGGTGCCGGTGCTCGCGTTCGGTGGCGTCCTGATGGCGCTGATGCAGACCGTCGTGGTGCCCATGCTGCCGGACCTGCCTCGCGCGACGGGTTCCTCGCCCTCGACGGTGAGCTGGATGCTCACCGCGACCCTGGTGACCGGCGCGGTGCTCAACCCGGTCCTGGGGCGGGCCGGGGACATGTACGGAAAACGCCCGGTGCTGATCGGCGCACTGGTGACGATGACCATCGGGTCGGCGCTGTGCGCGCTCACGTCCGACATCCGGGTGCTCATCGCCGCCCGTGCGATGCAGGGCGCCGCCGCCGCGGTGGTGCCGCTGGCCACCAGCATCCTGCGCGACGAACTCGCGGGGCACCGGATCGGATCCTCCGTCGCGCTCATGAGCTCCACCGTCGGCATCGGCGCGGCGCTGGGCCTGCCGCTGGCCTCGGTGGTGGTCGAACACGCCGACTGGCACGCGCTGTTCTGGGTGACCACCGTGCTGGGCGCGCTGACCGCGTGCGCGTCGTGGTGGGTGGTCCCGGACTCCCCGGTGCGTACGCGCGGCCGCTTCGACGTCGTGGGCGCGGTGCTGCTGTCGGTGGGCCTGGTGGCGCTGTTGCTGGCGCTGTCCAAGGGCGCCGTCTGGGGCTGGGGCAGCATGCCCGTGGCCGTGTCGGCGGCCACCGGCGTGGTGGCCCTGGGCCTGTGGGTCTGGCGCCAACTGCGGGCCCGCGAACCGCTGGTGGACCTGCGGTTGGCCGGACGCCGTACCGTGGCGCTGCCGCACACCGCCGCCCTGCTCACCGGCTTCGCGTTCTACGCGAACTGGTTGGCCACCGCGCAGCTCGTCCAGGCGCCCACCTCGACCGGGTACGGCCTGGGCGCGTCGGCGCTGACCGCGAGCCTGTGCCTGGTGCCCGGAGGATTCGTCATGGTCTGCATGTCCTCCGTCTCCGCGCGACTCTCGGCCGCCCGCGGTGGCCGATGGACGCTCCTGGCGGGATCCCTGGTGATCGCCGGCGCGTACGTGTTCCGGATCTTCACCAGCGGCACCCTGTGGACCATCGTCCTGGGCGCGACCCTGTGCTCGGTCGGCACCGGACTGGTGTACTCCGCGCTGCCCACCCTCGTCCTCCAGGCGGTGCCGCAGGAGCAGACCGCCTCCGCGACCGGTCTCAACGTCCTGATGCGCACGATGGGCCAAAGCGTGTGCAGCACCACGGTGGTGGCCGTCCTGGCACAGTTCACCACCGACGTGCACGGCACCGCGTACCCCACCTTGCACGCCTACCTGATCGTCTTCGCCCTGGCCGCGGCGGCGGCCCTCGCCGCCGCCTGCACCGCGGCGGGACTTCCCGGCAGACCCTCGGCGACAGCGGTCACCGACCCCGCACCGCGCGCCGCGCCCGCCGCCGGACCCGTCACCGGCACCGCCCGCGCGCGGGTCCCGGCGGCCTCGGCGCCGCCGAAGCGGCGTTCGGCGCCGGCCTATTGACCGCTCGACCGCTGCACCCCGGACGGACCCGTGCCCACACGGCCTCGGGAAGTCGTCGTCGGCGCCCACCGGTTCGCGGCGCGGCGTGTCGTGGCCCGGGCGGCGTGCGAAGGCCCCGGCGCACCGGGTGTCCCGTCCGATCGGACGGGGCCGGACGATGCGCCGGGACCGGTCACGCGACCTCGCGCGAGAGCGAGAGGCGAGCCGGGTCGGTCACGACAGGGTCAGCGTGATCGTCCCGCCATAGGTACCCGTTGCCGCGTACGCCGGTACGGTCAGCGCCAGGGCGGCGTCCGCGGTGAAGGTGCCGCCGGTCGGGCCGGCGCCCGGGGCCTGCGTGCACAGGGTCGCGCCGGACCCGATCGGGCCGGTCGATCCCGAGGACACCGTGGACGGGCTTCCCTGGGTCGCCGCGCAGGACGGCGTCCAGGCCACGTTGGCGGCCGGGATGGTGCCCCGGTCCGACGTGAGGTCGGACACCGACCCGGTCAACTGCCAACCGAGTTCGCTGCCGCGCGCGTCGACCACGGTCACCCGGTTCAACGCCGCGTGCATGGTCTGCACCCGGCCGTTGAGGGTGGTCGTACCGAAGTCGATCCCCGCCGCGGTCTGGGTCATCGTCAGGCCGCCGGGGGTGATCGTGCCGGTGAGCGACTGCTCCAGGCCGCCGCCGCCGTCGGTCACCGTGAACGGCACCGACATGCCCTCGTCCTCGAAGCCCGCGACGGCGCGGATCGCGGCGTCCTCGGCGGCTCCGATCACGTACTCGGCGGCGAACCTGCCGTCGGGAGAGGTCATGACACCGATCGGGACGTCGGAGATGTTCCCGTCCGCGTCCACACCGCTGATCTGGATCTCGTAGTTGGGAACCCAGTCGTGGCCCTCCAGCTTGACCACGGTGCCCACCGGGCCCGACGTCCTGTCGGCCGTGAGCACTCGTTGCCCCGGCACGAACGCCTTGATGGAGAGGGTGTCCGTCGCCTCCTTGGATCCGTCGGAGACGCGCACGACGTATCGTCCGTCGTCGATGCCGAACGGGTACAACATCGCGGTCCCGGTCAGGTTGCCCTGGGCGTCGATGGCGAGCGTGTTCATCAGGAACCTGCTCGCATCGCATCCGCTGCCGTTCGCGTCGCACAGCGCGACCTGCGGAGTGCCGTTCGGCGCGAACCTGCTGCCGGTGAGCGTGATGGTCGAACCCGAGTAGACGTCACCGTCCGGTGCCTGGAGAACCGGCAACTCCACCTCACCCGGCTCCACCGTGATCGACGCACCCACCGGCACCGCGGTCGTGGGCAGGCACCGGGTCTCGGAGTCGAAGCCGAACGCCTTCGTCCACGTCGAGTGCTGAAGCGGTGTCAGGTTCACGGTCCCGGCGTCGGTGAGGGTGACGGTGCCCTTCATGTCGGTGACGATCAACTCCTGACCGAGCGGGGTCTCGGGATTCTTGCGTTCACCCTCGAGGTCCATCTCCCGGGTCTGCGCACCCGACAACCCGATCCTGCCCTTGGGCAGTGTCGAGTCCTTCTCCACCTTGGTCACGATCGGCGTGTTCGGCGGCACGATGCCGTACGACAGCCACTTCCAGTTCACCGTGATCGTCTCGCCCACCTTGTACGCGGGTTTGACCGGGTCCACGGAGATGTCGACCTTGGTCTGCGACGGGTCGATCGGAAGGTCCGGCAGTGTCTGGTTCACGCACTGCGACGTGTACTCGATGGGCGCGGCATGCGCGGCCGGCGCCAGTGCCGCGATCCCCGCCATTCCCAGCATCCCCGTCACCACGACGGCCGTGGCCCTGTGGGGAATCAATCTTCGTAACCCCAAAACCGTGCTCCTTCGTGAACTGACCCCCACCCGCCGGGGACGAGTGGGAGATCGCTTCCGCAAGTCGTCCCGGCTCCGGGCCACGCGCGAACGACATCCGTCGGATGCGGGGCGGCATGCGAAGGTCCAATGATGCTGGGGAATCTGTACGCAAATCGCTCGGAAATCAATAGCGGCGAACAGCCGATTCAGGTGACACGTGTCGACTCCGCACGCGGTCTCAAATCCAAGATCATTCACCGACGCCCGGATTTCACCGTCGTTACGGTTTCCTCTCGAAGGGTCTTGACCTGCGGGCGATCCTTAGGGAGCTTTGCCTTGTCGCATTCGCCGAACGGCCGGCAGGATACGCGACCGCACGGCTACGTCCGGGCTGCCCGGCCCGGTTCTCACGAATGGCAATCACTGCATCACGTTCGGCGCTCGGGGCCACGTGTGCGTTGCGCAGTCCCGCGCTTCGAGGTCGATGCGGAAGGGACTACCTCTCATGTCGAAGATCAGAAGCGCGGCCATCGCGGGGGTGTGCGCGATCGGCGCCGCCGCCGCCATGGTCACCCCGGCCTCCGCGGCGGGTACCGGCAAGGCGACCTACGACTGTGGCATCTACGGCGGTTCGGTCGGCGCCACGTTCAACCGCAGCGCGACCAACCTGCTCACGCTGACCGCCAGCATCACCTACTGGGTGCCGACCGCCATCCCGGCGGGTGGCATCACGGGGACACTGACCGGCAACCAGAGCGGCCTGGCCAACCCCACGGCGATCAGCGCGGGCGTGCACACCAGCATCGTCCTGCAAAAGGCGGCCAGTGTGGGCATCCCCAGTGCGCCGAGCAGCATCGTCATGACGATCACGCCGCCCGGGCTGACCGTCACCTGCACCCTCAAGGCGTCCCCGGCTCCGACCGGCTTCCCGATCTGACCGACTCCCGGTCCGATCGCGATCCGAACGAACCGGACGCGCGTGCGTGGTCGAACGGGACGCGTGCGTGGTCGAACACGACGCACGTGCGCGGACGAACCGGACCGGTTCGGTCGCCGGCCTCGGGTACCCGTGGTGGATGCTGTCCGTAGTGAAAGTACGGACAGAACCACGGGCACCCTCGGCCCCGGCCGAACCGCCGCGCCAAGGCACCGCCCGGGAGGCGGCGGAGCATACGGGAGTACGAACGTACAACACGCCCTGGTGCCCCACGCAAGCCCGAGAACACCCGGCCGAGTTCCCACCCGAAGGCGGGGGCTCGGCCGCGTGCGGATACGCCGGGGACGGGCGATCGGTGATCACGTGTCGATGTCGAATGGGAAACGAGCGCGAACCGAGCGCGAACCGAGCGCGAACCGGGTCTGCGTCGAGTGCGAACCAAGTGCGTGCCGAGTCCGGCCCGATAGCGAGACGACTTCGCGCCGATACCGAGCCGAATCCGAGCCGATTCCGACAACAATCGAGCAGTATCAAATCGAGATCGCCCTTTGCGAATTGCGCCGTCTTCGCGGTTCGCTCTCATTCGATGATCCGCGGCACTTCCGGTGGCATATACAAGCACACGATCGGGGTTCTCCGAATATCGGACCGGAGACGTCGTGTTCTCACCCGGTCGGCGGAGTAACAGACGAACACCCCGCGCGGGCCGCGCGGTTCATCCCCGCACGGATGCCCTGACTCACCGCCCTCGTCCCGAGGCGGCGAGACCATCGATGATTGACTACGTCGCATGGACATCGCGCGAGCGTTCTTCCTGCACGGAGTTGCCGTTGAGGGCGTGTGGTCGGGCCGCGCCGGCTACCGGTGTGCGTTCGCCCGGCGGGATGGCCTGTCGTGAGCGTGGGGGCCGGCATGCCGGTGGAGCCCGGACCCGTTTCGACGGCTTGGGACGCGCCCCCTTTCGACCCCGAACCGAGCGCGGCGCAGGCCGCCTTCGGGGACGAGGACAGGCAGCCGTTCACCCCGGAGAACCTCGCCGCCCGACAGGAGCGGGATGCCGCGACCCGACCCAGGCCGACGGTTGGGGACCTCCGAGCCGACGGTCGGTTCGAGGTGGAGGAGCTGCGTGTGCCCGGGGCGTCGGGCGGACGGGACGTCACGCTCGTGAGTGCGCGACCCGCGGGGATCGCCGGGCCGCTGCCGCTCCTGTACTACATGCACGGCGGCGGCATGATCACGGGCAACGCGTGGTCCGTACTGCCGCGGTTGCTTCGGGAATGGGCGCTCCCGCTGGAACTGGCCGTCGTCTCCGTCGAGTACCCGTTGGCACCACGGGCGCGGTACCTCGCCCCGGTGGAGGACTGCCACGCCGGGTTCGTCCGGGTGGCCGCGCACGCGGCCGAACTGGGCATCGACACGAGCCGCGTCGTCATCGGGGGAAAGAGTGCCGGCGGCGGACTCGCCGCGGCACTCGCCCTGCTCAACCGCGACCGGGGCGGGCCCACGCCGATCGGGCAACTGCTGCTGTCCCCGATGCTCGACGACCGCAACGACACCTTCTCCAGTCACCAGATGGCCGGCGTCGACACCTGGGACCGAACCTCCAACGCGACCGCGTGGCAGGCGTTGTTGGGCGACCGCTACGGCGCCGCGGACCTGTCGCCCTACGCGGCGCCCGCCCGGGCCACGGATCTGTCCGGGCTGCCCCCGGCCTACATCGAGGTCGGGTCGGCCGAGACGTTTCGGGACGAGGACGTGGCCTACGCCAACGCGATCTGGCAGGCGGGTGGGCAAGCCGAACTGCACGTGTGGCCCGGGGCCTTCCACGGATTCGACACGTTCGTGCCGGGGGCGGCGCTGAGCCGGGACGCCCGCGACGCGCGTTTGCGCTGGCTTCGGCGCGTGCTCGTACAGTCCGCGTCCACGTCCGCGTCAGCGTCCACGTCCGCGTCCACGTTCGGGTCCACGTTCGGGTCCGGGGCCGTGGCCGGGCCCGAGCCCGGGCTCGAACCCGGGTCCGAGTCCGGGTGAGGCGGAGCCCGAGTCCGGTGTGGGCGGGGCCGCCCGCCGAACGGGCCGCGGCGGCAAGACGATCGCGGTCCTGAGCGCGCCGGACGGACAGGGACGCCGATGACCGGCGCGATGGCCGTGTGCCGCGTGCGCGGCTTTGTGCCCGGGAGTATGCGCTTGGAGAGTCCTTCTCACGCGCCCCGGTCGGTCCCGACGATGTCGTTGCCGAAGGCGGCGGCGAGTGCCTTCGCGATCAGATCGGGCAGTTCGGTGCGTCCGTCGTCCTCGGCCCAGCGCACCAGTGCCGTGTGCATGGCGGCCAGGCAGGCGCCGGCCGCCGCCTGGGCCTGAAACGCCGCGTCGGGATCGCCGGCCTCGTCCCCGAGGGCGTCGACGATCGCCTGCTGGAGCGCGTAGTGGTTGTCCAAGTGCCTGGCGCGCAGGGCAGGCGTCGAGATCATGAGCCGGAGGCGGGCGAGCAGGAACTGCCTGTTCGCCGACGGATCGTCTCCTTCGCCGCGACCGGTCAACGTCGAGGCCGACTCGACGAGTGCGGTGCCGATGCGGCGGACCAGGGGTTGTGCGGCGGGCGACGCGAGGATCCGTTCGGCGACGAGCCGGCCGTGCCGGTCGGCGAGCACGAGGTCTTCCTTGGTGGGGAAGTGCCGATACACGGTCATCGGCGACACGCCCGCGGCTTCGGCTACGTCGGTCATGGTCGTGGCGTCGTATCCGCGCTCGGTGAACAGCCGTACCGCATGCGCCTGGATCGTGCGCTGGGTCTCGGCTCGTCGTTGCGCTCGCAGGGTTGAGTGCTGGTCGACCATATGGTAGACCCTACCTGACTGGTAGTGACTACCAGATCGGTAGTGATTATCAAGTAGGTAGAAACTCTCCAATCGGTAGTGACTGACATCATGGGGTGGGCGATATGACTGATTTGACCGGAAAAACGGCTCTGGTGACCGGCGCGTCGCGCGGCATCGGGCGGGCGATCGCGGCCCGGCTGGCCGCGAAGGGGGTGGCGGTCGCCGTACATTTCGGCACGGACGAGGACGGCGCGACGGCGACGGTCGACGAGATCGAGCGTGGCGGCGGGACCGCGTTCGCCGTGGGAGCGGCGCTGGGTGCCGACGACGACGTCGAGACGCTGTTCGCGGGAGTCGAGGCGGGCCTGGCCGGACGGCCGCTGGACATCCTCGTCAACAACGCGGCGGCCCCGCCCGCCGGCCCGATGGGAGTCACGACGCGGGCCGAGTTCGACCACCTCTTCGCGGTGAACGTGCGCGCGCCGTACTTCATCATCCAGCGAGCACTGCCGCTGCTCCGCGACGGTGGGCGCATCGTCACGATCTCGTCGGTGGCGACCCGGATGGCCAACCCCGGCCAGACGTCCTTCGCGATGACGAAGGGCGCCGTCGAGACGATGAGCAAGACGCTGGCCAACGAACTCGGGACCCGCGGAATCACGGTGAACGCGGTTGCTCCCGGCGCCACTCGCACCGCGAGCAACACATCGGTCTTCGAGGCGCCGGGCCTGGCCGAACTCATCGCCGCGAGCACGGCACTCGACCGGCTGGGCGGTCCCGACGACGTCGCCGACGTGGTCGTGTTCCTCGCCTCCGACGCGGCGCGCTGGATCACCGGACAGGTCATCGACGCGAGCGGTGGCCTGTTCCTGGGGCCGCGCGCCTGATCGCGGGTCGTCCACGAGGCCCTTCCGCGTCGACGCCGACTCCGTCCACGCGGTTCGCGGCGGCGGCCTCGGGGCGTCGCCCGCGACCGGGTGGCCGGCTGCCGGTGGAGGACGCCGATCCGGCCTTGCGGCCCCTGATCCGCCTGGACGAAGACGGCCCCGAGCTGGAGTCGGCCCCGAGCAGGAGTCGGCCAACCGGCTCCGGGCCGGCTTCCGTTCGCTGCACGCCTCCCGGGGAGCCGACCTCCCGCGAGTTCGCGTCCGGGGCAGGGGCGCGCCTACCGCGGGCCGCCCCGGGCAACGCCGCCCCCGGGCAGGGCCGTCCCGCGCTGGTTCGCGTGGCCCGGGAAGCCGCGATCCGCGCAAGCCGCGATCCCGCCCAAGCTGCGGCACGGGCGAGCGTACTTCGCAGCAAGGCAACGCCCCGCGCGAGTCCGCGCGTTGTGGTGACCCGCGGACAACGTCAGGGCGTCGTTCTTGTCGCATCGCGCCGCTGTGGGGGAGGGCCGGGCTCGGAGAGACTGCCGGGCACGGGTGCCGCGCGGACTGCGCCCGCAAGGCTCGGTCGGAGCGGGGCATGCCCGGCAGGGCCGGGAACCACCGACCACAGCAAGGGAATTCGTCGTGCTCGAAGGAATCGTGATCGTGTCCGGAACCGGGACCGGCGTCGGCAAGACCGTCACCACCGCGGCCGTTGCCGCGATGGCACTGGCGCGGCGCAGGTCGGTCGCGGTGGTCAAGCCCGCCCAGACCGGAGTCACGCCCGACGAACCGGGCGATCCGGCCGAGGTGCGTCGCCTGTCCGGCGCCGACGATCTGCACGAGATGGCCCGCTACCGCGACGCGCTCTCGCCCGAGGCCGCCGCCCGCCGTGCGGGCCGCCCGGCACCGGCACTGGACGATGTCGCGGCGTCGATCGGCGAACTGGGCGCGCTGCGCGACCTGGTGCTGGTCGAGGGGGCCGGAGGGCTGCTGGTGCGCTTCGGCGATTGGACGGTGGCGGACCTGGCGAAGGAACTGCGTGCGCCGGTGCTCGTGGTCACCGCGGCCGGATTGGGCACGCTCAACGACACCACGCTGACCTTGGAGGCGTTGGCCGCGCGAGACGTACGCTGCGCCGGAGTCGTCATCGGGGCCTGGCCGACCGAACCCGACCTCGCCGCCCGTTCCAACCTCGCCGATCTCACCCACACGATCGGCGAACCACCGGCCGGCGCCCTCGCGCAGGGTGCCGCGACGGCCCCCGACTTCCGGCGGGTCGCCGAGGTGGGACTGACGCCCCGCCTGGGCGGCACCCTCGACCCGGCCGACTTCGTCCGACGCAACCGGGACCCGCTCGGCGTCGACGCGCCGTGACGCGGGCGCAGCCGGTACCGCCGGCCGCGACGGGTGATTGTGAGGCCGGTCACAAGTGGCCCGGATGTGTCACAGCCGATGGGAGAGGGATGTCCTAGAGGCCATGACGAACTCGGAACAGACCACAGTGTTGATCACCGGCGCCAACAAGGGACTCGGCTTCGAGGCGGCTCGGCGCCTCGGCGAACTGGGTTGGACGATCTTTCTCGGCTCGCGTGACGAGGGCCGGGGGCGGGCAGCCGCCGAGACGCTGACCGACGGCGGCGCGAAGGTGGTCATGGTCCCGCTGGACGTGACCTCGGACGAGTCGGTGGCCGCGGCCGTACGACTCGTTCGAGAGCACACCGACCGGCTCGACGTGTTGATCAACAACGCCGGCGCGTCAGGGAGGGGCATCACGCCCGCGGACGCGACGGTCGAGGAAATCCACTCGGTCTACGACACCAACGTCTACGGACCGATCAGGGTCACCCACGCGTTCCTTCCCCTGCTGCGGGCGGCGGAACAGCCGCGGGTGGTCATGGTGTCCAGCGGCGGTGGTGCCTTCTCGGTCGTGACCGATCCGGCCCAGCCCGTCTCGAAGATGCACGAGCTGGCCTACAGCTCGTCGAAGGCGGCGCTGAACATGCTCACCGTGCGATACGCGCAGGCACTCCCGGGGATCAAGTTCAATGTCGCCACTCCCGGAGAGGTCGCCAATCGCAAGTTCGCCGCCACCGACATGAATCGCCACACCGGCGAGCTGACGGTCACCGAGGGCACCGATTCGATCGTCAGGCTCGCGCTGCTCGACGCCGACGGCCCGACCGGGACCTTCACCGACCGCCTCGGCCCCGTTGCCTGGTGAGCGCCACGCGACCCGCCCGGGGTCGAGGCCGGACGGCCGGCGCCGGCATCCGGCCTCGACCCCGGGTCGTGGCGCCGCGGGCGATCGTGCCGCGTACGTCATGATCATCGGGCCGGACGGCCACGGATAGCCTGCCCGACGTCGCGCGCGATCGGAAGCGCCGTCGAGTGAGGGGCGTGGTGATGAGTCGCGAGACGCCGGTCGGCGAACGGGAATCGATGTCCGGGTCGGTCGACGAGGCGGACGTGGCCCGGTACCGCCCGCTGCTGTTCTCCATCGCCTACGGGATGACCGGTTCCGTCGGCGACGCCGAGGACATCGTGCAGGACGCCTTCCTCGGCCTGACCCGGGCGCGCCGGGCGGGAACCACGATCGTCGAGCCGAAGCCGTATCTGACGACAGCGGTGACGCGGCTGGGCATCAACCACCTGGGTTCGGCGCGGGTGCGGCGGGAGACGTACGTGGGGGAATGGCTGCCCGAGCCGGTCGTCACGCCCGCCGACGGGCCGGGCCCGGCCGAGCACGCCGAGTTGGCCGACTCGCTGTCGATGGCGTTCCTCGTGTTGTTGGAGTCCCTCTCGCCGGTGGAGCGAGCGGTGTTCATGCTGCGCGAGGTGTTCGGGTACGGCTACCCGGATGTGGCGACGGCGACCGGTAAGACCGAAGTGAACTGCCGGCAGATCTTCACGCGCGCCCGGCAGCGCATCGCCGCCGCGGGGCGGGTGCGGGACAGCGCCCCGGCCCCGGCGCGGCGGGCCGAAGGCCAGGAACTGGCCCGCAGGTTCTTCGAGGCCGCCGACGGCGGCGACATGGACGCGCTGCTCGGCATGCTCGCACCGGACGTGGTGTTCCATGGGGACGGCGGCGGCAAGGCGCAGGCGATCGGCCGGCCGCAGACCGAGCCGGGGCGTGTCGCACAGTTGCTCGTCGGCGGATTCCGTCGGGTTCGGATGCTCGGCGTCTCCGTCCGACCGGCATGGGTCAACGGCCGGCCGGGGGTGGTGATGTACGACGCCGAGGAACGGGTGGCCAGTGTGGTCGAGTTGGACATCGTCGACGGCGTGGTCCGGGCGATCCACTCGGTGGTCAATCCCGACAAGCTCGGCCACCTCGGACCGGTGTCCGATGCCGGGCTCCTGCCGAAGCGCGCCGGCGCCGGCGAGGGTGTCGACGCCTGAACCCGACCCGACCCGACCGTCCCGTCCCACGTCCTGCGGACCGTGGTCGGAAGCCCGTGGCGTCTCGCGACGCCACGGGCGACCGCCTACCGGGGTGCGACCACCCACGCGACGTCCGGCAGGTAATTGGGGGCGGAGGTGAAGCCGGAGAGCTTCTTGCCGTTGAACGCGTAGATGCCGTCCATCCGCATCACGGACACGAACCAACCCTGGTCGACGACGTAGCGCAGTACCTCCTCGTATCGCGCCCCCTGTCGGTCGGCGGGCGCCGCGGCGGCCTCGGTCAGTCGGCGGGTGAGTTCGGGGTCCTCGGAGGCGAACGGGTTGAACGCGGTGGCGTGCGGCAGCAGCCAGTCCAGCGACATCAGATAGGTGGGCGCCGCGCCGTAGCCGAAGGCGAGCACGGGGAACTTCTTGGAGGTGGCGTTGGCGAGCCACTGGCCGACGCTGGTGTCGGTGGTGACCTTGGCGTTGACGCCGATCTGTTTCCATTGCTCGACCACGGCCTGGGTGGCCAGGTCCATGCCGAGCAGGTTCGTGGTCTCCATGTCGAAGGAGAAGCCGTTGGGGTAGCCGGCCTCGGTCAGCAACTGCTTGGCCTTCGCCGGGTCGTACGGATAGCGCCGATCGAGCTCCGCCGAGAAGCCGTCGGCTCCGGGCAGGGCGACCTGGGTGGTGGGTTGTCCGTACTGCTGGACCAGGGCCTTGGTGATCGACTCGCGGTCGACGGCGTGGTTGAGCGCCTGTCGGACCCGGACGTCCTTGAGCGGGGGAGCCACCGTGCCGGCCCGGTCGACCAGGTCGACGCCGAGGGTGAACAGGGGTGTGTTGCTGATCTCCAGGCCGCCTGACCTGGCGGTGGCGACCTGGCCGGCGGTGATGTTCAGCACGTCGGCCTGGCCGGTCTTGACCGTCTGGAGCGCGGAGTTGGGGTTGGGGATGACCTTGATGACCACCGTCTTCCAGTGGATCCTGCTCTTGTCCCAGTACCGGGCGTTGGGCGTGTACGTGTAGTGGTCGCCCGACACCGTGCGGCCCGCGTCGAGGACGTAGGGGCCGGCGCCGAACGAGGCGGTACCCATCTTCGCGGGGTCCGCGAGGCCGGCCGGGCTGATCACCGAACCGACCAGGGACACGTGGTCCAGGAGCCGGGGCAGCACCGGGTTCGGGGTCGCGCAGTGGATGCGCACGCTCAACGGGCCGGTCGCGGTGATCGACTCGATCGACGACAACCAGGAGACGTTGAGCCCGTTCTTGCGGGTGTAGTTCAGCGACGCGGCGACCGCCTCGGCGGTGAGCGGCGTGCCGTCCGCGAACGTCACACCCTCGCGCAGCTTGAACTCGAAGTCGGTGTTGCCGGTCCCGACATAGCCCCATTCGGTGGCCAGCGCGGGTTGGGTCCTGCCGTTCGGGTCGAGTCGAAGAAGCGTGTCGTAGGTCAGGTTCACGAACCAGTTGTCGGAGCCGACATTGGCTTTGGCCGGGTCCAGGCTGGCCGGCGGGCCGAGCGAGACGAGGGTGAGCGTGTCGCCCTTGCCGCCGGAACTGCCCGTAGACGAGCCGCCACAACCGGCGGCGACCAACACGAGTGCGGCAACGGCCGCTACCGCATGGGCTATTCGGAGTCTTCGCAAGACGATCCCTCTCTCACGTGGTGACCGGTGGGAACCGGCTGCTGCTTCGCCGAACGGTTCACGGCGACGGGATGGGGGTGCAGTTCCGCACTGCGGTGGCACGCGGCCGTGTGCGTGCCCGACGGGCCCGGGAGGGGCAGCGGTTCGGGGCGGACGGTGTGGCAGATGTCCACCGTGTGCGCGCAGCGGTGCGCGAAGACGCAGCCGGCCGCCGAGGGCGGGCGGGGCGGCTCGGCCGCGACGCGGTGCCGCCTGCGGGCGCGTTGTGCGCGCGGGTCGGGCACCGGCACGGCGGCGAGCAGGGTCCGCGTATAGGGGTGGACGGGGTCGGAGTAGACCTCGTCGGCGGTGCCCGATTCCATCACCCGGCCGCGGTAGAGCACGATGATGCGGTGGGACAGGTGCCGGACCACGGGCAGGTCGTGCGCGATGAGGAGATAGCTGAGCGCGAACTCCCTTTGCAGGTCCCCCAGAAGGTTCATCACCTGGGCCTGGATCGACAGGTCGAGCGCGCTGACCGGTTCGTCGCAGATCACCAGCCGCGGCGAGATCATCAGGGCCCGGGCGATCGCGATCCGCTGGCGCTGCCCGCCGGAGAACTGTCCCGGGTAGCGGTCGGCGGTGTCGGCCGGCATGCCGACCCGTTCGAGCATCGTCGCGACGCGCTCGGCGATCGCCGCCCGATCCGACCGCCGCCGCGCCACCAGCGGTTCGGCCAGGGTCCGGCCGATGGTCCGGGCGGGGTTGAGCGAGGAGTACGGGTCCTGGAAGACCACCTGCAGGCGGTCGGCCAGGTCGCGGCGCGTGGCGCGGGCGGCGTGTGTGATGTCCGTGCCCTGGAAGTGCACCCGACCGGAGTGGATCGGGTTCAGGCCCAGGACGGCGCGCCCGATGGTGGACTTGCCGGAGCCGGATTCGCCGACCAGGCCGACGGTCTCGCCTTCGCGGATGCTCAGCGAGACGCCGTCCACCGCGCGCAGTGGAGGTGTCCGTCGGCCCTGGCGGAACTCGACCGCCAGGTCGCGGATGTCGAGGACGAGGGGTGGTGTCATCGGCGGGATCCCTCCGTGAGCAGGTGTTCGGCATGCACGCAGCGGGTGAGTCGCTCGGGTGCCGGTTCGACCAGGGCCACCGGTTCGCGCGTGCACGCGTCGGTCACGCGCGGGCAGCGTGCGGCGAACGCGCAGCCGTGCGGCCGGTTTCCGGGCGCCGGGACCGACCCGGGGATGGTCGGGAGCGGTCCGCGGGCGCCCGCGTGGTGGGGGTTGGCCGCCATCAGTCCGGCGGTGTAGGGATGCAGCGGTACGTCGAACATGGCGTCCACGACGGCCTGTTCGACGACCTGGCCGGCGTACATGACCACCGCGCGTCGACACAGGTCGGCGACCACACCCCAGTCGTGCGTGACGATGAGTACGGCCATCCCGGTCTCGGCCTGGAGGGTGCGCAACAGATCGAGGATCTCCGCCTGGACGGTGACGTCCAACGCGGTGGTCGGTTCGTCCGCGATCAGCAGCCGGGGTTCGCCGGCCAGGGCCAGTGCGATGGCCACCCGCTGGGCCATGCCGCCGGAGAGCTGGTGGGGGTAACGCCGGGCCACCGCTTCCGGGTTCGGCAGGTTCACCAGGTCCAGGAGTTCGCGCACGCGCCGCCGGGCGGCGGCGCGGTCGCACCGACGGTGTCGGCGTACCGCCTCGGCGAGTTGTCGGCCCACGGGGTAGGTGGGGTCCAGGGCGACCATGGGTTCCTGGGAGACGTAGGCGATGCCGGATCCGCGCACGCTCGCCAACGCCTCGGGCGCGTCCACGAGTTCGATCCCGTCGAAGACCACGCTGCCGGCGCTGATCCGGCCGCCGCCGGGGACCATGCCCAGGATGCCGAGCGAGGTGACCGACTTGCCGCAGCCGGATTCGCCGACCACTCCCAGGGTTTCCCCCGGTTGGACGTCGAGGCTGAGCCCGTGCACGACGAGTACGCCGCCGATCTCGATCGACAGGTCCCGCACCGACAGCAGCGCCGTCGGATCCGGCGCGCCGGTGGTGCTCCCCGGGACCGGGCGTTGCGCCCTCTCCCGCCGCGTCGCACCGGAGCCCTGCCGGACCGACCAGTTCTCCACGGCCGCGTCGCGCACCGCGTCGCCGAGCAGGGCGAGCGCGACGACGGTGACGACCATGGGGACGCCGGCGGGGACGAGCATCCACGGGTCGCGGTCGATGGCTTGGGAGGCGTCGGAGACCAGGCCGCCCCACGAGGGGTCGGGCGGCTGTGCCCCGAGCCCGAGGAAGCCGAGCCCGGCCTGGATGGTGACCACGATCGCGGCGAACAGCGCGGCCTGGACGATGACGATGCTCGCCATTCGGGGCAGGATGTGCCGTGCCAGGATCCGCGGGTGGGACAGGCCCGCCACCTTGGCCGCGTCGACGTACAACTCCTCGCGGATGCCCAGGGTTTGCGAGCGCAGGATGCGGACGAGTCCGGGACTGCCGAGCACCCCGAAGGTGATCATCGCGGCGTGCAGGTTGCCGGGGAAGACCGACAGCACCACCAGCACGATGATGATCCCGGGCAGTGCGAACATCAGGTCGGCGGTCCAGGTGATCAGCCGGTCCACGCGTCCGCCGAGGTAGCCGGCGAGCAAGCCGAGGGTCACCCCGAGGAACAGGTGGACCACGAGTGCCTCGGCGACGGCGAGCAGGGTGGACCGGCCGCCGAACAACAGCCGGCTGAGCAGGTCGCGGCCGAGGCCGTCGGTGCCGAGCAGGTGTGCCCCGGAAGGGCCCGACAGGACGCTGCCGAGGTCCTGTTCGAGCGGCCCGTACGTGGTGACCGCCGACGCGCCGGTGGTGGCGAGGGTCAGCAGTACCAGCCATCCCAGCGCGAACACCGCGACGGGTCGGCGGAGCACGCGACGGGCGAGACCGGCGCGCACCGGTTCGGCGGGCGTGTGCCGGCCGGGCCCGGGGGTCGTGGGGTCGGACGTCCCGGAGTCGGCGGCAGCCGGGTGGGAAGTCACCTGGTCGGAAGTCGCGGGGTCGGAAGTCGCATGGGAAGTCGCCTTGGAAGTCGCTTCGGAAGCCACGGGGTTGGAAGCCTCGGGGTTGGAAGCCGCGGCGGCGGAGGTCGCGACCGGGGAGGTCGCGGCGCCGGAGGTCACCGACCCGGAAGTCGCCTCTGTGGTCGGCTCGTTCATGCCGCACGCACCCTCGGGTCGAGCCGGCTGTAGGCGAGGTCGACGAGCAGGTTGACCAGCACCACGAGCAGGGTGATGTACAGGACGGTGCCCTGGATGAGCGGGATGTCGTGCTGCACGGTGGCCTGTTGGATCACGCCGCCCAGGCCCGGCATCGCGAACACGGTCTCGACGAAGACGGTGCCGGCGAGCAGGTTGACCAGGACGACGCCCAGGACGGTCACCACCGGCATGGCCGCGCTGCGCAACACGTGGCGGTACAGGATCGATCGCGGCGCGAAGCCGTTCGCCTCCATGACCCGGATGAAGTCCTTGCCGGAGACGTCCAGTACGGAGTCCCGGGTCTGTTTCGCGATGATCGCGACCGCGCCCAGGGACAGCGACAGCACGGGCAGTGCCAGTGAACGGGCCCATTCGAAGGGGTCCTCGGCCAGGGGCACGTAGCCGGTGACCGGGAACCAGGCCAGTTTCACCGCCAGTCCGGCGATCAGGACCAGGGCCAGCCAGAACGCCGGGACGGCGAGTCCGAGCAGCGACAACACGTCGACGGCCCGGACCAGCGCCCCACCGCGTCGCGCGCTGAGCACGCCGAGCGCGACGCCGACGATTCCGGACAGCGCGGTGCCCGCCAGGATCAGCGACAGCGAGACCGGGAGCCGGCTGCCCAGGATCGCGGTGACCGGCTCGCCGCTGAACAGCGAGGATCCCAGGTCGCCGCGCGCGACCCCCTTCAGCCAGTGCCAGTACTGCACGGGCAGCGGCTGGTCCAGGCCCAGTTGGTCGCGAACGGTGTGGTACTGCGCTTCGGTCGCGTGTTGGCCGACGATGGTCCGCGCGGGGTCCCCGGGCACCAGGGAAACCAGGACGAACGTGAGGGCGGAGACCGCGAACAACAGAGGGATCGAGGACAGCAGCCGGCCGGCCACTGTTCGGAGTACTGCCATGCGCTCACCTCATGGGGTGGGGTGTAGCCCGTCGGGCGCGGGGAGCGGGCGGCGCCATTGCCGTCACCGGGAGCGTTGAAGAGGGTGGTCGGCCGGTGCTCGGCCTGTGGTCGGTCGGTGCTCGGCCTTCGAGCGGCCTGTGCTCGGCCTGTGCCGGGCCCGGGCCTGGAGGGTGGTCGGCCGGTGGTCGGCCCCGTCGGCGGGTGGCCGACCCCGGCTGCCCGCGGTCGCCGGACGGGCAGAAGGCGGGCACCGTCCGGCGCCGTGGGCAGGTTTCGAGATCGTGCGGCGAGCGGGACGAAAGCGGATCGCGCCGGTCCCTCGACTGCGCGGTGGCGGAGCACCGCGTCGGATCACCATCAATTCACCGTGGAAGCTGATTCGATTCAGCGATCAACGGAATCGTACTGCGGAATTTTGACCACCGCTAGATTTACTGCATACGAGCGAGATTACAGTTCCGACCGAACCCGCCAGAGGCGGCGCGAGGCGGCCAGCGGGTCCACGACCACGGTGGGCTCGACGTCCCAGACCCGGGTCGACGCGTCCGTCGCGGTGAATCGCGGCCAGCCGGGATCGCCGGTGGTCGCGAACGAGATCCACGCGGAGCGAAGCGCCGCGGAGACCTGGAAGAAACTCGCCGGCGGCTGCTTGCCGCCGAACAGGAACCCGCCGAGCTCGCCCCTGGCGTGCCCGAACGTCGCCGGCACGTCGAGCGTGTGGACGGCCCCCAGGACGCCGCCCAACACCGGGCAGGGCCAAGCGAATTCGTACAGGAAGGCGCGACCGCCGGCGGCCGCGTGCGCCTGCGCCAACCAGGTCGACGGCATCCGGAACAGCGAGTCGGAATACATCGCGGTGTACACCTCGCCGTCGCCGCGCCCGGACATCGCCGCCCGATAGACCGCCGGCGCGTCGGCGTCCAGGCCCAGCAGCCTCGCGGTCTCGGCCGGGTCGGTCGAGCGGCGCGCGGGCTTGGGCGCCGCCTTGTCCCGCGGCGGTCGGCTGCGCGCCATCGCCAGGAGCTGCGGCAGCGACTTGGCCATGCCGAGCACGGTGGGCCTGATCGCGCCCTGCTGCAGCGACCACAGAGTGAACTCGTCGCGGGTGTACCCGGAGATCAGGTCGATGTCGCGGGCGACCCCCGAGGCGAGCGCGAGCCACGGCTTGTCCACCACCGTGACCCCGTCGATCGTCGGCGAGAACGCGGTGATCGCCTCCGGGGTGCTCCACGCGGCCGGATCCGCCTCCATCGCCGCGAGCGGGACGTCCTGGACGGCCAGCAGGACCTCGGGCGGCACGTCGGCGAGATGGTCCGGGTCCACGCCCGCCGCGTCGGTGATCAGGGTCGAGATCCGCCGCGCCTCCTCCTGCGGGATGTAGCGGCCGGCCAGACTCTGCACGATGGCGCGGCGGAACAGGCCGTGCGCCGCGGGCGCGCTCATCAGGGCCGCGATCGAGGCGCCACCGCCGGACTCGCCGAAGACGGTGACGTTGTCCGGGTCGCCGCCGAACCCGGCGATGTTGTCCCGGACCCAGGTCAGCGCCGCGATCTGGTCGAGGAAACCGCGATTGGCGGGAGCGCCGGGAACGTGGCCGAACCCCTCGAAGCCCACCCGGTAGTTGAAGGTGACCAGCACGACGCCGCCGCGCGCGAGCACCGCGCCGTCGTGGGCCGGGTCACCGGAGTGCCCGGACTTCCAGCCGCCGCCGTGGATCCACACCATGACGGGCAAACCGTCGCCCGCGCCGCCCGGCGTCCAGACATTGACGCTCAGGCAGTCCATTCCGTCCTCGGGCAGCCACACCCTGGGCGAGCCGGGCACCAGGGGAAGCTGCGGCGGCGCCGCGCCGAACTCGCGTGCGGGACGAACGCCCGCCCACTTCGGCGGCGCGCTCGGCGCCTGGAAGCGCAGCGGCCCCTCGGGAGGGGACGCGAACGGGATTCCCTTGAATACGGTCGGCGCGGTCGAGACCACGCCTTCGACCTCACCGCCGGTGGTCTTGACGATCATGCCCATGGACATCCTCCTGTCCTCGACGTGCGTCACCGTCGAGACGTGTCGAAAAACGTGGACCGGCCGGAACGCCGGCGTGGACGGGTACGGATACGGCCGCGGCTCGGGGTGGGCCGGCGGCTCGATCCGCGGCGAACGCGGCGAAACGTGCCGCTGTCGTGGAGCGCCGGGCGTGGGCGGCGGGGGTGGGCCGGCTCGCTGCGCGGCGGAACGCGGACTGTCGTGGAGCGCCGGCGCGGAGGGCTTGGGGTGGGCCGGTCCGGTGCGCGGCGAACATGGGGAAGGTGGACTGTCGCGGTGGAGCGTCGGCGTGAAGGCCGAGGCCCCAGTATCTTGAAATTTGGACGACAGTCAATGAGACGCGATAGATGGTGTGTCGGCTCGTCGATGACCTCGGTGCCCGTCCGCGCGTTCAGTGCGCCTCGGCGACGTCGTCGAGCAGCCGCAGCGCCCGGTCCGGATCCTGCTCGACACGCGAGGCGTGATCGAAGGTCATGGTGTGCCGGTGCACCCGGTCGTACGCCGGCCACAGCCCCGGATCGCCGTCCCGGGCGAACGCCGCCCAGGCCCGGCCGAGGGTGTCCACGAGTTCCTGCGGTGGCCGTGCGCCGGTGAACCGCTCGACCCCGTCGAGTGCCAAGTTGTCGAAGACGAAAGGCAGTTCGAGCGAATGGCAGGCGCCGAGCCGGCCGTCGAGCGCGGTCGAGGGCCAGCAGAACCGGTATCGCCACACGCCTGCGCCGCCGAGGCCGGCCCGCGCCTCGGCCAGTCGCCGGGTCGGGGCCCGGAACGCCCGGTCCCCGATCAGCGCGGAGACCAGGCCCGGCGGCGAGGTGTCCGGTTCGACACCGCGGAAGGCCGCCAAGGCCGGCTCCGGCGCGCCGTAGGCCGCGGCGAACAGGGGCGCGAGCGCCGCCGGCGGCACCTCGCTCGCGGACGGGTCGAGCACGGTGAACATCCGACCCTCGTCGGCGTTGGCGCCCAGGATCAGCGGGATGTCGGCGCCCGCGCCGTCGCGGATCCGCGCCAGCGGCGTCCCGGTCAGCGTCAGGCCGTCCACGACCGGCCCGAACGCCAGGGCCACACTCTCGCTCCTCGCCCACCGCGCCCGGCTCACCGCGTCCTGGGCGCGGAGCAGGTCCGCGGTCGGGACGTCCAGGATTCGACGCGCCCGGGCGGGACCGATCCCCAGCTCGGCGAGTACCTCGCGGGTCACCTCGGCCGCCGAGGCGGTGTCGTGTGTGCCCTCGCCGCTGCCGCTCTGCAGGATCGCCTTGTGGAACAGGCCGCCGGACCCGGAGGCGGCCAGGTGGGCGGCGATGCTCCAGGCGCCGGCCGACTGGCCGAACAGGGTCACGTTGCCGGGGTCGCCGCCCAGGCGCGCGATGTTGTCGCGGACCCAGGCGAGCGCGGCGCGCTGGTCGAGCAGGCCGAGGTTTCCGGAGTGCCGGTAGCCCTCGCCGAGCAGCTCGCCGAGGTAGAGGAAACCGAACGCGCCGAGGCGGTAGTTGAGGGTGACCACCACCACGTCGTGTCGTTTCGCCAGACGGGCTCCGTCGAACACCGGGTCGCTTCCGCTGCCGGTGAGGAAGGCCCCGCCGTGCAGCCACACCATCACCGGTCGCCGCGCGGCATCAAGGCCGGGCGTCCACACGTTCAGATTCAGACACTCCGCCTCGTCCCGAACGAACGGAGGGTGGCCGAACATCCGTTCCAGGACGGCGTCGTGGTTCTGCGGTGCGGCCGGCCCGTACGCCCGGGCGTCGCGAACCCCGATCCAGGGCTCCGGGGGCAGCGGCGGGCCGAAGCGCCGCGTGCCGATCGGCGCCGCGGCATAGGGAACGCCCTTGAAGGCGAAGGAATTTCCGTGCGCGGTGCCCCGGATGGCGCCGTGCGATGTCGAGACGATCACATCGGGAGGCGAATCCTGCATGCTCGTGGTTTCCCTTCGGTCCGCGCCGGACACCCCAGCGGCGTCCGACGCCGAGGTCAGTATGCCGCTGACATGACGACAGTCAAGGAAACTCGATTGATGATCTCGGGATGTGGATGCGCGACGGTTGCCGCCCGGTCCGTGCGGGGACCGCCGGCTGCGCGTGGTGCCGGCGCGTACTTCGGCGGTATGGGGGGCGCGTTGTGGTCGCGCGGGACGGCGAATCGACGCGTGGTGCCGCCCGGTTCGCGAGCTGCGATCAGCAGGTGCGCCGAACGGCGCGGCCGAACGGCGCGAGCGGTCGACCGCCGGTCGGGCGGGTCGGCCGCGCGCGCGGGGGGTCTACGCCTTCACGGACGGCTCGCCGGCCTCCCGCCGGCCGCCCAGGGGGATCACCAGCGGGACGCCCGAGACCGGGCACGGGATGACCGACGTGCGCAAGTCGAAGACCTCGTGGACCAGTTCGGGGGTGACGATGTCGGCGGGAGGACCCGCGGCCACGACGCGGCCGGCGCGCATCGCGACCAGATGGTCGGCGTACCGGCACGCGTGGTTGAGTTCGTGCAGGACCATCACGACGGTGCGTCCGTCGGTGCGGTTGAGGTCGGCGACGAGTTCGAGCACGTCGACCTGGTAGGCGAGGTCGAGGTAGGTGGTGGGCTCGTCGAGCAGGAGCACGTCGGTGTCCTGGGCGAGCGCCATCGCGATCCACACGCGTTGCCGCTGGCCGCCGGAGAGTTCGTCGATCGAGCGCTCGGCGAGGGCGGTGGCGCCGGTGACCGCGAGTGCACGATCTACCACGGCTTCGTCGGCCGAGGACCATTGCCGCCACCAGCGCTGGTGCGGAGTACGCCCGCGGGCGACGAGATCGCGGACGGCGATGCCGTCGGGCGCGGTCGGTGTCTGGGGCAACAGGGCCAGGCGCAGGGCGAGTTCGCGTCCGGGCAGGTCGGCGATGTCGCTCCCGTCCAGGTGTACGACGCCCGCCGCGGGCTTGAGCAGGCGGGCCAGGGCGCGCAACGCGGTGGACTTGCCGCACGCGTTGGGGCCGACGAGCGCGGTGACCTTGCCTGCGGGGATGTGCAGGTCGAGGTCGTCGGCGACGACGCGGTCGCCGTAGCCCAGACGCAGGCCGCGACCGGACAACCCCATGGTGTCGAGTGCGCTGGTGGTCACGTCAGCCTCCCTTTCCGGCCCGGTTGGTTCGGGCGAGCAGCCACATCAGGTACGGGGCGCCGACCGCGCCGGTGACCACGCCCACCGGCAGTTCGGTCGGCGAGAAGGCGAGCCGGGCGGCGAGGTCCGCGGCGAGCAGGGTCGCGGCACCGACCAGTCCGCTCGCGATCAGCGGGATGCCGGCGGTGCCGGCGAGTCTGCGGGCGATCTGCGGTGCGCCGAGCGCGATGAAGGCGACCGGTCCGGCCGAGGCGGCGGCCACCGCCGCCAGGCACGTGGCCACCACGAGCAGCGCGATCCGGGCGCGGCGCAGCGGCATCCCGAGGCTGAGCGCGGTGTCGTCGTCGAACTGGAGCAGTTGGTACGGGCGGGCCAGCGCGAGCGTGAGCGGCACCAGGACCAGCAGCGCGAGACCCACCCAGCGCACGTGCGCGTAGTCGCGCCCGTTGAGGCTGCCGGTGAGCCAGACCATGGCCCGGGAGGCCTGGTCGATGTCGGCCCGCGCGAGCATCCAGCGGGTCAGGGCCATCAGCACGCCGTGCATCGCCAGGCCGACCAGCACGAACCGGTAGCCGGTGATGGTGCCGCCGCGGTAGGCCATTACGTAGATGAAGACCGCGGTGAGCAACGCCCCGGCGAGTGCGCCGAAGGGGACGGCGCCGAAGGACGCGGCGCCCGCCGAGGTGACGCCGCCGATCAGGATCGTGCAGACCGCGCCGGCGCTCGCCCCGGCGGAGATGCCGATCAGGTCCGGCCCGGCCAGCGGATTGCGGGTGACGGCCTGGAAGATCGCGCCGGACAATCCGAACGCGAGGCCGACGAGCAGCGCGGTCAGGGCGCGCGGCAGCCGCAGTTCACGCACGATCAGGTCGGCGTCGCCGGAGCCGACGCCCAGCAGCGAGTCGACGACGTCGCGGATCGGGATGGAGTACGTGCCGATGGACACCGACGCCACCAGGCCGCACGCGATGAGCGCGAGCAGCGTGCCGGCGACGATCGCGACGCGCGGACGAACGGACATGCCGAAGGGGCCGAGTTCGACTCTCATCGGGCGTGCTCCTTGAGCTTGCCGCGCTTGACCAGCGCGATCAGGAACGGCGCGCCGATGATCGCGGTGACCACGCCCACCTCGAGTTCGCCGGGGCGCGCCACCACCCGGCCGATCACGTCGGCGCCGATGGTGAGGGTCGCGCCCGCGAGGCCGGAACAGGGGACGAGCCAGCGGGCGTCGGGGCCGGTGAAGGCTCGGACCACGTGCGGAACGACCAGGCCGACGAAGGTGATCGGGCCGGCGGCGGCGACCGCGGCGCCGGCGAGCAGGATGACCGCGAGGGCGCCGAGCGCGCGGGTGGTGCCGACCTTGACGCCCAGGGTCGAGGCGAGGTCGTCGCCCAGGGCGAGGGCGTTGAGCCGGCCGCACAGACCGAGGGCCAGGATCAGCCCGACTGCCACGAACGGCAGGAGGCGGACGCCGAGATCGGTGTCGCGTCCGGCCAGCGAGCCGACCGCCCAGAAGCGGTACTGGTCGAGGGTGCGGACGTCCAGGAGCACGAGGGCGTTGGTGAACGCGTCCAGCAACGCGGTCACGGCGGCGCCGGCGAGGGCGAGTTTGGCGGGGGTGGCGCCGCCGTACCCGGTGCCGCCGACGACGTAGGCGAGCAGGCCCGCGAGCGCGCCGCCGAGGAAGGCGAACCACACGTACTGGTAGGGGCTGGTCAGTCCGAGCAGGCCGATGCTCGCGGCGACCGCGCAGGCCGCGCCCGCGCTGACCCCGATCAGCCCGGGGTCGCCGAGCGGGTTTCGGGTGATGTCCTGCGCGACCGCGCCCGCCACACCCAGCGAGATGCCCACCAACAGGCCCAGGAACGTGCGCGGGACGCGCAGATCCCGAACGATGATCGCGTCGCCCTCGCGGCTGCCGCCCAGCGCGTGGAAGACATCCGCGAGCGGGACGTTCTTGGCGCCGATGGCGAGCGACGCGAACAGGACCGTTGCCAGGGCCGCGAGCAGGACGGCCGCCACCGTGACGCGGCGGCCGGCGCCGTGGCGCTCCGGCGCCGGTGGTCGTTCGGGTGCCGCCAGTGGGGCGGCGAGATCGATGTTCGAAGGCACGAACGTAAGGTAAGGCACGCCTAAAATCCGGAAAACACGACCCTGTCGCTTGTGCCCGGATAGGCAAGGCTAACCTCATCCCCACTTCCCGGATGCGGATGGCCTCGCGCTGCGCCGTGCCCGGACATCCTGCCGAATCGCTCATCCATGGAGGGCACATGCTCACGCTCGGACGCCGCGGACGGAGCGCCCGTCTCGGCCTCGCCGCACTGGCCATCGCGCTGACGGCGGGCCTCGCCGCGTGCGGCGAGGACTCCGACGACAAGGCCGCGGGCACCGACAAGCCCGCGGCGGCGTCCTCCGGCGCGGCCGCCTCCACGGCCTCCTTCCCGCGCACGATCACGCACGACAAGGGCACCACCACGATCAAGGAGAAGCCCAAGCGCGTGGTGGCGCTCGACAACAGCCTCGTCGAGGCGGTCGCCGCCCTGGACGTTCCGCTGGTCGGCGGCATCGGCTCCTACCGCGACCAGAAGGGCTTCCCGCCCTACCTCGGCGACGCGGTGAAGAACACCAAGGACGTCGGCCCGCTCGACAGCCCCAACCTCGAACAGATCGCGCTGCTCAAGCCCGACCTGATCGTCTCCGCGACCGTGCGACACGACCAGTTGTACGCGCAGTTGTCCAAGATCGCGCCGACCGTCTTCGTCAAGACCACCGGTCCGATCTGGAAGGAGAACGTCAAGCTGGTCGGCCAGGCGCTCGGCGAGGACGACAAGGCCAAGGCGAAGCTGACCGCGTACGAGACGCGCGCCAAGAAGGTCGGCGACGCGATCAACGCGAAGGCGAACAAGCCGACGGTGTCCATCGTGCGCTTCGTGGACGGCCCGACGCGCATCTACCTCGGCAAGACGTTCAGCGGGATCATCCTGAGCGACATGGGCCTGACCCGTCCCGAGAACCAGCGCGACCCCGAGAAGTTCAACATCGAGGTCAGCGAGGAGCAGATCGGGCAGGCCGACGCCGACTACATCTTCCTGACGTCCTTCTCGGGCGGCGAGGAGCGCAAGGCCAAGTTCATGGCCAACCCGCTGTGGCAGCGCCTGAAGGCCGTGCAGGCCGGACACGTGTACGAGGTCAAGGACGAGAGCTGGATGACGGCGGTGTCCCTCCAGGGCGCGGACGTGGTCCTGGACGACCTGGCCCGCACGTTCGCGGTCGACCCGGCGAAGTAGCGCGATCGATCCGGGCGTGGTGTACCGACGCGTCGCGCGTCGGTGACCGTGCGGCCGGGGAAGGCGTCGACCGTTGTGCGGTCGGCGCCTTCCGGCGTGTTCGTGGTGGGTCGGGGGCGTCAGGACCCGGGCGTGCCGGGATCAGGCGTCCCGCTTCTCCAGGAGGAGTGCGCCCAGGAGCAGCAGGAGCAGGGTCTCGGCGACGAAGACCGCGAAGCCGGTCCACGGTCGGAACATCTTGTCCGCGGCCTCGACCGCCATGACCTGTCCGCCGGCGTTGGCGGGCATCAGCTTGGCGATCCAGTCGCCGGTCCTGCCCGGGATCAGGCCCACCACGCCGCCGACCACGAAGATCAGCGCGATGCCCAGGGTGATGGCGCCGGCGGTGTGCCGCAGCAGCACGCCCAGCGCCATCCCGAACAGGCCCAGGACGGCCAGGTACAGGCCCGTGCCGATCAGCGCCCGGAGCACGCCGGGTTCGTCGATGCCGACACCGACGTCCTTGGCGTCGAGCATCAGGTTGGCCAGGAAGTAGCAGCAGAACGCGGTGACCGCCCCGACCACGAAGAGGACGAGGGCCAGCACCAGGGCCTTGGCGGCGAGCATCGAGGCGCGCCACGGCACCGCGGTCAGGCTGGTACGGATCATGCCGGTCGAGTACTCGGCGGTCATCGACATCACCCCGAGCACCAGGGCGGCGATCTGGCCGAACGCGACGCCGACGGTGAGCAGGTCGGGAGCGTCGTTCTGCTTTCCCTCGGCCACGTCGTCGGCCACATCGCCCGCCGCCAGGGCGGCGATGCCCCAACTGATCAGGACACTCACCACGAACAGGGCGAGCAGCGTCCACATGGTCGAGCGTACGGTCTTGATCTTGGCCCATTCGGAGTCCAGGATCCGGGCGAAGGTCAGCCGCGGGGCGTGCCCGAAGGCGGTGGGCGCGGTGGGCGTGGTCGTCGTCATGGAGGCCTCATCCGATCCGGTCGGCGGTGGCCGGCGGACCCCAGCCCGGGACCGCGGCGGCCTCCGGGGGCGCGCCGCCGGTGTGGTACTCGACGCTGTCGGCGGTGAGCCGCATGAACGCCTCCTCGAGCGAGGCCTCGACCTTCGCCAGTTCGTGCAGGAACACCCCGTTGTGCCCGGCGAGGTCACCGACCTGATCGGTACTCACGTCCTGGACCAGCAGCGCCCCCGCCTGATCCCGCGTCACCTGCCAGCCCGCGTCCGTCGCGAGCCGGGCGAGTCGGTCCGCCTGCGGCGAGCGCACCCTCACATGGCTGATCGAGTTCTCCGCGATGAATTGGGCCACGCCCGTGTCGGCGAGGATCCTCCCGCGCCCGATGACCAGCAGGTGGTCGGCGGTGAGGGACATCTCGCTCATCAGATGGGAGGAGACGAAGACCGTGCGGCCCTCGCCGGCGAGCCGCTTCATCAGGTTCCGGATCCACAGGATGCCCTCGGGGTCGAGCCCGTTGACGGGTTCGTCGAACAGCAGCACCCGAGGGTCGCCGAGCAGCGCCCCGGCAATCCCCAGGCGTTGGCCCATACCCAGGGAGAAGCCCCCGGAGCGTTTTCGGGCGACGGAGGTGAGGCCGACCGTGTCCAGTACCTCGTCCACCCGGGTGAGCGGGATGCCGTTCGACTTCGCCAGCACCACCAGGTGGTCGCGGGCGGTGCGGCCGCCGTGCAGGGCCTTGGCGTCGATGAGCGCCCCCACCTCCACCATCGGCGCGGCCAGGTCCCGGTAGGCCCGACCGTCCACCGTCACCCGACCGGCACTGGGCCGGTCCAGGCCCAGAATCATCCGCATCGTGGTGGACTTTCCCGCGCCGTTGGGGCCGAGGAACCCGGTGACCCGTCCGGGGTGAACCTCGAAGCTGACGTCGTCGACAGCCGTCTTCGCTCCGTACCTCTTGGTGAGGCCTTCCGCAACAATCATGGATATATGCCGCCTTCTCCTCGGGCGGTCTTCATGATCACCCGGGTCGACGCCATCCGCATCCGTGCGGCGCCGAGCGAGTCGGCGGTGGTGATCAGGCGGAGCCGAGCAGGCGCCAGAAGATTCCGGAGTACCACCCGGCCGTGCGCTTGCCTCCGGGGCGGTCGAACGCCGCGTGTGCCTCGGCGAGATGGCGTGCCGCGGCCTGGCGCGGCGTGACGCGGTACACCGCGCGGCGCGTACCGCAGGCGTCGCACTCGACGAACACGTCGTAGGTGAGTCGGTTCAGACGCACCTCATGGGTGCGGCCGTCGCTCGATCGGGCCCAGTACCGGTGGGTCGTCGTCAAGGCCCCGCTCCTTCCGTCCGGGAGACCTGCCGACCAGTGTGGCGCGGCGATATCACACCGGATACGGGGATTTCCCCCACCGACCCGAAGCCGCGCGCGAGGGCGAGCCGCTCGCGCTCGTCCACGGCTCATCGAGCGACCATCGCGGCTGGAGCCCGATGGGCCTGCCGGGTCACTCCTCGGCGGCTTGGGTACCCGCCTCCGCCGCGTGTGCCTGTGCCAATCGCTCCTCGATGACCAGGCGGATCGGAGCGTACGCCGCGTCGGCCGCGCGCATGCGGGTGGCGCAGCGCTCGAAGGAGACGCGGGAGCGCTCGCGGCGGTTGGGCATCAGGTCGACCCAGTGTCGGCGGATGACCGTGCGGTCGGCGAACGGCCGGGTCACGGTTCGCACTCCGTGCCGGTATCGCAGCTCCGACTCGGCCGATCGCAGCTCGTCCTGAAAGGTCTCGAAGGCGCGGTACCACCGGGCGTACTCCTGCGGGAGGCAGCGAACGGGCCGCACGGGCGGGCCGACGTCGCCGACCTCGTAGAGGGTGTACTCCAGCCCCTCGGGGACCTGCACCCAGGCCATCGTGGTCCACGGCCACGCCATCAGCTTGAATCGGTGCCGCCGGATGTAGGCCACGGCTCGTCCTCCCCTCGGTTCGCGAAGCATCTCAAAGGTAGGGGCGAGGAGCCGGGGGCGAAAGATCACCGCCGGCGGCCGGCGTTGAGACGAACACGATGGGCGCGTCGCGAGGGGATGCCGAGGCGTCGGGCGGGGCGCACCCGGCTCGGCCGGTCCGTGTCCGTTGCCCGATGGGTCGGTCGGCGGGTGATGCCCGGACCTCAGCCCGCCTCCGGTCCGAATCGGTGTCTGTACGCCGAGGGATTGAGCCCGGTTTCGCGACGCATCAGCGCGCGCAGGTTGGTGGCGGTGCCGAGTCCGCTGCGGCGCGCGACCACGTCGAAGCGGGACTCTCCTCGTTCGATCAACCGGCAGGCCAGGGCGACCCGTTCGCCCGTGAGCCAGGCCAGCGGCGTGGTGCCCAGTTGCGCTCGGAAACGGCGATGCAGGGTCGCCGGACTGACCGCCGCGCGGGTGGCGAGACCGGACACCGTGAGCGGCGAGTCGAGCCGCTCCTGGGCCCAGGCCAGGAGGGGCGCCAGCGACTCGTCCGGCAGGTCGGGTACCGGCCGCTCCACGAACTGCCGCTGCCCACCGTCTCGGTGCGCCGCGAAGACCAGTCGCCGGCTCACCGCGTTGGCGACCTCCGCGCCGTGGTCACGGCGTACCACGTGCAGCCCGAGGTCGAGCGCGGCCGCACTTCCCGCGGCGGTGAGGATGTCGCCGTCGTCCACGAACAACACGTCCGACTCGAGCCGAACCGCCGGGAAGCGGGCCCGGAACGAGTCCGCCCACTGCCAGTGCGCGGTGGCCCGGCGACCGTCGAGTACCCCGGCCTCGGCCAGCGTGAAGGCGCCGCTGCAGAAACCGACCAGCCGCGCCCCGCGCGCGTGTGCCCGGCGAATGGCATCGAGCACGGCCGGGCGGCGCGGCACCTCGACGTCGGGCCGGTTGGGGACGATCAAGGTGTCCGCCGAGTCGGCCGCCTCCAGATCCGCGACTCCGGTGAGAGTGAAGAAGCCGTCCCGCATCGACGTGCGCGGTTCGGGAGAGCAGAGCCGGAAGTCGTAGAGGTCACGACCGATCTCGGGCCTGCGCAGGCCGAAGATCTCGGTCGCACAACCGAGCTCGAATGGATTCGAGTTCTCGTCGACGATGACGACGACCCGATGCGGGGCGGGCGCCGGGGGCGCCGGGGCCGCGTGGACCGGTCGGACTGCCGGGAGCGAATGCGAGGATTCTTGCGCCATATGCAATTCCTAGCACTCACGCCGGGTGCGGGGCGCGGGAAAGGATGAGCCCATGAGCAGCGAACCCATAGCCCTCGGCAAGGCCCTGGCCTCCTTCGACGCCTTGTGGAGCCCGCGCATCGTCACGCGCGTCAACGACTACGACGTACGCGTTGCCAAGGTCCACGGCGAACACATCTGGCATGCCCACGACGACACCGACGAGTTCTTTCTGGTGCTCGGCGGCGAACTGCACATCTCGCTCCGCGAGCCCGCGGGGGAGCGCACGGTCGTGCTTCCCCAGGGCGCCGTCTTCACCGTCCCCCGAGGGACGGAGCACAAGCCGTTTGCCCCGTCCGGCGCCGAGATCCTGCTGTTCGAGCCCACCGGGACGCCCACGGTCGGCGATCGTCACGACGAGATCCCGGCCCACGTGGACGCGACGACGGGCCACGCGCTCGACGCCTGAGCGCCCACGCCCGATCCGTCGCCGCGTCGCGCCCCGCCGCGTTCCGCCCCGCACGTCGCGCGCGTGGCGTGTCGGCGCGACCTGCCCATGGGCACGCTCTCCGACACCGGCGCCGAGGCCCTGCTCGCCGGCCGCCCCCTCACCCATCTCCAGCGCCTGACCATCCGGCACCACTTCCTGGGTGACGGCGCCGCCCGACGGCTCCGCGAAGCCCTCGAACCGGCGGGGGTCACCGTCGACCTCTCCGAGGCGTGCACCCCGTGGGAAGCGAAGACCCGCGAAGAGGGCAGGTACACGCAGGTCGCCGCACAGGGAAGCCCGAACCGGCGACGTGCAGGGGCCGGCTACGACCCCGGGGGTGGCACGGGATCGGCCGCGGCCACTTCGGTGTTCCGGCGGTGCTCGTGGAGTTCGAGATCGATGAATGCGGCGATCATGGCCCGCCAGACGGCTTCGGCCACCTCGGGTGCCAGTCCCGCCGTGACGGCGCGGTCACGTACTGCCGCGATGACGCGTTCGACTCGATCGGGAGCCCGGACCGCCTGCTCGTCGCTTTTGAATCCGGCGGCCGTGCGGACCAGTTCCTGCCGCCTGGCGAGCAACCGGACCACTTCACAGTCGAGTTCATCGATCCGAGTGCGGACCTCGGTGAGGTCCAGGGGTGTTGACATGGCCACAGCGTCGCACATCGTCGCGGGACGGCGGCACGTTCCCCGAGGTGGCCGGGTCCGGTTCGACTCTCGGGTCGGGGCAGCCGACTTTCGTCGGTATCGAGGGCACGCCCCGGCCGGCATCGTCGGTCGGGGTTGTCGATCCGTCCGAGCCCTCCGGGAATTCCGAACGCTCCCGACGGCCCTCGACACCGCCGGGGTTCCGGGAGGTCCGGTTTTCGGACAGGAGTCCGGCGAGGCACGCCGCGACGACCGCGAGCAGGGGCAGCAGGAGCAGGGCGAAGCGCAGCGTGATGTGGCCGGCGAGGAAGCCGACGAGTGGCGGTCCGGCGAGGAAGGCGAGGTAGCCGGTGGTGGAGACGGTGGCGACCGCGGGGCCGGGGGTGTCGGGGTACTGCCGGCCGACGCCGCCCACCACGAGCGGGAACGACGAGGCGATGCCCAGGCCGACGACCGCGAACGCGGGTACCACCACCCACGGGTACGGCGCCGCGATCGCGAGAGCGGCGGCGGAACCGGTCACCAACGCGCCGAGGCGCACGACCCGTACCGGGGCGAAGCGCGCGGCCACACGATCACCGGCGAGCCGTCCGAGCGTCATGGCCAGCGCGAACACCGTGTAGCCCGCGCCCGACACACCGGGCCCCGCGTGTACCGAGTCCGCCAGATACACGGTGCCCCAGTCGGTGACCACACCCTCGATGAGCAGGACGCACAGCCCGAGCAGGCTGAGCCACAACAGGCGCCCCCGCAGGCCCGGCCGGATTCGGGACGCGGGTCCGGTGCGCGGCTTCGGCACATGGCGGAGGGCCGGCCGCAGCGCCGCGACGGCGGGCGCCGAGGCGATCAGGGCGACGGCGGCGGTGACCACGAACTGGGTGGCCGGACGTACGCCGGCCGCCGCCGCGATCGTGCCGATCAGCGCGCCGGTGAGCGCGCCCGCGCTGTACAGGCCGTGGAAGGAGGACATCCGCGGGCGTTCCGCGTCGCGTTCGCCGTCGACGGCGTGGGTGTTCATGGCCACGTCGAGCGCGCCGACGGCGGCACCGAGGACCGCGAGGGCGAGGGTGAGCGCGATCAGACCGTCGGCCAGGGCGAGCAGGGCGACCGCCGACGCGTAGATCGGCAGCGCGACGCGGGTGACGACGCGGCTTCCGAATCGGTTGACCAGGACGCCGGCCGCCGGCATCGCCGGTACCGACCCGAGCGCGACGCCGAGCAGCGCGATGCCCAGTTGTCCGTCCGACAGGTGCAGATCGGCCTTGACCTGCGGGATGCGCGGCGCCCAACTGGCGAGGACCGTCCCGTTGAGGAAGAACACGGCGTACAGCCCCCACCGGCCGGAACCCGACCGGCGCTCCCGGTCTCGGTGGCGTAGGCGCGACTCGCGGCGGGCGCCGGGCGCGTCGGGGCGGATGGGCATGGCTCTCCGATCTGCGTTCTCCGGGTGGCTTCACGTCCTGCTCGGGCGGCGGCCGGCCGCGTTCGCGGCGACTCCGAGCGTGTCATGCGTGGCCGGCGTGGTGGGAGTGATCCAGGGCAGCGCGAGGTCGGCCGGCGTCGTCGGTGGATGGGCGCGGGCAAGGGTGAACGCTTCCGCGTACGCGACGCCCACCTCTCGGCCGCGCAGCGTGGATTGCCGTCGGGCGAGGTCCACGAAGTCGTGGCCACCGCGCTGCCGGCGGCGGTCGTTCTGACTCGCGTGCCGCGACACCATGGCCTCCTTGGTCGGCATGGTGTCGGTGATGTTCACCCACAGGTCCGGCGTACCCGCGTTCGCGCCGGTCAACGTATCCATCCGGAACAACGCCGGAACGGTGTCGAGGGCGGCGTACCCGGTTTCGAGGCCCGGTTCGCGAGCCGGCAGCCGCGCGGCGCTCGCGAGGGCGCCCGCGGCCCGGTGGTCCGGGTGGTAGTCCTCGGGGTGATGCGCGAACAGCACGTCGGGGCGGGTTCGGCGCAGCACGTCCACGACGAGCAGACGGGTCTCGGGGGTGTCGTAGAGGAAGCCGTCCGGCAGTCCGAGCATGATCGAGTCGGCTCCGAGCAGGGACGCGGCCTCGCGGGCCTCGTGGGCGCGGATACGGGCGATCGGGGACGGGGGTGGGGGTGGGGACGCGGCCGGAGGCTTGGGCGGTGCGCCCGGTGCGCCGTTCGTCAGGACGGCGATGGTCACGTGGGCGCCCCGCGCTCGGTAGTGCGCGAGGGTTCCGGCGCACAACAGTTCGACGTCGTCGGGGTGTGCGCCGAGGGCGAGGATTCGCATGGCGATCGGTCCTTGGTGTCGGGGTGGATGGCGTTGCCCGGGTCCCGCGTCCGTCTCGGGAGTGCGTTCGGTGCGCCAGGTCGTGCGGTCCATCGCGTACGGCGTTCGCCGCCACCTCCTACGGGAGGTCGCAGAGAATCCGCGCGAACCCCAGCACGCCGCTGTCCGTGAGGAAGTTCGTGCGCACGTGCCGGCGTCCGTTGTCGCCGAGTTCCCGGGCGTACGCCGGGTCGGCGAGCAGTTGCCCGATGCCGGCGCCGAGTCCGGGCAGATCGTGCGGGTGGTCCAGCAGCAGGCCGGATCGGCCGTGTCGGATCTGTTGTCGGATGCCCCCCACCGGTGAGGCGATCACGGGCCGCCCCTTCCAGGCGGCCTCGGACACGGTCAGTCCGAATCCCTCGGCGAGGCTCTTCTGGATCACCACGGTCGAACACCGCTGGATGGCGTTGATCGTCAACGCGTGCTCGGTCGGATGTTCGGTGGGAATCTCCACCAGATGTACCCGACCCGGCCGGTTCCGCCGGCGTTCGCGGGCCTCGCGGCACTCCGCGAGCACCTGTTCGGCCTGCGCGTCGCCGGCCGCCCGTGGTCCCACGAGCAGCAGGTGCGCACCGAAGTCCGGGTCGACATGGTCGGTGAACGCCTCGATCACGCCCGGGATGTCCTTGACCCGGTCCCATCGACTCACCTGCGTGACGAGCGGCGTGCCCGCCGGCAACGCGCCCGCGTGCCGATCGATCCGCGCGCCGGCGCGAAGGAGCGGATCGGCGAAGGCGGAGCCACCGGACGGATCCGCGCCACCGTCGCCCGGCTCCGGGAAGACGCCGATACGCGCCATCAGGCGCGACGTGTCCACGGCGGGACGCAGCGGCAGGTTCTTCGGTGACAGGGGGTTGATCGACGGCGACTGAATGCGGACCGGTATGTCGGGCAGGCCGGCCGGCAGCGCTCCGTCGTACGACGCGATGAAGCCGTGCGCGGCGGACAGGTACCGGCGCAGGAACTGCCAAGCCGGCCCAGCGGGTTCGGCGTTCAGAGGGGTGCCGATGTGGCATTGCCACAACACGGTGCACCCGGCTTCGCGCAGGTACGGGATCAGGCCGGCGGTCTGGTGGTCGTGCAGGACGACCACGCCGCGTCGGCCGAGGGCACCGAGCAGGCGCTCCGCGGCGGCGCGCGACACGCGTTCGTACAGGGCCCGTCCGCTCTCCGGGTTCGGCGGGTCCTCGTGTGTGCTCGCGGCCACACCGCACATCCGGTAATAGAGCGACTTGGTCAGGGCGCGGAACGCGCGGCTGCCCTCGATCGTGGCCCACCGGGTGTCGATGCCCTCACCGCGCACGTGGGGCAGCGTGGTGCGGAGAAGCTCGGCGACTCCACCGCGCGTCGGATTGTCACTCACGTGCCACACCTCGCGTCCGTCGAGGCGCTCGCGGGCCTCGTGCAGTGCGCCGCGCACCTCGGCGAGCCGTGCCGCGCCGACGAGGTGTTCGAGGCGGGCCAGGGGTGTCGCCGGCAGGTCGACCTCCGGCAGCGGCGAGGTCGGCCCGCGAGGCGGCGCGGACGGGTGGTGGATACGGGGCCGGGGTGAGCGAGTCGCCGTTGTGCCGGTGTTGCCGGTAACGCCCGTGTTTTCGGTAGCGCCCGTGCTGCCCGTGCTGCCCGTGTTGCCGGTGGCGTCGGTGGGACGGCCGACGGGGCGGGGCAGGGACGGCCCGTGGCAGCGTTCGGTGCGGATCATTGCGGTTGCCTTGCTGTGCGTGGAGTGGTGGTGGGGGGAAGGTGCCGAGAGGACACGCGGCCCTCGGGGCCCGATCCCGGATTCACCCTTCGATCCGGATTCGGATCCGAGTCCGGATCGCGGCATCTGCCATTCACCATCGATCTCGCGCTGTCCCGGGCGCCTGAGCCGGCAGTCCCTGACCGGTCCCGCATCCCACCGAGGCACCGGCCACCCACGCGCGGGCCGTCCCGACCCCGACCCGTCCCGACCCGTCCCGAGCGATCCGTCGACAGTCGGCGCGCCACGACATCCAAGGGTGTCCGCCCGATCGAGAACCGCCGTCCCGCCGGCTACCGTGCCGGCTCGTTCCTCACCGTGTGCCGTCGAGGGCGACGCTGTCGGCGAAGGCTCGGGCCAGGGGGGTGAGGTCGTCCCAGCGGCGGACGGCCCAGCCGACCGACAAGGGTGGCAGGTCGGGGATGGGGAGGAAGCGTACGGGGCCGGTTTCGTCGGTGGTGCGTCGGTCCGGGAGTGCGGGGACGACGGCGTGTCCGAGGCCGAGTTCGGCGAGCAGGATGGCGGTGTCCCAGTCGGCGACGCTGGTGTCGGATGTGACGTGAATGCCCAGTTTCGCGAAGGCCGCGTCGAGGTGGGCCCGCGAGGAGGAGTCCTCCGGAAGCCTGATGTGCCGGATGCCGACGAGGTCGGCGGCGTCGATGCGGGTGCGATCGGCGAGCGGATCGTCGGCGCGGACGGCCAATACCCAGGGCAGTTCGGCGACGCGGCGTTGTTGGATCCCCTGAATCGGGTCGCCGACGGTGATCCAGGCCAGGTCGAGGGTGTTGGAGGCGAGCGCGTCGAAGCAACCGCGGCTGGAGGTCTCCGTCCGAAACTCCAGGCTGGCCTTGGGGAATCGGCTGCGGAAGGCGACGACGGCCCCGGACAGGAAGTGCCGCACGGTGGTGGCGCCCGTGGTGACCCGTACGGATCCGGCCTCGCCGTGGGCCAGTTCGTCGAGCCGGCGCAGGGCCACGTCCAGGCCGGCGATGCCGTCGGCCGCCGCGGCTTGCAGCAGGCGTCCCGCCGCGGTGGGGGCGACGCCGCGGGGGTGGCGTTCCAGGAGTCGTATCTTCGTCTCCCGTTCCAGCCGCTTCACATGCTGACTCACCGCCGACTGCGTGCACGAGAGTTCCCGGGCGACGGCACTCAGGCTCCCGGCCCGGCACACCGCCACGAAGACACGCAGATCATCGAGGGTCATGGACTTAAGGTAATGCTTGGGTAGTTGGCATAAAACCCGAGGATTGACTTGGAAGTGCTCCGGTTCGATGATCGATCCGGGCGGCAACCTGCTCCCACCCACGCGCCCCCGTCCGGACGGGAGAGCCCGGTGGAGCAGGTGCCGACCCCGGCCGCCATCGAGAGGAATATCCCGTGTCCGCTTCGACTCCCACTCCCTCCGACGACGAACACGCCGGCGCGCGCCCGTGGACCGTGGCGGTACTCGGGCCGGGGGGAGTGGGCGGCCTGCTCGCCGCACTGTTGTCCCGGGCCGGTCACCGGGTGATCTGCGTCGCGGGGGAGGAGACCGCACACGCCTTGCGGCGAGGCGGGATTCGGGTGCGCAGCGGGCAGTTCGGGGACTTCGCCGCGCCCGTCGAGACGGATACCGAACTGCGCGATCCCGTCGATCTGTGCCTGATCACGGTCAAGCACACCGCGCTGCGCGGCGCGCTGGAACGCATACCGCCCCAGGCGGTCGGGAACGGCCTGATCGTGCCACTGCTCAACGGCATCGAGCATCCCTCCGTACTGCGTGGACACTTCGGCGAACGGAGCGTCGTCGCGCCGGCCGTGATCCGCGTCGAGTCGACGCGCGTCGCACCGGGCGTAATCGAACACGGCAGCCCGTTCACGGAGATCGACCTGGCCGGACCGCGGGAGCCGCTCGCTCCCCTGGCGGCCGTGCTCACGAACGCCGGCGTTCACACGCGCACGGTCGGGGACGAGGCCGCCGCCCTGTGGGCGAAACTCGCCTTCCTCGCCCCCTTTGCCCTGCTCACCACCCGCTACGGGCTCACCATCGGCGAGGTGAGGACCGAGCGCCGGGCGGAGCTGGTCGCTCTCGTCGAGGAAGCGGCGGCGGTGAGCGCGGCCTGCGGTGCGCCGGTCGATCCCGCGCGATCCCTGGCGCTGTACGACTCCTTCCCGGCGCAGACCAAGTCGTCCATGCAACGCGACGCGGAGGCGGGCCGTCCCACCGAACTCGACGCGATCGGCGGCGCGTTGCTGCGCGCGGCCACGCGGCACGGCACGCCCGTACCCGTCACGGTCCGGCTGATGGCCGAGCTGACGAACGGGTGACCACCGCGCGCGCGGCCGGGGTCGCGCGCGAGGGGTCGGTGCCGGCGGCCCCGCGGGACACGCGCGTCGACCCGCGGCGCGGAGACGACCCGGTCGAGGTCGTCGAGCACGAGCCGTCCCGTGCCCGGGTTTCTGCTCCGCTGGGCCCCGGGGCGCCATGATTTCGCGCCGGCGGGTGCGCCGAGGTGTGCGTCGGGGCCGTGCCGTTCGCGCCGTCGGTCAGCGGTCCGTGTCGCCGGGTGCGTCGAGTACGCGGTTCAGGGCGTCGGGGATGATCCGCCGGAGGGCGTCGGCGTCGTCCAGGTAGCAGCCGACCGCCAGGCCGTCCCGCAGCAGCATCAGGATGTCGGTCGTCGCGAGCGGGTTCGGGTCGCCGGCGGCGGACAGCAGGTCGGTCAGCATCGTGCGGAACCAGGTGCGGTGGTCGAGGACCGCCTTGCGCACCGGGTGGGACACGTCCGGGAACTCGGCGGCGGCATTGATGAACGGGCAACCCCGGAAGCCGGGTTCGCGGCCGATCTCGGTCATCAGGTCGAAGATCCGCAGCAGCACGTCGCGCGGCGGTACGTCGGTCGATCCCGCCAACAGCGCCGCGACACCGTCGCGCTGCGTGCGGTACTGCTCGTCCAGGTAGGCGTGGACCAACTCGTCCTTGGACGGGAAGTGGTTGTAGAACGTCGCCTTGGCCACGCCGGCCTCGGCGATGATCCGGTCGACGCCCACGGCGTGGACGCCCTCCGCGTAGAAGAGCGCGGTCGCGCTGTCGAGGACGCGGCGGCGGGCCGGGCTCTCGCGGCGGTGGTCGGAGGTTGTCGTACTCACACCTTGACTTTACCAGACAGGTCTGTCTACATTCGGAACACGCCAAGACAGACCTATCTGTCTACCTCTTCGAAAGGGCGGGACCATGAGCCTGTACACCGCGATCGCCACCTCCGCCGGACGCGACGGACGTGCGGTGAGCTCCGACGGGCAGCTCGACGTCAAGCTGGGCATGCAGAAGGAACTCGGCGGGGACGGCGTGGGGACCAACCCCGAGCAACTGTTCGCGGCGGGCTACGCGGCGTGCTTCGCGAGCGCGATGCAGCTCGTGTCCAAGCGGCAGAAGGTGGACGCCGCGGACGCCTCGGTGACGGCCGAGGTCGGCCTGAACGCGAACGGCGACGGCGGCTTCGGGCTGAGCGTGACCCTGCGGGTGGAACTGCCCGAGCACCTGTCCGCGGAGGAGGGACGCGCGTTGATCGAGGCCACCCACCAGGTCTGCCCGTACTCGAACGCGACCCGGGGCAACATCCCGGTCGAACTCGTCATCGAGTAGTCGCGGGCGAGACGACGAATCCGACCCGGATCGCCCGGAGCCGGTCGGGGGAGCGCCGGCCCCGGCTCCGGGGGTCCTCCGGGCCGCCTCCCGGTAGGCCCTCGATACGAGCGGGGTCAGCCGAACTTCACGCTGTGCGGAATCGGCGCGGCGAACACCGCCGTGGTGTGCGGGCCCAGCAGCCCGTACGGCCCGTCCTCGCACCCCTGGTCCGCGTACACCGCGGCCACCGTCGCGGTGCCGTTCGTCGCGATGCGGGCGCCGCCGACGAGCGGGAAGCACTCGCCGTCGGCCGGGTCGACGAGCCGGAACTGCTCGCCGTCGACGTTCTCGTAGGTGAACGTGCCGGTGGCGGCGTGGGCCGAGCCGATGGGCCCGGTGGCCAGGACGACGGCGGCGCCGATCGCGAGGGCGATCCGCCGCAGGTGTGCGAGCGCGTACACGTGGTGTCTCCGTTCCCGGGGGCCGATCGGGGCCCGCCGCGCGAGGGGTGTCGATGTGGTCGAACCGCGCCGGGCGTCGCGCGCCGGTGGCGCGTTCCGGGCCCGGCGGGACCTCGTTCACCTCGGCCGTGTTCCCCGGCCCGGGTCCGTGACAACGACGGACCACCCGTTCGGCGGCGGTGCGCCCGGTGCTGCCGGCGGCGGACCGTACACCACCGCCGCCCCGGCGTCGTGGTCGCGGGGGATCAGCACGACCAGCACGACCGGATCGGCCGACACGATCGTGATTCGGGTCGGGCGGAGGGTGGTCAGGTCACCGTGCTGATGACGGCCTTGCCCTCGGTGGCGGCTGCGGTGAGGAACACGATCAGGTCCTCGAACGTGTTGCCTCCGGTGGTCCCGTTCCAGGGCCGGGACGTGCCCGCGCCGGCGGCCCACCGCTCGGCGCGTAGTCCCTCCACCACCGGACCCACCTTCTCCGGGGGCAGGAGGTACGCGGACTCACCCGCGACTTCGACACCTTCGACGATCTCGCAGCCGTACCCGACCGCCATGGCCAACCAGGGATACTCCTTCGTCCAACGTCCCGTACCGCCCTCGGCCTCCAGTCGACCCTCGGCCGCCATGGTCAGCACGCGATAGTCGCATCCGTAGCGGTCCACCTCCGGACGAAAACCGGAGACGGCCGAGCCGCTGCCACCCCGGTCGACGGACAACTCGCCGACCGGCACGGGAGAGTCCCCGACCTTCCCGAGCATCGCCGGCCCGACCTTCACGAGGGTCAACCACATCGACATGCCGCTTCCTCACTCTCGATCGCCTGCCACCACCACCCGACGACCCCCTCGTCGGCCCCCCGGAAGCCCAGGCGCGAGGCGGTTCGCCCGGGTGAGCATGGTGCCTTCCATCGGCCGGGTCGATACGCAACTACCGGGCGCCCGCCGCGTGTCGGCCGAGGACGGGTTCCGCGACGAGTCGCGCCACGCGGCACAACGTCTGGCCGTGCCGGGCGAAGAGTTCGTCGCGCGAGCCGAAGTGGCCCAAGTCTGCCAGTACGTAGGCGGAGAGGTCGCACGCGGCTCCGGCGTCGGTGGTCGGGCACAGCGTCGCCCCGTCCCAGTCGATCGCCGTCCTGGACAGCGCCTCGAAGAGGGTCTCCGGGCCGGCGTTGGTGAAGCCGCCGCCGGGACCGCCGCTCAACTCGTCGAGGCCGCCGAAGAGTTCCGCGACCGTCAACCAGTGCGACGTGGGGTGGTCGCCGGTGGACGGGCCCGTCAGGTGGAATTCCGGCCAGGCCAGCACCACTTGGTCCGGGACGATGCGACGCAGGTGCGGGAACCTCGGATACCAGAACGCCCCGTCCAGCAGCAGGCCGCGCACCCGTGTGGCCACTCCGGACGCGCGGGCCACGGCTTCGAGCACGGCCAGGCGCTGGCTGCACGATCCGCGACCCAGGCGCAGCACCTGCGACGTGGGCCGTTCGTCCTGTACGGAGTACACGGGTCGGACGGCTGTGGCGATCAAGCGATGGGCTGTGCGCAGGACTTGCACCCGACGCACGGGATCCCCGGCAATGCCGGGATCCTCGGCGCCCATCGCACCCTCGACGCCTGGATTCCCGGTGCTTCCCGGGTGCTCGGCCGACGCCGCGCCCGCGCTCGCGGCGCGCTCGGCCAGTGCGGTGACGCGCGGGTCCGGCCAGTCGAGGATCGGCGTCGGCGCCGTGCTTCCCGCGACCACTCTCCGCTCGACGGTGTCCTCGTGGATACGGCGCTTGGGTCGAAGCAGCGAACTCGTCATGGCCATGGTCCCCTCATGGAGCATTCTCCGGATACCACGACGCATCATGTCAGAGGATTTGAACGTGTTCAATTATGCGATGGGAGCGGGACGGAGGAACTGCGCCCGGCACCCGGAAGGCATCGTTACCGCGCCTCGCGCAGCGTGAGGATGTATGCCGCCGTGAGCGCGACCACGCGGTCTTCGTCACGTGCGAGATCCGCCAGGGCACGGGACGCCGTGATGCCGGGGATGTCCGCGAGCGCCTGCGTCAGCCGTCGACGCGCGGACGCTTCGGTGCTGCCGTGGGCGAGGCGGTCGACGAGCCTGGTGGCGATCTCATCCGCCGACGCGGGACGACTCGCCAGCGCGCTCAGCGCATCGGCCGCGTCGACGTCGTTCGTGTCCTGGACGACCATGTCGACGAGCGTCGGGACCGCGTCGGCCACTCCGCGCGGACCGAGCGCCAGCGCCGCACACCGGCGGACCATGAGGTCGGAGTGCGTGAGCGCGTCCCGCAGCAGCGCGGTCGCCTCGTCGTCCGGAATCTCGGCGATGGCCCGGACGGCACGTTCGCGCACCTGGGCCGACGGTGAGCCGAGGCCCTCCGCCAGCGGCTGCGCCCATCCGCCGTCGCCCGATCGCGCCAGGGCCCAGCGAAGGGCCCCGGCGACGTTCGGATCCGTCTCGCTCAACGCCGCCTCGACCAGGGCTTCCACCGGCACCGGAACCTCTTCGGTCGAGGCCAGCGCCGCGCGCTGGCGCTTCCCGGCGCTCTCCGACCCCAGGGCCTGGAGGAGTGCGACGACCTGGAGGACGTCCTCCCAGCCGGCGGGTTCCGCGGCCCCGATCCGACGAAGCCGCGTCAGCAACGCCGTCTCACGCGCGATGCGTTCCCGCGTGCGGAGGATGAGGTCGTCGACGAGATCCGCGGGCCTGAAGCCGGGATCATCCAGCGCGGACCCGACCTCGCGCAGCGACAGCCCCAACGACCGCAGGCTCTCGATATGGAAGATGCGCCGGATGTCCTCCCCGGAATACTCGCGATAGCCGCCTCCGGTACGACCCGTCGGCCGCAACAACCCGAGCGATTCGTAATGCCTGAGCATGCGGGCGCTGACCCCGGACCGTCGTGCCACGTCACCGATCAACACCGGCCGGCACTCTCCTGGCCGGCCCCGCCGAGGGCCACGACACGCTTGGCCTGCTCGGTCGCGAACTCGAATGCCGCGTCCGGGTCGCGCAACAGCCGCTCCGTGGCGATCGCGTGCCGGCGTACGCGAGGGTCGAGATCCGTCATCGCCGCGCGCAGGGTCGGCTCGATCGCCTCACCGAGCGCGATCAGCGCCCGGCTGAGGCTCAGCCGGGTCTCCTGCCCGCCGCGCCCGAACCGGGTCGCCAACACAGCGGCCAACGCCGGCTCTTCGCCTTCGGGCACGAGGACGACCGCCGCCCGCCAAGCGCTCCGCGCCACCTCGTCGTCGGCGTCGGACAGGAGTGCGCGGGTGATCGCTGGCCACGCCTGCCGATCCCCGATCTTGGACAGCGTGTGCAACGCCTGGCTTCTGGCCTGCGCCCGCTCCGAACGGACTTCACGGACAAGCGCGGGGACCGTCGTCGACGACGGGTGGCGGGTGAGCGCCCACGTGAGCGTCTCGCACACCTGGAAATCGGGCTCGATCGCGCATCGCTCGACGAGCCCGTCGACCAACCGCGGGTCCGGGGTCGTGCCGGCCACCATCGCCGCCCGCAGCCGCACCGACGAGCGGCCGTCCTCCAGCGCCTGAAGAACTCGCACCGTGTCCGTCTCCTGTTTCGGCAAGGTCATCGGGACCACCTCCTCGGCCGTAGTCAAGACCTTGTCACGGTGTCAAGGTCAAGAGGCGGGCCGGGAGATCACCGGACACCCACCCGCGCCCGCCGCCGCGCCGCAACGCCGCACCCGCCCGCATCGTGCGTCGTGCGGAACGGGCCGGACCCCCGGGCGGGACCTACGGCGGTGGGTTCGAAGCGCCGCCGAGGTCCCGTCCCAGGAGCGGCTCACGAGTCCGTGAGCACCCACAGTTGCCAGACTCCGGCAGGTCGGCACTCGTACCTGTTGGCCCCGTTCTCCAGGTACCACTGGCCCCTGGTGTGGCAGCCGCCCAGGTCTTCGGGTGCGAAGTCCTGCACGTGGTGCCAGCCGGGGCCGACCGAGGGGCCGGCGGCCGCGACTCCGGTCGCGGAGCCGACCGCCGGTCCCGTCACCGCCACGGCTTGGCCCGCCGCCAGAGCGGGCGCCGTCAACAGCGCTGCGGCGGTGGCGAGTACCGCGAACCTCTTCTTCGTGTTCATGGTTCTTCCTTTCGAGTGATCGAGGGGAACTCCAGCATCCCGTTTCCGCCGGAAACGGTCTTCATGCGCAAGGTGGACAGGCTCGTACAGCGAAATATCTACTCTTCAACCCTTTTTGCCGCGACGGCGCGCGGCGCCGCGCGGGTGTCCTCTACCCGGAGGCGGTGACCTTCGCCGCCAAGTCGCGGTTCAGGTCGATGCGTACCAATGCCGCCGCGAAGCGGGCCAAGTCGTCGCCGTCGACCAGATCGGCCAGCGCGGCGGCGGTCTCGGGCAGGCCCACACGAGTCGCCCCCGCGAGCGCCTTCCCGTCCAGAACCGGGCGCAGGAAGGGCCACACCTCCTGGACCTCACGGCAGAAGATCAAGGCGCCGGCCGGGCCGATGCCGGGGAATTCGCGCAACAGCTCCAGCACGCGTTCGCGGCGTTCGCCGGCGTCCCGGGCCAGGCGACGCAGGTCGCCCGCGTAACGGTCGCGGGCCAGATCGGCGCATTCGCCGAGCCGGGTCGCGGTGCCTTCGTCGTAGCGCACATAGTGCGCCCGTCCGAGTGCGTCCACCCGTTGTTGCCAGGTCAGGTCGCCCATGCCCTTCGGTGTGCCGCCGCCCGCGTCGATCAGCTCCCGCGCCGCGCGCACCGCGATATCGGCCTTGATGCGAGTGGAGATCAAGTTGCTCAGCACGAGCAACCGCCACAGCGGCGCAGGCTTGTTCGTCAAACGGATGCCGGCCTGCCGGGCGTACGTGGTGCCCGCCTCGGCGAGCACCACGCCGACGAGCTCGCGCCTGGTCCCGGCCGCCTCGGTCGGGCCGGGGGATCCTGTGCTCTTGGAAGACATGCCCGGCCGCTCCGTGTCGCGAGGGTGATCGCCGTCGGCGGAGCCGTTACCCGCAACGAGGGTGGGCACGCCCGCTCGCTGCGACCCGGCGAGGTGCGCGAGCGGCTCGAACCGGGGCGGAGAGGGTTCATGCGGCGGTGAGTGGCAGGGTGTGCCAGCCGCGGAGGATGTTGTGCGGGTGGCGGATGGGGGAGCGGTCGGGGCCGGGGGACAGGGTGCGAAAGCGTGTGGTCAGCGCGGTGAGTACGGCGTCGAACTCCAGGCCGGCGAGGTGGTTTCCGGCGCATTGGTGGGTTCCCAGCCCGAGCGAGAGCTGGTCGGGGCTGTCGCCGCGGGTGATGTCGAACGCGTCGGCCCGGGGTCCCCACTTGCCGCGGTCGCGGCCCGCCGAACCGAAGAGGAACCGGTTGTTGACCTCGTCGGTGAGGGCGACGCCGTGATCGCTGGAGTAGGTGGCGGGGTCCCGCAGCGCGCCGGCGACGGTCGCGTGGTGGGGCAGCGCCCACACGCCGTGGGCTTCGAGGCGGACGACGGGGCCGAGGCCGCGCGGGGTCGCGTAGGCGGGGTAGGGATCGGCGAGGATGCTGTCGTCGAAGAGGTCGATCGCGGAGGACGCGGGCATGCGAGGGGCCCTTCGTCGGGAGGCGTACAGCCGGGCGGGTCGGGCGGGTCGAGTGCGGCCCGATGACGATGGTCGGCCGGCCTGGGCGGTTGCGACGAGGCGGTGGTCGACCAGGCCGGGAGCACGCCCGCGCACGCGCTCGCGAAGTGGTGCGCGGAACCGGCGTACGCATCGCCGCCGGCCGCCATCCCGCGCGGGGAATTCGACTCGATGCGTTTCAATCGACAAGAGCCTGCCTGGACGAAGATTTGGGCCGACGACCGCGTGCCGCGCTCCCCGGCTCACGAGGCCGCTCGCACCCGGTGGGCGCTTGCGTTCTCGCCGAGCCGCGTTCTTCGTCCTTTTCGGTGGCGACCGCGGCCGCGGAGAGGAGGGTCGCGGCGGCGAGGCTGCCCCAGAGGGCGGTCGGACCGTGCGGTGCGAGGGCGGTGAAGACCGCCGGGGAGACGGCCAGGCCGAGGCCCGTGGAGAGTTCGAAGCGGGCGAGGGACCGTCCCAGGACATGGGCCGGGGTGAGGGCGGTGACGAGCGCGGTGGCGCTGCCGGCGTAGATGATCTCGCCGATGGTGCAGACCACGGACACCACCGCGACGGCCGGGGCACCCCAGCCGTGCCCCAGTGAGGTGGTCGCGAGGAAGCCCAGGTAGGACACGGTGAGCACGACGCCTGCCAGAGCCAGCACGCTCCGCCGGGAGAACCGGGACATCAGTACGGTGACCGGCACCTGAAGCGTGACCACCAGCACCGTGTTGGCCACGAAGATGGCCGCCGACCACACGGGCGACGCGTGCAACTGGGTCACCAGGACCAGCGGCAGCGCGATCTCGGGGACGTTGAGGCAGAAGACGTACACCACGTTGGCGGCCAGTACCGCGCGCATCCGCGGAGCGGGCCCCTCGTCCCTGTCCTTGACCGGGGCGGCGGCCGGACGCGCGTGCAGGTGGACCGACCAGGCCAGGGCCGCCGCCGTGAGATAGGCGAGCCCGGTGACGGCGGCCAGCGCCTGCAAGGCGGTGGCGCCGCCCGCCAGGCACACGGTGGCGAGGAGCGCGCCCACCCCCAGGCCGGCGTTGCGCAGGGCGCGGCCCGCCGCGAGAGCGGCATCACGTTCCCGGCCGTGGGCGACCGTGGCCACGAGAGCCGCGTGCGCGGCCGGCCATGCCTGGTTGCCGATGCCGAGGAACAGCGCCGCCGCCCCGAACAGCCAGACCTGCCCCGCAGGGGTGGCCAGCAGCAGCACCACACCCAGCACCCGTACCAGCATCGACGCGGCCACGACCGTGCTGCGTGCGCCCCGATCCAGCCATCGGCCCACGGCGGGCATGCACACCAGGCCCACGACGACGCCGACCGTCATGGCGATACCGGTGGCCGGCGCGGACAACCTCAGCACCGTCATCCCGTAGAGCAGCAGAAAGGGCCGCAACAGGCCGGTGCCGAGCGCGTCCACGGCCAGGGCGACGGCGTAGCGGGGGCCTCCCGAGGCGCGGACGAGGGCACGGGGCCGGATCTTGATGGTGGTTGGCATGGCGACAACGGTGCTTTCGGCCGCCGGGTTCGCCCGCCTCGGTTGACGGACACCGTCAATCGACGCGGGCGCCGGTCCTGCGGTCGGTGATGATGAGGGGGTGACCTTGAGGATCGACATCAGCGGCCTGCCGTCCGAGCGAGTGCGATTCGCCGCGTCCCCGCTGGCCGAACTGACCGCGATGCTGCACGTGCTGGCCGAACCGGGGCATCATCCGCAGCTCGCCGCCTGGGCGGCGGACGTCTGGGCCGGGCTGGCACCCGAGCTCGCCGAACGTTTGCGGGAAGCGGACTTCCTCTGGCGCTCCTCACAGGCCGACTTCCTGATCCCCGCCCGCCCCCGGCCGACCCTCGCCGAGGAGTTGCACGAGGTGGACCGGATCGACGACGAAAGATACGTGACCGCCGCACTCGTCACCACGTGCGGCGGCAACCGGGTCCGCTTCGCCGCGCCGTCGCCGCTCACCGACACGACCGCCCGCGAACGGGCGCTGGATCTGGCCCAGGCCCGCGGCGCACGACAGGAGGCCTTCGCGGAACGGCTGCTCGCGGACCCGGCCACCGTACGGGTGTGGGTGCGCGAAACCCTCGAACAGTGCGCCGAGGCCTTCTTCGACGCCGCCTGGTCGGGCGTCGCCGTACAACTCGCCACCGACCTGCGCCTGAAGAACGACCTGCTGAAACGCCAGGGCGTCGGGTCGGCGCTCGCGTCGGTCTCCGGTGCGATCACCCTGGCACCGGACGGCGACCGCATCGTCATCGACAAGCTGCAGGACAAGGCGACCGCCGCGCACGACACCGGGGTCACCTTCATCCCCACCGTCTTCAACCGCCCGCACCTGGTCGTGGTCCACGCGCCCGGGTGGCACCCGGTGGTGCAGTACCCCGTGGCCGAGCCGAGCCCCTCGGAGCCGGTGCCCCTGGAAACGGTCACCCTGCGCCTGGAGGCGCTCGCCCATCCGGTCCGGCTGCGCCTGCTGCGCACCCTGGCCCGCGGCCCGCACACCACCGCCGAACTGGCCCACGTCTGGGAACTGTCACCCCCGGAGGTCTCCCGCCACCTCGCCGTCCTGCGCCGCGCGGGCCTGCTCACCGCCCGGCGCCACGGCCGCTACGTGCGCTACACCCTCAACCTGCCCGACCTGACGACCCTGGGCACCGACCTGCTGGCAGCCGTCCTGCGCTGAGCGACCCCGACGCGCGGAAACCCCGGGTTCACCCCCGCCTCGGCGGCATCGACGACGACCGCGCCGCATTCGCCTACGTGGCCGCGGCCTTCCGGATCTCGATGATGTCCGGGAACGTGCCGTACGGGCCTATCGCTCCCCAGGCCAGGTGCCCGGTGAACGACACCGACAACTCCTGCGGCGGCACCGGCACGAGCACGCGGTCGGTCGTCTCGAGGACGGCCAGGGTCACGTGCGGGCGGTAGTCCGCGCCCGCCGAGGTGAGCGTACGGAGCGACAACTCGTGGGCGTGCCGCAGCACTTCGCGGTGCGTCGCGTCGAGGTCGGCCCTGCGGAGCGCCTCCGACCCGACGTACACACCGCCCTGTGGAACGTAGGGGTCGCCGGCCGCGAACGCGGCGATCTGCGTACCGGACAACACCACGGGCAACTCCGCCGGGACCGTCGCGCGGGTACGCCCCCACAACTCGGCGGCCTCCGCCCGGCCGCAGTCCACGTGCAGCAACGTCAGGTGCGGTCGGCGCACTTCGTCCACACACATGATCGTCGGCACGTCGCGGGCGATGGAGCGGGCATACGCCACCAGCCGCGCCGATGTCCGCGTGTCGGGCAGGAGAATGATCCCGTAGGGCATGTGCCGTCACCTTTCGCTCTCCCGAGCCGCGCCGTCCCCGCGGTCCTCGGCGCCCCTCATGCTGCCGTGCCGCTCTCGCACCGACAGCCCCCGCGCGCAAAGCGGCCGACCACCGCGCGCACCGCACTGCCGGTACACCGCCGGGACTCGGCCCGCAGGTGGAACTCACTCGTATGGGTGCCCCGGGTTGCGGATCGAGGGTTCCGGTCGCGTTCTTCCGCGATGAAGCGCACGATGGAAGTGGTGACCTCCGAAGGAGATGATTCACCATGCTCGCTGTGCGTTCGATCAACGAGGCCGACGAGAGCCGCGACATGCCGCACGGCCATCTCGACGTAGTCAGCCTGGAAGGCGTCGATTTCGGCGTTGCCCGATTCGAACCGGGCTGGCGGTGGTCGCAGGATGTCGGACCCATCGCGGGGACCGACAGTTGCCAATTCCACCACAACGGCTATGTCGCCCAAGGGCATCTGCACATTCGCATGGACGACGGTGAGGAGAGGGATCTCGGCGCGGGTGACGTCTTCGTCTGCGATCCCGGCCACGACGCGTGGGTCGTCGGCGACGAGACCGCGGTCGTCTTCGACTTCGCCGGCAACATCCACGAGTACGCCACGCCCGCCAAATAACCGAGGCCGCGACCGCGGGACCGCGTAGGTCCCAGGTCCGCACGTTTCACGAGGAAGCGGCGGTAGGCCTCCCGTATCAAGGCCGGCCACCGTGAAGGCCGGGCGGTCCGGCCTTCACGCGGGTCGGCCCCACTGGTACGGGAGCCGGCCCGGGGTGGGAGCGCGCGCCGCGGGTCAGTCCTGCGGCTCGGCCGCGACGATGTCCAGCAGCCCCGGGAATCGCCGGTCGATGTCGGCCCGACGCAGGCTGGCCATGCGGCTGTTGCCCCGGTCGACCTGTCGGACCAATCCGGCCTCGCGCAGCGTACGGAAGTGGTGCGTCAGGGTGGCCTTGGACACCGGCAGCCCGAAGGAACTGCACGTGCGCGCCGTGGCATCGGGTTCGTTGGCCAGCTCGCGCACCACCCGACGACGCAGCGGGTCCGCCAGCGCCGAGAGCACCCGGCCGAGTTCGATCTCCTCGACGGCAGGGTGTCCTTCGTCGTCGGGCATGCGGCCACCTCCTCCTAGGTACGGCTTGCATCATACCTACTGTCTTGCTAGCGTCCACCGGGCACTAGGTACGAACTTCGTCATACCTATCGGAGGAGAATCCCATGACCCAGCCGCTCACCCTGGTCGGCACCGCCCGGCCCAAGCCCGAACGCGCCGCCGAGTTGAAGCGGCTCCTGCTCTCGTTCGTCGAGCCCACGCGGGCGGAACCCGGTTGCCTCGAATACCACTTCCATGAGGACCGCGACGAACCCGGAGTCTTCGTCTTCTACGAGGCGTGGCGCTCGCAGGCCGATCTAGACGCCCACCTGGCCCTCCCCCGGATGAGCGCGTTCCGGGAGAGCCGCATGGACTATCTCCAGTCCGACCTGGACATCCGTTTCCTGACCATGCACAGCCCGTACCGGCCCGACTCCTCGAACTGACCGCCGCCGCCACCGCCACTACCGGCCGCCACCGCGCCGCGGCTGCGGCCGGTCCCGATCGGTGCGTCGGTCACAGGCTGGCGAGCAGATCGTCCAGGGGAGCGGGTACCCGCTCGGCGTCGAGGGCCTCGACCAGCAGGCGGCCGTAGCGGATCTTGCGGCCCTTCTTCGTGCCGAGAAAGCGCCGCAGCCGCTGCTGTGGGGGCCGGCCCCGGTGTGCGGGTTGGCTCACGAAGGTCCGCCAGGCCCGAAAGTCGCCCTCGGCCGCGAGGATCTCCTCGACCCGGGCCACGCCCAGCGCGCGGACGAGTTCGTCCTCCAGGTCCGACACGCACACGAAGAACCCCCGGCGCGGTGCGCGGGCCCGCTCGAGACCGCGGTCGTAGAAACCCTGCTCACCCTCGTCGCACAGACCGGCGAGGCGCAGACCCAGCCCCGGCGGCCCAAGCAGGCCCGCGTACCGGCCGACGCTCATCGCTCCGCCCATCGGCAGCACGCACACCCCCTCGGAGGACAGGTCCCGGCCGCGCCGCGCGGCCAGGGTCTCGACGGCCGCGAGATCGCTCGGCCCTTCCAACAACACCGCGGTCCGCACGCGCAGTCGCACGGCCAACTCACTCGCCGACCCACCGGGACCGCCCGCCGCCCAGCCGGTAACCGCGTCCCGGAACGCTCGCATGTCCGCCATGGGCCGATTCTTTCCCGGTACGGACGGACACGGCACACGGTTTTCCTCGGCGGCCCCGGACAGGCACCCGCAGGACGGTCCGGACGAACCGCGGGCCCGCCTGTTCCACGGAATCGGTGCCGCGCGGTGTGGACACCGACCGGGAGCGCCGCGCGACCGATCGACGACGACCCGGTTCGACGGCGTGGCGTTCCCATTTCTACAAGACCGCGGCGGCGGCTTCGGGCACCCTCGTCGGTGTCCGCCCGTCGGCGGACGCTTCTTCGCTGTCCGCACGGCCCGTCACCAGGAGTTGCCCATGTCCATTCGCCGCGTGATGCCCGATTTTCCCTCGCAGGCCATGGCGGAGAGCCGGGACTTCTACGGTCTCCTGGGGTTCGAGGAGGTGATGAACCAGGGCTGGGTGATGACGCTCGCCTCCACGTCGAATCCCACCGCGCAGATCACCTTCATGACCCACGACAAGACCGCGCCGGTCGTACCCGACGTGAGCGTCGAGGTCGAGGACGTGGACGCGGTCCATGCGGCGGTGCAGGCGAGCGGTGCGGAGATCGTGCATCCCTTGCAGGACGAGGAGTGGGGGGTGCGCCGGTTCTTCGTCCGCGACCCCAACGGCCGGGTGGTCAACGTGCTGACGCACCGCGAGGGTCCGGTCGGCGCCGGATGAGGGTCGCGGTGCGGATCGTGGGCCGCGAGGGTCCGTGCGCCAGGAGGTTCCCAGGCCGGCCGGGGCGCCGTTTCCGCAGGCGTGCCGTGCCCCTCTTTCCTCGTGTCGTCAACGGGGGTTCGGATCTCGTGGTCGACACGGAATGGGCGCGATGCTACTTTCGGAACATGTTCGGAAAGTCGATCGGGCCGTGCCCGAGACCGGAGTCCGCGATGACGGCGCAGACGGGAGAGCGATGAAGGCCACCGACCTCGCCCAGGCGCAGTCCGCACCGCCGTCGCCGCCGTCGCCGCCACCACCGCCCCCGCCGGCCGCGCCGCCGGAGGGCGACGCCGCGCCGGGGAAGAGCATGGCGCGGTTGCTGCGTCCGTACGGATGGAGCTTCGCCGCCGTTGTCCTCCTGCAGGTCGTCGGCGCGCTCGCGGGTTTGGCGCCGCTGCTGGCGGTGGTCGAGTTGGGGCGTTCCCTGTTGTCGCCCGGCCCGGCCGATCGTGGTCATGTCCGGATGGTCGTGATCGTGGGCGCGGGCGGCATGTTGGTCCGGCTGGTGCTCACGGCGGCGTCGTCGGGGATCGGGCACATACTCGACGGCCGGGTGCAACTGATGTTCCGTCGGGAACTGGCCGCACGGTTGGGGCGCGTTCCGATCGGTTGGTTCTCCCGGCGGCGGACCGGCGAACTGGCCAAGGTGGTGGGCGAGGACGTGAGCGCCGTGCACCCCTTCATCGCGCACGCCCCCGGCGAACTCGTCTCCGCGTTCGTGGTACCGCTCGCGTCGCTGATCTACCTGTTCACCATCGACTGGCGGCTCACGCTGATCACGCTGATCCCGGTGGCGCTCGCGGTGGCGATGGTCCCGTTGATGATGACGCCGAGCCGGCTGGGCGAGCAGCAGGAGTTCGACGCGGCCATGGGGCGGATCTCGAGTTCCGTCGTCGAGTTCGTGCAGGGCATCTCGGTGGTCAAGGCGTTCGGCGGATCCGGGCGTGCCCACCGCAAGTTCCGCACCGCCGCGGACGACTTCGTCGACACCTTCCACCGCTGGGTGCAGGGGCTGTCCCGGATCGCCGCCGCGATGCAGTTGGTGTTGTCGCCGCCGTTCGTGCTGCTGGTCGTGCTCGTCGGCGGCGCCGCGCTGATCACGAACGGCGGCATGGACCCGGCCGATCTGCTGCCCTTCCTGCTGCTCGGACTGGGCCTGACCGCGCCGGTGGCGGCGCTCGGCCACGGCTTCGACGACATGCAGGCCGCCGGGCGCGCGGTCGGCCGGATCCGGGACGTACTCGACGCGCCGGTGCTGCCGGAGCCCGCGCACCCGAGCGCACCACACGGCCACCGGGTGGAACTGCGCGACGTGCGCTTCGGCTACGAAGCCGATCACGAGGTCCTGCGCGGGATCGACCTGGTGCTCGAACCGGGAACGGTCACCGCGATCGCCGGGCCGTCGGGAAGCGGAAAGTCCACGCTGGTCCGGCTGTTGCCGCGGTTCTTCGACCCGACCCACGGATCGGTCGCCCTGGGCGGTGTCGATCTGCGCGAACTCGACAGTCGCGAGCTCTACCGCAGGGTCTCCTTCGTCTTCCAGGACGTCCGCCTGCTGCACGCGTCCGTCGCGGACAACATCGCGCTCGCCGTACCGCGGGCCGACCTCGACGACGTCGTGCGTGCCGCCCGACTCGCGAACATTCACGATCGCATCCTCGAACTGCCGCGCGGATACGACTCGGTGATCGGAGCGGACGCCGGACTCTCGGGCGGCGAGGCGCAGCGGATCTCGATCGCCCGCGCCCTGCTGGCCGATACACCCGTGCTGGTGCTGGACGAGGCGACCGCGTTCGCCGACCCGCAGACCGAGCAGGCGGTGCGCCGAGCCCTGGCGGCGCCGGGAAGCGATCGCACCATGCTGGTCATCGCGCATCGCCTGGAGACGATCGCGGACGCCGACACCGTCGTGATGCTGGAGAACGGCGCGATCGTCGAACGCGGCAGCCCCGCCGAACTACTGGCACAGGACGGGAAGTTCGCCGCGTTCTGGCACACCCACCGATCGGCTGTCGCCGACGAGGGGGACACCCCCCAAGGCGCAGTGCAAGGAGACGAGTCCCGATGATCCGAATGTTGCTGCGTGTGCTGGGCGACGAACACGCCCGGCCGATGCGCCGCACCGTGGCGCTGATGACGACGGCCGCGCTGGTCGAGGGCTTGTCGTACGCACTGCTGGTCCCGGTGCTGCGCGCTTTGTTCGGGAGCACACCCGAGGACGTCTGGCCCTGGCTGATCGCGTTCGGGCTCGCGGTCGCGGTCTACGCGGTGCTGCGCTACAGCGGCGACCTGTCCGGATTCCGGATCGGGGCCACGGTGTTGCGGGGTACGTACCACCGACTCGGCGATCACATGGCCCGGTTGCCGATCGGCTGGTACAGCGCGAGCCGCGTCGGGGAGGTGTCCGCGCTGGCCAGCCGGGGTGTCCTGGAGGCCATGGGCGTGATCGCGCATCTGCTGGCACCGCTCGTCTCCGCCTGCGTGACCCCGCTGACCATCGTGGTCGTGATGCTCGCCTTCAATTGGCAGATGGGGCTGGCCGCATTGGCCGCCGCACCGATCGTGGCGGCGATCCAGATCCGGACCGCACGCTCGATGGCCGCCGCCGACGCGGAGCGCACCGAACGCGACCACGAGGCCACCGGACGGGTGATCGAATACCTCCAGGCCCAGCCGGTGTTGCGGGCCGGCGGCCGGACCCTCGAACGCTTCCGACTGCTCGACGACTCGCTGCGGGAGGTGCGGCGCACGTCCCGCCGTTCCACGCTGTCGGCGCTGCCCGGCGTGGTGGGACTGACACTCGTGGTGCAGGCGATGTTCACCGTGCTGCTGGTCCTGGGCGCCTACCTCGCGCTCGAAGGTGACGTCGGTGCGGCGGAGGTCCTGACGATCCTGGTGTTGGCGGCCCGCTGCGCGGATCCGCTGCTGTCGCTGACGGACATCGCCGGCAAACTCCGCGGCGCGCGTTCGGTGCTGGCGGGACTGGACGCGGTGCTGCGCGCCGAGCCGCTGCCGGAAGCCGCCGAACCGATCCGACCGGGGGGCCACGAGCTGGAGTTCGAGTCCACAGTCTTTCGACACGGCGACCGTACGGTGATCGACGACGTGTCGTTGCGCGTGCCGGAGGGACAACGGCTGGCCGTGGTCGGACCGTCGGGATCAGGCAAGAGCACCCTGCTCCGGCTGCTCGCACGGTTTCACGACGTGGACGCGGGCGCGGTGCGGGTGGGCGGCGTGGACGTGCGCGCGATCGACCCCCGCGTGTTGATGGAGCGGTTCGCCATCGTCTTCCAGGACGTCTATCTCTTCGACGGCACGATCGAGGAGAACATACGCCTGGGCCGCCCCGACGCCGACGACGCGCAGGTGCGGGCGGCGGCGACCGCGGCCCGGCTGGACGAGGTGATCGAGCGACTGCCCGGCGGATGGGCGACACACGTCGGCGAGGGCGGCGCACTGCTGTCCGGTGGCGAGCGCCAGCGCGTCTCGATCGCGCGAGCGCTGCTCAAGAACGCGCCGATCGTGCTGCTGGACGAGGTGACCTCGGCGCTGGACCCGGTGAACGAGGCGGCCGTCCACGACGGCATCGAACGCCTGATGGCGGGCCGAACGGTGGTGATGGTGGCGCACCGGATGCGAACCGTGCAACGCGCCGATCGCATCGTCTTCCTGGACGACGGCCGAATCGTCGAATCCGGCAGCCACGACGAACTGCTGCGCCAGGGGGGCCGCTACGCCGACTTCTGGAGCGTTTCGCCGTCTCCCGCGACGAGTTGACGCGGCGGGCCGACCCGCCTCCGGGCCGACCCGCCTCCGGGGCGAACCGGGGCCGGGTCGACGCGGAGGCGGCGGCCGGCACGGGTCGCCGCCGCCCGCCGCCGCCCGCCGCCGACCCGCGGGCGGCGCGCCGGATGCTCGCGACGGCGCGAAAGTGTGTACCATCGAGCCCGTCGCGCGACGCACGCGACCAACACGAGGAGGTGAGCCCGATGAGCAACCGCATGGCATGTGTCCGTATGAACCGGGCCCTCCCGTTCGCCGCGTCCGTATGACGCATTCGGGAGTGCCCCGCGCGTGAGCGCGCTCTCGAAACGAAGGAACCATGGCAGTCGAGACCTTCCGGATCTCCGTGTCCGACGACGTCCTGCACGACCTGCGGACCCGTCTGCGCCGCACCCTGTTCACCACCGCCTCCGACTCCACCCGCTGGGCCGCCGGCGTCGACCCCGGCCACCTGCGCGAGCTGGTCGCCTACTGGGCGGACGACTTCGACTGGCGCGCGGCCGAGGCGGCGCTGAACGCCCATCCGCAGTACACCGCCCAAGTGGCCGGAACACGCGTGCACTTCGTGCACCTCGAGGCCGCGCGGGCCGAGGGCGCGCCGGCGGCGATGCCGCTGATTCTCACGCACGGCTGGCCCAGCAGCTTCGTGGAGATGTTGCGCGTCGCCGGGCCGCTGACCGATCCGGCGGCCTACGGCGGCGACTACACCGACGCGTTCGATGTGGTGATCCCCTCGCTGCCCGGCTTCCTGTTCTCCGAGTTGCCCCGGGGATCGTTCACCCGTCGCGGCGTCGCCGAGATCTGGCACGAGTTGATGACCGAGACGCTCGGCTACCCGCGCTTCGGCGCGTTCGGCGGGGACATCGGCGGTGGCGTCACCCAGTGGCTCGGCGCGCTGTACCCGAAGGAGGTCGCCGGAGTGCACCTGACCTCGGCCGTGGTCTCCGCCGACTTCCGGACCACCCCGCCGACCGCCGAGGAACAGGCCTTCCTGGACGCGCTGGACGCGTACGACCAGGGCGATCAGGGCTACAGCGAGATCATGTGGACCAGGCCGGACACGATCGCCGCCGCCCTGGCCGACTCACCGGCCGGGCTGCTGGCCTGGATCGCCGACAAGTACCGGGACTGGAGCGACTGCGGCGGCGATCTGGAGACCCGCTGGGACCGGGACACGCTGCTGACGGTGGCGACCCTGTACTGGGTCACCGAAAGCATCGGCTCGTCGTTCCGCCAGTACTACGACTACCCGAAGAACACGCCGGTCCCGCCGATCACCGCGCCGGCGGCGATCACCCTGAGCAATGAGCCCGCCTTCCGCAACTACCCTCGCAGCCTCGCCGAACGGGTGCACACCGACCTGCGCCACTGGCACATCCCGGAGCGCGGCGGCCACTTCATGGCACACGAGGAACCCGACCAGGTGGTCGCCGACCTGCGGTCCTTCTTCCGGCCGCTGCGGTCGAGCGACGGGTGAGCGGGTGAGCGGTGAGGCATTGAGGGGGTGATCGACGTGGGGCGCTCGGCCGAAGGATTCCGGTCGGGCGCCTCGCGCGGTACCGCGGATTTCCCCGCCCCGACCGAGGGCCGGTCGGCCGACTCGGGCGGGCGGGTCGCCTCGGTGGGGCGGTCCCGGGTCGGCGCGGCCGGTGGGTACCGTGTTTCCGGTGACCCCAGTCGACGCGGGCGTGGACGCCCTTGACCGCCGCATCATCGCCGCCCTCCAGGTCGACGGCCGCGCCTCCTGGCGTCGGATCGCGACCGCGCTCGGCGAGCCCGAGCGCACCGTGGCGCGCCGAGGGCTGCGCCTGCTGGAGACCCGATCGGTCACCGTGACGGGCCTCGTGGCCGGCGGGGACACGGTGATCGTGCGGCTGAACTGCCGGCCGGGGCAGGTCCGCGAGGCGGCCATCGCCGCGGCGGCCGGCAGCGGCACCGTGTTCGCGTACGTGCTGGCCGGCTCGGTGGACTGCGTGGCCGAGGTGCAGTGTCCGCCCGATCGACTCGCGCGGTTGATGTTGGAGGAACTGCCCACCCTGCCCGGCCTGGTCTCCCAACAGGTCGCGCCGGTGCTGCGGTACTTCCGCACCGTGCACGAATGGCAGCCGGACATCCTCGCCCCCGACGAGGCGAGCGCGCTCGCGCGGTTTCCCACGCCGACCGAGAACGTCGAGCCGGCGGACGCCGACGTCGGCCCGGAGGAGTGGAGCATCCTGCACGCGCTCGCCGAGGACGGCCGGCGAACGCACGAGGAACTCGCCGCCATCGCGGGTGTCTCCGAGGCCACCGCGCGCCGGCGGGTGGAGGCGCTGACCCGGTCCGGCATGGTGAGCATCCGGGCCTCGACCGAACCGGCCCTGCTCGGCTTCCCGGTGGAGGCCATGCTGTGGATCCGCACCCGGCCCGACGACGTCGAGTCGGTGGGTCGGCTGCTGCTCGACTCGCCGCTGGTGCGCTACGCGGCGGTGGTGATGGGGGAGTACCAGATCCTGGTCGACGTCGTGCAACCGTCGAAGCAGGCGCTGCACGAGTTCCTGACCACCTCGCCGTGGGTGCGGCACGTGGAGGCGGTGCAGTCGCACCTCGTGGTCGAACCCCTGATGCGCAGCGCGACCCCGACCCCACGACTGCGCGAACTGCTCGGTGCGCGGGCCGGGGTCGGGGCCGAACTCGGGGCGGGCGTCGGCTGAGTCGGAGGCGGGACGGCCGGGTTCAGCGGGCGGCTCGGGCGTGGGCGAACTCCTCGGCGATCGCCGTGCCGAGCCGGTCCAGGAAGTCGCCCGGCGTGGGCGGCTCGGGGTCCGCGACGTCGGCGGGTTCGGCGGTTTCGGTGGCTCCCGCGACGTCGGCGGCTCCCGCGGGTCCCGCGACTTCGGCGGTTTCCCCGGCTTCCCCGGCTTCCCCGGCTTCCCCGGCTTCCGCGACGACGCGATGCACGATCCCGGCTGCCAGCAGGGCCCGGGCGCCGATGCGTTGTTCGTCGGCGAGTTCGGCGGCCCGGGTGGTGCCGCGATACACGATCGCCGACGCGCCCTCGGGCGGCAGCGGGGCCAGCCACGCGTGTTCGGCCGCGATCCGGCGCACCGCCGGCACCAGGGCCAGCGCGGCGCCGCCCGCGCCCTCGCCCAGCAGCAGACTCACGGTCGGCACGGGGGAGGACCCGAGGTCGGCCACACAGCGGGCGATCTCGCCGGCCAGGGCTCCCTCCTCGGCGGCCGGCGTCAGCGCGGCGCCGGCGGTGTCGACGACGGTCAGCAGCGGCAGGCCCAGTTCGGCGGCCAGCCTCATCCCGCGCCGCGCGGTGCGCAGGCCGCCCGGTCCCACGGGGCCGCGCACGGCCGCCCGTTCACGATCGTGGCCGACCACGACACAGGCCGTTCCGCCGATCCGGGCGAGGGCGATCCGCATCGCGTCGTCGCGCTCGCCGGCCCCGGTCCCCGACAGCGGGACGAGCGTTTCGGCGCGGCGCAGCAGGTCGGCGAGTCCGACACGATCCGCCCGGCGGGTACGGACGACGGACCGCCAGACGTCGTGCGGGGCGCGGGCCGGACGAGGACGCGGGTTCGGGGGCGCCCCGACGGGACTCCCGTACGGATCCGAGGGCGCCGCGGCGGGATGGGGCCCCGAGCCCGAGTGCGCCGAGGCGGTCGTCCGTGCCGTGGTGGTGGACCGTTGCCCGGACAGCAGGTCGAGCGTCCTCGCCGTGCGGCGGCGCAGTTCGGGTGTGGTCGACACCGCGTCCAGGACGCCCCTGCGGCACAGGTTCTCCGCCCGCTGCACCTGTTCCGGGAACGGTGCGCCGTGCAGCGCCTCGTACACGCGCGGCCCCAGGAACCCGATCAGCGCCCCGGGTTCGGCGGTCGTGACGTGTCCGAGCGAGCCCCAGGACGCGAACGCCCCGCCGGTGGTGGGATGGCGCAGGTGGACCAGGTAGGCCAGGCCCGCGGCCTTGTGCGCGACGATCGCCGCGGTGATGTCGATCATCCGCACGAACGCGGGCGTACCCTCCTGCATCCGGGTGCCGCCCGAGACGGGCGAGGCGAACAACGGCAGTCGTTCGGTGCCGGCCCGACGGATGGCCGCCACCAGGCGGTTCGCGGCGGCGTCCCCGATCGATCCGGCGAGGAAGCCGAATTCGCCGAGGAGCACGGCGATCCGGTGCCCGGCGACGCGCCCCTCGCCGGTGCGTACCGACTCGTCGCTCCCGCTGCGCGCGCGGGCGTGCGCGAGGGCGTCGGCGTACGGGCCCGGAGCGGTGCGCGGCGGGATCGGCTCGTCCCAGGAGCGGAAGCTGTCGGGGTCGAGCAGGTCGGTGGCGAAATCGAGGGCGGTGGGCCGACGGCGGGTCGCGGCGGTGGGCGTCATCGGCGCGTCCGTACGTCGGTGTGCGGGCCCGGGCGCACGCCGGCCGCGACGAAGGGCCCCGCGTCGCGGGGCGCGTCGTCGGCGGACCGGGACGGGTCGCAGGAGTCCGTGCCCGAGGGGTGTTCGTCCTCGGCGTCCCGGGCGTCCAGCCACGCCCGCACGCTCGCGTCGTGTTGGCCGAGGGTGGGCGGCGCGGTGTGCTCGCGGCGTCCGCCGTCGTCGAAGCGCCAGGGCGGTCCGGGCAGTTCGATCGCTCCGAGCGTGGGGTGCTCCACCTCGACGACCAGTCCCTGCTGCCGGGTCTGCTCCCACGCGTACACCTCGTCGATGCCGCGCACCCTCCCCGCGGGCACCCCGGCCGCGTCGAGCCGGGCGAGCCAGTCGGCGGCGCTCGCGCCCGCGAAGACCGCCGTCAGTTCGGCCGCCAGCTCGTCGCGCCGGCGGACCCGGTCGCCGTTGGTCGCGTAGCGCGGGTCGTCCGGATCCAGGCCGGTGACGGCGGCGAGGGCACGCCACAGCGCCGGGCTGCCGGCGGCGAGCTGGATGTCGCCGTCGGCGCAGGGGAACAGCCCGTACGGAGCGATCGAGGGATGCTGGTTGCCGGTCGGCTCGGGGAGGTCGCCGGCGACGGTCCACCGGGTGCCCTGGAAGCTGTGGATGCCGATCATCGAGGACAACAGCGAGGTTCGCACGACGCGTCCGCGGCCGGTGGCCTGCCGCTCCAGCAGCGCCGCGAGTACGCCCGAGACGCCGAAGATCCCGGCGAGCAGATCGGCGATCGCAGTGCCGACCTTGGTCGGCGCGCCGGGCCCGCCGGTCAGGCTCATCAGGCCGGCCTCGCCCTGCGCGATCTGGTCGTAGCCGGCCCGCCCGCCGTGCGGCCCGTCGTGGCCGAATCCGCTGATCGACAGCACCACCAGGCCGGGATTGAGCTCGCGCAGGCGCTCGACGGTGAAGCCGAGTCGGTCGAGCACCCCGGGCCGGAAGTTCTCGATCAGTACGTCGGCCCGACGGGCCAGCCGGGTCACCAGGTCGCGGCCCTCGGCACTCTTGAGGTCGGCGGTGACCGACTCCTTGTTGCGGTTGCAGGCCAGGAAGTAGGTCGACTCGCGGGCATCCGCCGGACCGACGAACGGCGGACCCCAGCCCCGGGTGTCGTCGCCGCGGCCGGGCAGTTCGACCTTGATCACGCGGGCCCCCAGGTCACCGAGCATCATCGCGGCGTGCGGGCCGGCGAGGGCTCGGGACAGGTCGAGGACGAGGCGGCCGTCGAGCGGGCCGCGGGTAGCGGACGGATCGCCGGACATGGGACCCCTTACATGTGCGATGTGCATTGACTGAAACAGTCAGAGGGTAAGCATGTATGGCTGAATTCGTCTAGATCGGACCGTGTGTTTTCTTGTTCGATCGCCAAGCGCAAGGCCGTGGACTTTCGGCCGATCACTCGTCGGCCGAAAAGTTCATACTGCTCAAACCCTTGACTGAATTCGTCAACGATCCGCAGACTGGCCCGGCCGCACCGGAGGCGCACCGCCGCCGGTCGCCACCCCACACCTCCCACTTCCGCCGCCGCTCGCACCGGGACACCCATGACCGACGACATCCCCGACCTCGACGCCACCGACCTCGCCGCCCGCATCGGGCGGCGCGAGTTGTCCAGCCGCGAGGTGGTCCAGGCGCACCTGGACCGCATCGCGGCGGTGAATCCCGCGATCAACGCGATCGTCACCCTCGACCCCGAGGGCGCCCTCGCCGCCGCCGACGCGGCCGACGCGGCGCTCGCCCGCCGGGACGCCACCGGTCCGCTGCACGGACTGCCGATCGCCTTCAAGGACACCCACCACACCCGGGGCATGCGCACCACCCACGGCTCCCCGCTGCACGTCGACGACGTGCCCGACCACGACGACCCGCTGGTGGCCCGGGTCACGGCGGCCGGCGCGATCCGGATCGGCAAGACCAACGTCCCCGAGTTCGCGGCCGGCTCGCACACCTTCAACACCGTCTTCGGCACCACCCGCAACCCCTACGACCCCTCCCGCTCGGCGGGCGGCAGCAGCGGCGGGGCGGCCGCGGCCCTCGCGGCGGGCATGCAGCCGATCGCCGACGGCAGCGACATGGGCGGCTCGCTGCGCAACCCGGCCTCCTTCTGCAACGTCGTCGGCCTGCGCCCCACGCCGGGCCGCGTGCCGCAGGCCCGCTCCGGCAGCAGTTGGGAGACGTTGGCGGTGGCCGGCCCGATGGCCCGCACGGTCGCCGACACCGCGCTGCTGCTCTCGGCGATGGCCGGGCCCGATCCGCGCGACCCGATCGCCCTGGAGACACCCGGATCGGCGTTCGCGGCGCCCCTGGACTTCGACCCGCGAGGGCTGCGGGTCGCCTGGGCGCCGGACCTGGGCGGCAGCGTTCCCGTCGACCCGGAGGTGCTCGACGTCCTGGCGGACGCGGTCGCGGTGTTCGCGGACCTCGGCTGCCACGTCGAGTCGGACAGCCCCGACTTCCGCGGCGCCGACGACGTCTTCCGCACCCTGCGCGCCCACGAGTTCAACCTCGGCCTCGGCCACCTGCTCGATTCCTCGCGCGCGGCGCTCAAACCGAGCCTGGCGTGGAACATCGAGGAGGGCCGCAGGCTCGGCTCGGACGATCTCGCGCGCGCGACGATCGCGCACAGCCGGCTGTACGCGCGCGGCATCGACTTCTTCGACCGCTACGACGTGCTGCTGGCCCCGGTGAGCCAGGTCGTGCCCTTCGACGCCGACCTGGAGTACCCGCGATCGGTCGCGGGCGTCGCGCAGCACACCTACCTCGACTGGATGCGCTCCGCGTACTACGTCACGCTGCTCGGCGCCCCCGCGCTGTCGGTGCCGGCCGGATTCACGCCCGGCGGGCTGCCGGTCGGCCTACAGATCGTCACCGCGCCGCGGTCGGACCTGACCACGCTGCGAATCGGCGCGGCGTTCGAGGCCGCGACCCGACACGGGCGCCGCCGCCCGCCCCTGGGCTGAACCCGCCCTCGTCCCCGCCGCGTTCCGTCCCCTTCAGGGAGCCCCGATGAGAAAACGCCACGCCGCATGGGCCGCGCTGCCCGTGCTCGCCTTCTTCGCAACTCCCTACCTGCCGTTCGTCAACGGCCCGCACCTGTGGCTCGGGCTGCCCTCGGTACTGGTCTGGGCCGTCCTGTGGACCGTCGGCTGCACCGTCGCGCTGTTCGCGATCGAGCGCTACGCCGATCACCCCGAGGACGACGAGCACGAGGTGGACGACGAGCACGCGGTGGACGACGAGCACGACGGCGCCGGATCCGCCACGAAGGCCGTGAAGGCCGGGAAAGCCGTGAAGGCCGCAGCCGCATCGGAGATCACGTCGTGAACAGCACCATGGTCATCACCGTGCTCGGCATCGTGGCCCTCGCCGCGATCGGCGTCGGCGGCCGGCGGCCGGCCAAGGGCGAACTGGGCGAATGGACCGTCGGCAACCGGCGCTTCTCGGCCATGACCTCGTGGTTCCTCCAGGCCGGCGAGTCCTTCACCACCTTCAGCTTCCTGGGCCTGGCCGGTCTCGCCTTCGGGGGCGGCGTGGCGGCCACCTACGCGCTCGGCTACCTCGCCATCTCCCTCGTGACGATGTACTTCATCGGCCCGCGCACCTGGCGCCTGGGCCGCGACCGCGGCTACCTGACCCAGGCCGACTTCTTCGCCGACCGCTTCGCCAGCCCGCTGCTGGGCAAGGCGGTCGCGGTGGTCGGCGCGGTGTTCCTGCTGCCGTACCTGCAGTTGCAGATCACCGGCCTGGGACTGATCGTGCAACTGGCCACCGGCAGCAAGGCCGGCGGCCACCTGAGCATGGTGCTCGCGACCGTCCTGACCGCGGGCTTCGTGTTGTGGTCCGGCATCCGGGGGATCGCCCGCGTGGCGTACGCCAAGGACGTGCTCATGGTCTTCGCGCTCGTCGCGCTCCTGATCGCGGTGCCGATGTCGGTCACCGGCGGGTTCGCGCACATCTTCGACACCGTCCGGGACAGCCACGCGTCGTTGCTGAGTGTCGGCGGCGACTACGACAAGACCTGGTACACCACCGCGCTGCTGATCAGCGCGATCGGATCGGGCCTGAACACGATGCCGCACCTGTGGCCGCCCGTGCTCTCCGCGCGCAGCGCACGCGCCCTGCGGCAGAACTACATCTGGCTCCCGCTGTACCAGGTCGCCCTCGCGGTCCCGGTGATCGTGGGCTTCGCGGCGGTGCTCGAACTCTCGCCCGACAGCGCCGGCAACGGCGTACTGCTGACCATGGCCGGGCACTCGATGCCCGGTTGGCTGGTCGGCGTGGTCGCGGTCGCCGCGGCCGCCGCCGCGATGGTGCCGTCGGCGGCGATCGTGATGGGCATCTCGACCCTGGTGTCGCACAACCTGGTGCCCGTACGCGGCGAGCGCAACCGACTCCGGGTCAACCACGCGTGCGTGGTGCTCGCGTCCGGCCTCGCCCTGATCCTGGCGCTGGGCCGCCCGGGACTGCTCGCCAACCTGCTGCTGCTCACCTACGGCGGCCTGTCGCAACTGGCGCCGGCCACCGTGATGGCGCTGCGCCGGCGCAACCCGCGGGCCGCGATGCCCGCGCTCCTGGGCATCACGACGGGCATCGGCGTACTGAGCTGGCTGACGTTCGCCCATGTCGACGTGGGGAGTTGGGACGCGGGGTTGATCGCCCTGGCGCCCAATCTCGTGGTCACCCTCGGGGCGTACCTGCTGTGGCCGCGGCGCCCGGACCGAGAGCCCACGCCCGAGCGGGCGGACCGCGCGCCGCGCGCGCCGAAGCCGGCCGCGGCGGGAGTGTGAGCGCACCGCATCGACACCCGCCGCGACCGGAAGTGCCCTCCGGTCGCGGCGGGTTCCTTGCGACGAGCAGGTGATCACGCCCGCGTCTGCTACTTCCCGTCCGTGCACCGTGTGCCGGCCGCCGGGAGGCTGCCGTCCACGAGGTAGGCGATGATGTTCGCGTCGACGCACTTGCTGCGACCGAACGCGCCGTGGCCCTCGCCCTCCAGGGTCAGCAGCGTCCCGTGCGCGAGGTCCTTGGCCAGCTTCTCGGAGGCGGCGTACGGCGTGGCCGGGTCGCCCGTCGTGCCGACGACCAGGATGGGCGCGGCGCCCTCGGCCCGGATCACGTGCGGCTTCTCCGGCGTTTGATACGGCCAGAACTCGCAACCGGGACCCTCGATGTCGGAGGCGACGGTGTCCTTCGAGAACAGCGGTGCGTCGGCCTTGAGCTTCGCCAGGACCCGCTGGACCGCTTCGGGGGAGGGGGCGGGAGCGGCGCCGTCGGCACAGCGGATCGCCGCCCGCGAGTCCGAGCCGTTGTCGTAGTGACCCTTGTCGTCCCGGCCCAGGTAGCGGTCCGCGTAGAACAGCAGGGCGCTGCCGTCCTTGCCGATCATGGCCACGGTGAGTGCCTCGCGCAGGTACTTCCACGAGGTCTCCTTGTCGCCGTACAACAGGCTCTTCGCACCGGCCCAGCCGAGACTGGAGGTGAGCCTGCGTCCTTCGCTCGCGGTGCGCAGGGGGTTGTCCTGCAGCTTGTCGAGGAAGTCGGCGCCGATCTCGGCGGCCCGGTCCGGATCGCCACCCAGCGGGCAGCCCTTGCGGGCGGCGCAGTCGGCCGCGAACGCGCGGAACGAGCGCTCGAAGCCGATGGTCTGGTCGACGGCCGCGTCGAGCTTGTCGGCCGCCGGGTCCACCACGGCGTCCAGGACGAGCCGGCCCACCCGGTCGGGGAACTCCTCGGCGTACAGTGAGCCGAGGTAGGTTCCGTACGAGACGCCGAGGTAGTCGAGCTTGTCGTCACCGACCGCACCGCGCAGGACGTCCATGTCGCGAGCCGCGTTGCGGGTGCCCACGAACGGAAGCAGGTCGCCGGACTTGTCCTGGCACGCGGCGGAGAACGCCTTGCCGCTCCGCTCGCCGTGCGCCTTGCGCTCGACCGGATCGTGCGGCGAGTCCTGGGCGTTGCGCTCGTCCCGGGCCTTGTCGTCGAGGCAGCGCACGGGCGAGCCGGCGGCGACACCGCGCGGGTCGAAGCCGAGGATGTCGTAGCGGTCGTGCAGGACGCCGTCGAACTCGGCGAACCCGTACTTGACGAAGTCCTGCCCGGAGCCGCCGGGTCCGCCGGGGTTGAGCACGAGCGAGCCGATCCGCTGATCGGGCTTGGCGGCCGGATGTCGCATCACGGCGATGTCGAGCGACTTGCCGTCGGGAGCGGTGTAGTCCAGCGGGACCTTGAAGGTCCCGCACCGGAATTCGCTCTCGTTCTTCTTGGACGTCGCCGGGTCGTCCTCGCACGCCTTCCACGAGATCTTCTGCTCGTAGAAGGCACGCAGCGCGGGGTCGGCCGCTCCCTTGGGCTTCGCCGGCGGCGGGGTGGGCGCCGCCGGCGCGGTCGTCACCGGCGGGGGAACGGGCTTCGCCGCGGCGGCGTCGGACGCCGTATCGCCGAAGCCGGTGCACCCCGTGGCCACGAGCAGGGCTGCGGCCACGGGTATGGAGCGGCGGAAGGACGGCGCTCGGAAGGGAGTGATCACAGGTCAAGGACTACCACTGGGCGATTCGGCGTCGCACGGCGATATCCCCGCGCCGGACGACGCACCGACCCGGGCCGACGCGTCCACCACGCGGCCGGATCGACCCCGCCCCGGTGTACCGCGACCCGTGCGCGGGGCGGCACGGCCGCGGTGGTCGGTAAGTGCTCGCAAAGAAGTTCCGGGACGGCGATGAGTTTTCCGAGTGGCTTCGGTCTGATCAATTACAGCGTTCGCAGCGGGAACGAGAGCGACGCGAGACGCCGGAACACAGACACGGGAGCTTCCATGACCACCACGCACACCGTCACCTCCGCCGACGGAACCACCATCGCGTACGACCGGTACACGCCGACGGGTGACAGCAAGGGGACGGTGATCCTCGTCGGCGGCGCCTTCAGCTACCGGGGGTTCCCGAAGATGGTGGAACTGGCGCGGCTGCTGGTCGGTTCGTACGGGCTGACCGTCGTCGACTACGACCGTCGCGGTCGTGGTGACAGCGGCGACACCCCGGGGCGGTACGACGTCGCGCAGGAGATCGACGACCTGGCCGCGGTGGTTGCCGCCGAGGGGGGCTCGGCGGCGCTCTTCGGCTGGTCCTCGGGCGCGGGCCTGGCGCTGCGAGCCGCCGCCTCGGGGCGAATTCCCGGGATCGACCGGGTGGTTGCCTTCGAGCCGCCCTTCGTCGTCGACCGTACCCGCCATGTGCCGCCGGCGGACCTGGGCGAGACCCTGCACGCACTGGTCGCCGCCGACCGGCGCGGCAAGGTCGTGCGGTGCTTCATGACCAAGGCGATCGGCATCCCGGCCCCGTTCGTGGGGCTGATGCGGATCACCCCGATGTGGTCCAAGCTCACGGCGGTGGCCGGCTCCACGCCGCACGACTGGGCGGTGATGGGCGAATACATGCGTGGCGAGCCGCTGGACCCCGCCGACTGGGAGGGTGTACGGGTGCCGGTGCTGGTGCTCTCCGGCGCGCGCAGCGACGCGCTGCTGCGTACCGCGGCCCGGGCCGCCACCGCGGTGTTGCCCGATGCCCGGCACACCGAGATCCCGAAGCTCAGCCACAATCCGAACGTCGGGCTGCTGGCGCCGCCCGCCGGTGAGTTCCTGACCGGCCGGCCGGTGTCGACCGGCTGATCGCCACGACTCTTCCGGGCGTTCGTTCAGTGCAGGTCATTGCAACGCCAGGTTGATGGTATTTGCATTTGCCGGCATTTCATTGCAACGATATAACCCGCGTTCACCTGCATGAATGATGAAATCCGACGATCTCGTTGATTGACGTTCCAGTGAATGCAATTTAGCGTTTCCCCAGTTGGAAAACGGCAGGGCCCGGATCGCGGGTTCCGGAGAGGGCGCGTTCCAACGCGCCGTGGCACCGCGCCGGTGGCCACCGCACCGACTACCCCATGCCGCCACCACGAGAAAAAGCGAGATGCTCAAATGCGCATTGTAATCGGCGAGTTCGTCAGCCTCGACGGCGTCGTACAGGCACCGGGCCATCCGGACGAGGACACCGACGGCGGCTTCGCCCACGGTGGTTGGACCCACCCCTACTTCGACCCGGCGGTGATGGGCAAGGCCCTGGCCGAATGGAGCGCCGGTACCGGGGCCATGCTCTTCGGCCGCAACACCTGGCAGGTCATGGCCGCCGCCTGGCCGGAGCGCACGGGCGACCCGTTCGCCGACCACATGAACAGCGTCACCAAGTACGTGGTGACCAACACGCTCACCGACGACGACCTGACCTGGAACAACACCATCCGTATACCGGGCGACCAGGCCCTGGAGCAGATCGGGAAGCTGCGCGAGATCGACGGCGGCGACCTGGTCGTCACCGGCAGCGCCTCGCTCGCCCGGACGCTCATCGCCGAAGGACTCGCCGACGAACTCCGCCTGATGATCATGCCGGTGCTGCTCGGCGGCGGAAAGACGATCTACCCGGCCGACGGGGCCCTGCGCGCCTTCGACCTCGTCTCCACCGTCACCAGCGGCACCGGTGTCCACGTGGCCACCTACCGGGCCAAGGCCGCCGGCGCCTGACCACCCGGCACCGGTCCCGGAGACGGGTGATCCACGCCGGGCCGAACCGGGGCCGTCCCGTGCGCCATGCGCTCGCGCATGACCGCGCGGGACGGCCCCTTCCGGCGGTTCGCCACGGCCGGGTCGGCCGGGGGTGTGGCCGGGGCGAGCAACTGCCTCCCGGCGCGGTGCTGTTCCTCGATGAGTCGCCCGGTGTGCCCGGCCCCGGCCCGCCCGGCCCCGGTGCGCCGGCCCCGGTGGGTCCGGTCACAGGTCGCGGTCCTCGCGCAGTGCTTGGAGCAGCCAGGTGAAGTCCGGGAGCAGACCGGGCAGTACCTGCCAGCCGTTGACGACCCACACCAGTCGCCAGTACCGCTCCACGCGCGGATCGTCGATCTGTTCGAGGTGTCGGATCGTCCAGGCCGGCAGTTCTGCCTCGGACACGTGCGGGTACGCCCGCCCGAGCAGGCGGAGGATGTCCTCGATGACGGGTTCGGCCGCCGCGCCGAGCGGGTCGACGCCCGCTTCCTTCGCTGCGGTGATCCGCTCGCGCACGGCCTCCAGCACCTCGTCGGGGATGCCGGTCTCGGCCCGGTCGCCTTCGCGCTCCGCCGACTTGCGCATGCGGACGCGGAAGTCCTCGTCGCCGATGAGTTCGTTGAGCTCGACCCACGCCCGGATCTGCTCGGGAGAGGGGTCGTCGGGGAGGTCGGGGGCGGCGGCGCGCACCATGGTCGCCAGATCGAGGTAGGCGGGTTCGGTGCCGAAGGTGGCGCCGATGAAGTCGTCGATCAGGCGCCGGCGTTCGGCCGTGGTCAGTCGGGTGAGCTTGTGCATGAGGTTGGTCTCCTCTGGACCGGAGCCGTGGGTGGCCACGACTCGCAGGACACTTCGACGCAGTTGCAAGGTCCGGATCTGTACGTCGACGGCGTCGAGGTGGACCGCCGCGACCTCCGCCACCGACACCTTGCGGTCCAGCACGCGCCGGATCGTGGCGAGGTCCAGGCCCAACTCCCGCAGAGTGCGCACCAGGTCCAGGCGCAGCAGTGCGTCGAGGTCGTAGAGCCGGTAGCCGGCGGGGCTACGATCGGAGAACGGCACCAGGCCCGAGTCGGAGTAGAAGCGGATGGTCTTCACCGACAGTCCGGTGCGTCGGGCAACTTCCCCGATCGGATGCAGGGCCGCGTCGTTCATGTCCCTCATCCTGGCGTCTCCCGCCACTGGAGACTCAAGCCCTTTGTCGCCGCGCCGATCGGCCGGGGCCCGGTACCTTCGGCCGGCCGGCCGACCGCCGGCGGCTTGCTTCAGCGGCTGCTGCGCTCCTCCGAGAGGGCGGTGGGTGCGCGGTGTGTTCTGCGCGCGGTGCCGCGCGGGACCTTGGGGGTGTGCGCCGCGTGCTCCCGGCGGGGGTGGTGTGGTCGTTCTCCGGGGTGCGGTCGGCGGCTCACACTGGGTTCGATGCCGCGCCGGGGAGCCGGGACGGTTCGCGGCGGCCCCGGGTTCGTCTGGTGGGAGGCGCATGGCAGCCCCTGACGCGGTTCACCTTCCCGTTCGAGCGTGTCGTTGCGCCCGAAGGCGAGATCCGGCGGGCGCAGGCGGCCGGCGTGCGGTGGCTGTGCGAGCGCGGCCTGCTGGAGTCGCCGGGAACCGCGGCCCGGTACGAGCGGTGGAATGTGGCCCGGCCGGCGGGTCTGATGTACCCGCACGCTCGTGGCGCCGATGTACCCGCACGCTCGTGGCGCCGATCTGCTGCTCGGCGCCCAGGTCCTGGGTCCGTTCTTCCTGTTCGACGACGAGTTCGACGGGCCCGTGGGCGCCGACTGCCGAACGGCACCCGACCGGCCAGGTCGGCTTCCCCGACTCCGCACCGACTGGCCATGCGACTGGAGCGTCGACCCACCCCATCGGGGCCGGGCTGACCGCGGTGCTCGGTCGGGGCGGCGCTGTCGTCCGTCGTGGCCGCCTCGGCCATGGCCCCGGGGCCGGCTGCCCCGGGCTTGCGGGCGCCCGGGGCGAGGTGTCGTCACCGGGGACGGGCCAGGGCGCGGACCGTGGTCTCAACGCCGCGAAGGGGCCGGGACCTCGGAGCGGAAGGGTTTTCGCGGCGTTGCCGCATCCGGAGTCCGGGTGGTTACCGGGCCTCGGCGGTCAGGGTGACCGGGAGTCCCTTCTCGATGCGGCGCAGCAAGCGGCCACCGTGTACTTTCGGCGCGTCGAAGCCGCGGCGGTCGTCGTCATCGTCGGGGTCCTCGTCGGTGACCAGGACCTCGGGGACGAGGAGTGCGGCCGGATCGCGGTCCTGGGCGAGTTCGAGGTACGAGGGGGCGATCACGCCGCCGTGCAGTTCGCCGCCGACGAGGTCGGGGGAGAACTCGGCGGACAGGACGGTCACGGTCGCCCGCAGGTCGCCGTGGATCATCACGAGTTTGTCGGTCATGTTGCCGACGAAGGCGTCCACGTGCACGGTTCCCTGGACCAGGAGCTTGGCGTCGCCTTCGAGGTAGATGTTCCCGGCGCGCAGATCCCCCAGCACGATCAGTGCCGGGCAGCCGTCGTCCACGTTGACGATATTGCCGCCGACGGTCAGGTCGCCGTCGACGACGTAGCCCGCGCCGGTGGGTTCCGCCTCGTCCAGGTCGAAGTGGCCGGGTATCGAGGCGTTGCCCTCGTGTACGTCGTACGTCTCGTCGTACAGGTTCCCGTACGAGGATTCGGGGAACTCCCGTCGCTCGAAGAGCGCGACGGTCTCCGTCCAGTCGTGCGGGGTGCTTCGCAAAGTCATGGCGCGCACTGTTGCATACCTCCCGGACAGTCCTGTTGCACACCTCCCGGACAGTCGGGGGCTGCGGAGCCGGGGCCGCCTTCGATCGGCATCCGCGTTTCGCGTCGGGTGTCCCTCGGTGCGCCTCAGCGCTGTCGGTCGGCTCCGGGTCCGGGCTCGGCCGGCTCGCGGTTCGTCGGGCTCGTCCGGGTCGGCTTCGGTTCGGTCGCCGATCGGCTTCCGGGTTCGTACCGAGCCCGCTCCCGCCCCTCCTTGCCGGCACCCGCCCTCCTTGCCGGCGCCCGCCCCGTGCTCGGTGCTCCCCGCGCCGTCCCGTCGGCCGCCGGGCGGCGTCGACTAGCCTGGCCGTATGCGTTTCGGGGTGCTGGGCTCGCTCGGCGTGTGGACGGACGACGGGGCGGAGAGCAAGGTCCCCGAGTCGAAGGCCCGCGCCCTTCTCGCATGCCTCCTGGTGCACCGGGGGCACCCGGTCTCGGTGGACCGACTCGTCGAGGACCTGTGGGGCGCCAAGCCGCCGAGCGATCCCCCGGGAGCGCTTCAGACGAAGGTGTGGCGACTGCGGCGCGCGCTGGAGGACGCCGAGCCGGGCGGACGGCTCCTGGTGGTCTCGCGCCCGCCGGGGTACGAACTGCGGGTCGGCCCGGACGCGGTCGACGCCGACCGTTTCCAGGAACTGCTCGGGCGCGCGCGGGCGGTCGCCGATCCGCGGACCCGGGCCGCCGTGCTGGCGGACGCGCTGGCCCTGTGGCGCGGCCCCGCGTTCGCCGATTTCGCCGACGAGGAGTTCACCCGCACCGCGGCGACCCTGCTCGAGGAGCAGCGGCTGACCGCGTTGGAGGAACAGGCCGAAGCCCGCCTGGAACTCGGCGAACATGCCCTCGTCGCGGACGAGTTGAGCGACCTCGTGGTCCTGCATCCGCTACGCGAGCGGATGCGCGCCGCCCACGTGCGGGCGCTGTATCTGGCCGGTCGCCAGGACGCGGCCCTGCGCAGCCACGCGGATCTGCGTACCCGGCTGGCCGAGGAACTGGGGCTCGACCCGGGGCCCGAACTGACCGCCCTGCACCGGGCGATCCTCACCCAGGACCTCGCCCCGGCCGCCCCGTCCGCTCCGGCCGCCCCCTCCAGCCGCCCGCCGAACAACGTGCCGGCCCTGCCGGCCGCACTGGTCGGCCGCGGCGAGGCGGTCGCCGAACTGCGACGGCTGCTGGACGCCCACCGGCTGGTGACGCTCACCGGCCCCGGCGGCGTCGGCAAGACGCAGCTCGCGCTGGCGACCGCCGCGCGGCTCGGCGCGACGTTCCCCGCCGGCATCCACCTGGCCGAGTTCTCCGCGCTCGAACCGGTGTTCGCCGCCGGTCGGACCGGTGCGTGGGCCGAGGTCGACGAGGTGGTCGGTGCGGTGCTCGGGGTGCGGGACGACACCATTCGTCCCGGGGACGAGCCGCTGTCGTCGGCCGCGCGCGTCGCGCACGCGGTGGGGGAGCGGCCGGCCCTGCTGATCTTCGACAACTGCGAGCACGTCGCGGAGCCCGTGGCCGAGTTGGCCGAACACCTGCTGAAGGCGGCCCCGGCCCTGCGCATCCTGGCCACCAGCCAGGTGCCGCTGGGGATCACCGGCGAGCGGCTGTGGGAGGTACCGCCGCTGCGGCAGCCGGCGTCCGCCGAAGGACTGAGCGCGGCAGACGTACTGCGGTTCGGCGCGGTCGAGTTGTTCGTGGCGCGGGCCACCGCAACCGCACCGCGTTTCGTCCTGGACGACACCACCCTGGACGCGGTGGTGTCGATCTGCCGGCGCCTGGACGGCCTTCCGCTGGCCTTGGAGATGGCCGCGACGCGGGTACGGGCGCTGGGGGTGCACGAGTTGGCCGCCCGCCTGGACGACCGTTTCCACCTGCTGGCGGTGGGTGCGCGCGGCGCCCCGGCCCGGCAGCGCACGCTGCGCGCGGTGATCGACTGGAGCTGGGACCTGCTCGGCGACCGGGAACAGGCGGTGTTGCGGCGCCTGGCCGTGCACGCCGACGGCTGCACGCTCGCCGCCGCGGAGGAGCTGTGCACCGGGGACGGCGTGGACCGGGCGCAGGTGCTCGACCTGGTGGCCCGGCTGGTGGACTGCTCGCTCGTGGTGATGGCGGAAAGCCCGGGCGACACCGAAGGACCCCGCTATCGGATGCTGGAGTCGGTGGCCGCGTACGCCACGGAACGACTGGTGGAATCCGGCGAGTCCGGCGTGTACCGGCGCAGGCACCGCGCCTATTACACGGCGCTGGCCGAGCGGGCCGAGCCGCACCTGCGCGGTCACGAGCAGCGCAGGTGGCTGCGCCGGCTGGACGCGGAGAACGCGAACCTGCGCTCCGCGCTGGACGGCGCGGTGCGGGCCGGGGACGCCGACGGCGCGCTGCGCCTGGTGAACGCGCTGGCCTGGTACTGGTGTCTGCGAGGGCGCAACAACGAGGCCCAACGCTCCCTCGCCACGGCCCTGTCGGTCGGTGCGGACGCCCCCGCCGCGTCGGTGGCCGAGGCGACGGCCTGGCTGGGCGGTGTCACGCTGGCGCTCCGGGGCAGCGCGGACCCCGTCGGCGAGTACCGCGCCGCGCTGCGGCCGTACGAAACCGTCGACGACCCGCCGGCCCGGGCCCGGGCGCAGTGGTTCGTGGCGTCCAACCTGTACGGCGTCGGCGATTCCGCGCCGAGCCTGCACCTGGTCGAGTCCGCGCTCGCGACGTTCCGATCGGTCGGCGACCGGTGGGGTACGGCCGCGGCGCTCGCCGGCCTGGCCTTCCACGCGAAGCTGCGGGGGGACTTCGGCATGGTGCGCGGCCATGGCGAGCGGAGTCTGGAGTTGTTCCGGGAACTGGGCGACCAGTGGGGGCAGTTGCGGGCCATGGTGCCGCTGCAGACGTTGGCCGAGGTGATGGGCGACTACGAACGCGCCGGGCGGCTGCACCGCGAGGGGCTGCGGATGGCCGAGGACCTCGGGCTGTGGCCGGAGGTGTCCTTCCAACTCTCGGGCCTGGGACGCATCGCCATGCTCACCCGGGACTACCCGGGGGCCCGGGAGTTCCACGAGCGAGCCAGGCGCGTCGCGATCGCGCAGGCGGACACCTTCGGCGAGCAGTACGCGGAGATCGGGCTCGGGATGGGGGCCCGCCGCGCGGGCGACCCGGACGCCGCCGAGGAGCACCTGCGGAATGTGCTGGAGGTGCACCGGCGGATGGGGTACGAGCCGGGCCTGCCGTCGCTGATCCTGGCCGAACTCGGGTTCGTCGCCGAGTTGCGGGGCGAGGCGGCGACGGCCCTGGAGTTGCAGCTCGAGGGCCTGTCCGCGGCCCGAGGTTCCGGGGACCCCCGGGCGGTGGCGCTGGCCCTGGAGGGCCTGGCCGGCGCACAGGTGTCGGCGGGCCACGCCGACCACGCGGCGCGGCTGCTGGGCACTGCCGCGGCGGCCCGCCGTTCGGTCGGCATACCGTTGCCCGAGGGTGAACAGGACGACGTGGTGCGCATCACGGCGCGGGCCCGCGACATCCTGGGCGACGCGCGCTTCGACGCCGCGTACGGCACGCGTGTCCCGTGGGACGACGCGTCGAGCGTGGACGCGCTCCTCGCCGACCCGTCCCTGCCCGACAACGCCCGAACGCGGACACCGAACGGCGAGTGAAGTCGGCTGAACGCGGCCGAAGGCGCGGTTGACGGTGGTCACCCCACCCACCGACGAATAACGGTCCCGGCATTCGATCGCCCGCCGGGGCTGTCGTCGTTGCCGAGCGCCACCGACCTGAGGGCGGCGACCCGAATCGTCCGGGCGGTGCGCCGGGGGCGTCGTCGGTCGGCGCGAGGGCGAGGGTGGACTCTCCCCCCGTGGGAGAGTCCACGATGGTGGTGTGCACGACGAACTTCTCACCATCGGGCGCTTCGCCCGCCTGTGTCGGCTCAGTGTCAAGCAGCTTCGGCACTACGACGAACTGGGGCTGCTGGCGCCGGCTCACGTGGACGCCGGCTCCGGGTATCGCTACTACGCGCCCGAACAGGCCCGGGACGCGCTGACCATCGGCCTGCTGCGCGAGATGGATCTGCCGCTGGCCGTCATCGCCCGGGCGCTGGTCGCCGAGCCCGCGTCCAGGGCACGGATCCTGCGTACGGAGCGGGATCGGCTGGCCGAGCGGATCAGCAGGGACCGGGCACGGCTGGAGATGCTGGAACGCCTGGTCGAAGGTGGCCTGCCCGGCTACGAGGTGACGATGGGCAGCGAGCCGGAGCGACGGCTGGCGGTGGTACGAGCGGTTTGTGCCCCCGCGGGGATCGGCGCGACGGTCGAGGAGTGTGTGGGCCGGTTGTTGCCCGCGCTCGCCAGAGCCGAAATCGCCTGGGAGCCGCCGCTGTGGGCCCTGTACCCGCTGGATCTGGAAGACCGGATGGAGATCGCCCTCGGGGCGCACACGCCGCACGGGCAGGGCACGCCCGGCCTGGAGTTCGAGGTGTTGCCCGGCGGCCCCGTGGCCGAGACCGTGCACATCGGGCCCTACGCCCAACTGCCGCTGGCCTACAACGCGCTCTTCGCCGCCATCCACGAGCGGGGGCTGCGCCCGCGGGCGCCCGTACGCGAGGTCTATCTCGTCGCGCCGGCGGAGGCACCACAAGAAGAGCTGATGACCCGGTTGATCATCCCCGTCCAGGAGGACACGGCATGACCATGCTCGAAGACATCGACGCCCGCGGCATGCGGCACTGCGAGACGACAGCCCTGGGAGTGCTGTTGCGGCACCAGGGACTCGATCTGTCCGAACCCATGCTCTTCGGGCTCGGCTCGGGCCTGTCCTTCATCTACTGGGACGGCAAGAACCTGGGCTTCCCGTTCCTCGGAGGACGGGTCAAGCCCTTCGAGCTGACCAGGAACCTGGCCGAGAGACTCGACCTGGAGCTGCTGGTCCAGGAGACCACCTCCCCGCGCAAGGCATGGGAGAACGTGGCGGCCTCCATCGACGCGGGTCGCCCCGTCGGATTGCAACTCGACAGCTACCACCTGGACTACTTCGGGTCGAAGGTGCACTTCGGCGCCCATGTCGTGGCGATGTACGGCTACGACGACCACGACGCGTACCTGGTGGACACCGACCAGCAGGGCGGAGCGGTATCCACCAGCCTGATCAGCCTCGCCCGGGCCAGAGCCGCGCGCGGACCGATGACCGCCAGGCACCGATCCTTCACCCTCACCGTGCCGGGAAACCCGCCCTCGGTGCGGGATCTGGTCATTCCCGCGATCACGGCCTGCGCCCACGCCTTCCTCAACCCGCCCATCGCCAACCTGGGTCACCGGGGCATCGAGAAGGCCGGGAAGCTGATACCCGGTTGGCTCCGGCGTACGGACGCCCCGCGACGGGACCTGCCGCAGGCCGCCGTCCTGATGGAGAGGGCCGGGACCGGCGGCGCGCTGTTCCGCAATCTCTACCGCGACTTTCTCGCCGAATGCGCGCGACTGGTCGACAGCGACCACCTGCGTACCGGCCTCGGGCTGTACACCGAGGCGGCCGTCCTGTGGACGGAAGCGGCGGAACTGATCACGAAGGCCGGTGAATCGGGCGACGCGCGCTGCCTCGCGCAGGCCGGGGCCGTCGTCGGCGACCTCTCCCGTATCGAGCGCGAGGCCATGCGGGCGCTGAGTTGCCTGCGGGAGTGAGGAGTTCGTGCGCCGCCGCCGGCGCGCTACGCCCGATGCCGGATCGGGAACCGACACCCGCCCCCTGATTGGACCGAGTGTCCAATGTTAGACTTTCCGTCTATTCCGAGGAAGGTGAACATGGACGTCTATCTCGACCCGCGATCCGGCCGGACCTACGCCCTCGACGCGCTGCGTTGGCAAGGCGACGACGGCGCACCGCTGATGGTCGGGCCGCGGCCGGGCATCGGGCCGAAGGACATCGAGAGCTCCACCCGCTCCCTGTGGCGCTACCGTGCCGCGCTCCCGGGAGACGTCACCCGACCGGTGTCGCTCGGCGAGGGCTGCACCCCGCTGATCGAAAGGCGTTGGGGGAATCGGGAGGTGCACTTCAAGCTCGAATGGTTCAACCCGAGCGGCAGCTTCAAGGATCGCGGAACCAGCGTGATGATGTCGCTGCTCGCCCAGCGGGGCGTGCGGTCGGTGCTCGAGGACAGTTCCGGCAACGGGGGCTCCTCGGTGGCGGCCTACTGTGCCGCCGCCGGCATCCGGGCGCGGATCCTGGCCCCGGAGGGCACCTCCGCGGCCAAGGTCTTGCAGGCCCGGGCGTACGGTGCCGAGGTGGTGCTCGTGCCGGGCGGTCGGGCGGCCGCCGGGGAGCAGGCGATGCGCGAGGCGCGAACCACCGCGTACGCCGGCCACAACTGGCACCCGCTCTTCCTCGAGGGCACCAAGACCTTGGCGTACGAGATCTGGGAGGACCTGGGCTTCGCCGCGCCGGACGTCGTCGTCACGGTCGCGGGCGCGGGCAGCATCGTCCTGGGATGCGACCTTGGCTTCGGCGAGTTGCTCGCCGCGGGTCACATCGATCGGCGCCCTCGGCTGCTGGTCGCCCAACCCGAACGATGCGCGCCCATCCACGCGGCGTTCCGAGGCGGCCCCGCCGTCGACGTCGGGCCCACGATCGCCGAGGGCACGGCGATCGAGTCGCCCATCCGGCTACCGGAGATCGTGGACGCGATCCGGCGATCCGGCGGCGACACCGTGGCGATCCCGGAGGAGGACATCGCCGGGGCGACCCGCCGACTGGCGGGCATCGGACTCTACGCGGAGCCGACCTCGGCCTCGGCGGCCGCCGCGATCGACGCCTTCGCCGCCAACGGAGCGATCCGGCCCGGCGACAAGGTCGTGGTCGTCCTGACCGGATCGGGCCTCAAGGCCGCCGCCGCGATGGCGAGTGTGTTCACGTGACCGAGGACGAGCCGATGCCGAGTGAGGCCGAGACGATGGTGACCGCCATCGGTGGCATGTTGTCGCCCCCACCCGCCGCGGCTTCGCCCGGGCGGGGCGGGTGGCGAGGGGCGAGGGCGGCTCCCGTCGGTCAGGTTCGCTCGCGGGCGACGGTCGGGTCGACGCGCGGCACGTGGGGGGCGTGCCGGGCGGCTTGAACGATGGCCGAGGTGAAGGCTTCGAGGGGTGGGGCGACGATTCCGCCGCCGACCTGGCCGGTGCCGGCGATCCGGCCGGCGATGCCGGTGTGGATGACGGGCAGGGTGCCGGTGCGTGCGACGAGCGCGGCGTCGATCGCGGTGGGCACGCCGCGGAAGTCGAGGGCGGGAATCTGGTAGGCGGGGTGTTCGCTCAGGGTGATCTCGTACATCGACTCGGTGGTGGCGAGCGCGTCGCACGCGAGGCCGCCGACCATGCCGACCACGGCAGGGGCCGCGGCGCCGGCGAGCCCGCCCAGGCCGAGGGTCTCGGTGATCGCCGAGTCCCCGATGTCGGGGTTGGCATCGGCGGGGCCGTAGCCGCCGAGGTATACCCCTCGCGGGAGTTGCGCGGGCCCGGTGAACCACCGGTCGCCGGTCCCGGCCAGCCGGATGCCGAAGTCGGTGCCGTTGCGGGCCATCGCCACCACGACGGTGGAGCCGGGGAGGTCGCGGGCGGCGTCCATGGCGAGTTTGGCGGTGGGCATGGCCAGGTTCAGGAAGAAGAAGTCGTTGTCGGCGATGAACCGCGCCGCCCGGGCGACCGCGTCGCCCGCGCCGGCGGTGACCAGCTCGGGGACGATCTCGGCGAGGAACAGCGCGCTGCCGGCACGCGGGCGGATGTGCGACTCGTCGCCCATGTGCAGCGAGGCCGCGAGCAGTGCCCGGGTGTCCACGGGCCCGTGCGCGCGCAGCGCCGCGCGCAACAACGGGGCGAGCTCGTCCTCCATCCAGCGCAGCCGCTCCAGCACCGTGGCGTCGTAGGCGCCGTAGCGCAGCACCTTGCCCAGGCCCTCGTTCAGGGTGCAGAACGCGTGCCGACCCGTGCCGGGTTCGACGACGTCGAACACCGACATGGACGCGCTCACCACCCCGGCCATCGGCCCCACCGCGCCGTGGTGATGACACGGCTCCAGCGTGAAGGTCCCCTCCGCCAGGCCCTGTTCGGCGCGCTCGGGGGTGTCGGCCAGGCCCTCGAACAGGACGGCTCCGATGAGTGCGCCGCGCATCGGGCCGGACGCGCGGTCCCAGGTCAGCGGCGGCCCGGAGTGCAGGAACGTGCCGGGGGTGAGGCCGAGCGCCTCGTGCGCGGGGCGTACGTCGACCAAGTGGGCGCCGGCCGCGGTGATCCGGCGTACCGCCTCGGCGTTCGCCGGCGCGCGTCGCGGGTCCGCCGCGATCCGGGCCAGGGCATCGGCCAGGTCCGGGTTCGAGGGGCTCCAGTCGACGGGCACGGTGGGGACGGCCTGGGCGTGCAGCGCGTCCGCCAGCAGGTCCATCCCGACGGTGATCGCCCACATGTCCTCGTGCAGCCCCCTCACGCGCCCACTCCCGCCGGTACGAGAACGCCCGCGGCGAGACCGGCCGCGTGCCGGGCGGCCTGCGCGTTGGACAGGAACACGTGCGCGCCCGCCGCGGCCAGCGCCCGGCCCTGCCGGTCCAGCCCCTGTTCGTCGGCCGCCGTGCCCACCAGCGAGACCACCACCGGAACGGATCGGCCCTCCCGCGCGCAGTTCTCGATCGCGGCGATCACCGGCGCGGCGGGGTCGGCCGGACTGCCCCGGCCCAGTACGACGTCGATCAGGACGGCACCGGTGCGCGGGTCGGCCAGTTCGACAGCCAAACGCTCGGCGCGGCCGGTCGGATCGATGATCGGGTGTGGCCGCCCCGAACGGGCGCGCTCCTCCTGCCAGTCGATGATCGCGTGCCCACCGCCGGTCAGGAGCTCCTCGAACGTGCCTCGCACGGCCGCGTCCCGCAGGTTGGAGGTCACCGGGCCCAGCACGGCGGAGGCGACGGCCGTCGCCTCGCCGCATGACATGCGACCACAGAACAGTCCGCGCAACAACCCGCCGGCCGGTCCCGGTGCGGGCGCGCGGTCCTCGGGAAGCCATCGGGGCCACGGATCGGGCACCGCGCCGGCGCAGCGCAGGACGGCCTCGGCGGCCACCGTCGTCAGATCCGTGGAGTCGGGCCGCAACAGATGCAGGATCACCGGCGTCCGGAACGCCGCGACGTGCGACTCGATCTCCGCTGCGAGGGCGGGCCCCGGGTCCTCGCCGACGAGCACGATCAACTCGGTTGCCGGATCCTCCTCGAGCAAGGACAACGCGCGCAGGGACGAGGACGCCCCGACGTCCGGAGTGAGGTCGCGACCCCCGACGCCCACACAGTGACTGATTCCCACGCCGGCGGCGTCCAGCAGGCACAACAGCTGCTGCGCGCCGCTGCACGCGCCCGCGACCACACCCACCGGCCCGGGCCGCACCGCGTTGGCGAAACCGAATCCGACCCCGCCCAGCACCGCCGTCCCGCAATCGGGACCCATCACCAACAACCCGCGCCGCGCCGCCTCCTCCTTGAGCCGCACCTCCTGCGCGACGGAGACGCCGTCACTGAAGATCAGCGTGTGCAGGCCCGCCTCCAACGCCTCCATGGCCTCGACGAAGGCATACGCACCCGGGACGGACACCACCGCGATCGTGGCCTGCGGGTTGCGTCGGGCGGCGGAGGCCACCGTGCGCGGACGCACCGTCGGTACCGCACGCGAGGCCCGATCCCCGGACGCGTGCGCCCGGCCGCCCGAGCGCAGCCACGTCGCCACCGCGTCCCGGGCCGCCTCGACGGCCGATTCCTCCTCGGCACGCACCGCCACGACCAGATCGTTCGGCCCGGTGTGCGCGGGCAACTCGAAGCCCAACGCGGCGAACCGCTCCAGGTTCATCACGGTTCCCATCGCCACGGACGCGACGGACACCCCGGGCAGTTCGGCCACCTCACGGGAGAACAACGCCAGCGCCACCGAGTCCCGATACCGCCCGCCGTGAACCTCCACGAACGACTCGCCCATGGACCCACCTCTCACCTCGACCCGAACCACCCGAGCGTGATCATTGAATCACGAGGAGTGACGAGGTCGATGGTGCTCGGGCTGTCGGTGGCCCCTCCTGTTCCGGGCCGCCGGCTACCGAACGCGCTCGGTGCGCACACCGGGTTCCCGGGCGAAGGGTGCGACCGAGTCCGGGAACCGGGGCGGGTGCGAGACCCGGGCCGGCGCCCCTTCGTCGGGGGCGCCGGGCGATGGGATCCCCGGGGTTGTCGGGGTCCGGGTCGCGAGGGGGTCAGGTGACGGGACGGGTGCGGGTGGCGATGAAGTCGGGGCGGGGTGCCGGGGCCGCGTAGGGGGTGGTCAGGGCGTTGTCGACGCTGTTGTAGACGATGAACAGGTTGCTGCGCGGGAACGGGGTGATGTTCTCCGCGGAGCCGTGCATGCAGTTGCTGTCGAACACGGTCGCCGAACCCGCCGGGCCGGTGATCACCGAGATGCCGTGTCGGTCCGCGAGTTCGGTCAGCGAGTCCGGGTCGGGCGTGCCGATCTCCTGGCGGCGCAGGGAGGTTCGGTAGTGGCCGTGCGGCGTCTCGCCCGGACACGCGACGAACGTGCGATGCGAGCCCGGCATGATCATCAACGCGCCGTTGTGCACGTGGTTCTCGGTCAGCGCGATCGAGATGCTCACGGCCCGCATCGCGGGCATGCCGTCCTCGGCGTGCCAGGTCTCGAAGTCGGAGTGCCAGTAGAAGCCGGAGCCGTCGAAGCCGGGCTTCAGGTTGGCGCGGCTCTGGTGGATGTACACGTCCGATCCGAGGATCTGGCGGGCCCGGCCGACCAGCCGTGGATCGTGGACGAGTTCGCGCAGCAGCGGGCTGATGCGGTGGATCTCGAAGATCGACCGCACGGCCTCGGAAGCGGGTTCGATGACGGTACGTTCGTCCGCGCGAACCTTGGGATCACCGCACAGTCTGGCCAACTCGGCGCGCAGCGCCACGATTTCGTCCGGGTCGAGCAACTGCTCGACGGTGACGAATCCGTCCCGCTCGTAGCCGCGGAGCTCGTCCCGGCCCATCGGGCCCTCGAACGAGTCGGCCCACACCACGGGTTCGCGTCGCTCGACGCGCAGCGAGCCGGTGACGTGCCGGGTGGGGTAGCCGTCGACCGAGGGGTGATCGAGCGAATGGATCGTCATGCGCCCGCCTCCTCGTGCAGCAGCGGGTACACCCCGTTCTCGTCGTGTGTCTCGCGGCCTGTGCACGGCGGGTTGAACACGCACACCATTCGGATGTCGGTCTTCGGCCGCATGGTGTGTCGTTCGTGACCGTCCAGGAGGTAGGTCGTGCCCGGCGTGATCAAGTAGGTCCGGCCGGTCTCCTCGTCGGTGAGTTCACCCTCGCCGTAGGTGCAGAAGACCGCCTCGATGTGATTGGCGTACCACATCGAGGTCTCCGTGCCCGCGTACATCACCGTCTCGTGCAGGGAGAAGCCGACGCCCTCCTTCGCGAGGACGATGCGGCGACTGCGCCAGGTGTCCGCGACGACGTCGCGGTCGGTGCCGTCGAGTTCGTCCAGCGTGCGAACGATCATCGTGGTGGTCCTTCCGTTGTGGTCGGTGGCGTAGGGGAGTTCAGGCGGCGCGGACGGCGCGGACGGCGTTCGCGAGGATCCGCATGCCCTCGTCGAGTTCGTCCTCGGTGGTGGTCAGCGCGGGCATCAGCTTGACCACCTCCGACTCGAAACCGGAGGTCTCGACCAGCAGTCCGTCCTCGAAGGACCGTGCGCACACGGCCTCGGCGAAGGAGTCGTCGGCGAAGGTCAGGCCCTGGATGAGGCCGCGACCGCGCCGGGAGGCGCCGAGCTCGGCATGTTCGGTGACGATGTCGTCGAGGTGTCGCTCGATCAGTTCGCCCTTGAGCGTGGTCTGTTTCTCCAGCGACCCGTCCGCCCACAGGTCCAACGCCGCAGTGGCGGTGACGAAGGCCGGGTTGTTGCCGCGGAAGGTGCCGTTGTGCTCGCCGGGCTCCCACACGTCCAGGTCACGGCGGAACAGGGTGAGCGCCATCGGCAGGCCGTAGCCGCCGATCGACTTCGACAGGCACACGATGTCCGGGGTGATCCCGGCCGGCTCGAAGCTGAAGAACGGCCCCGTGCGGCCGCAACCCATCTGCACGTCGTCCACGATCAGCAGGATGTCGTGACGCCGACACAGGTCGGCCAGCGCGCGCAGCCACTCGAAACGGGCGACGTTGACGCCGCCCTCGCCCTGCACGGTCTCCACGATCACCGCGGCGGGCAGGTTCAGGCCGCTGCCGCCGTCGGTCAGCAGACGTTCCAACCAGATGAAGTCGGGCAACTGCCCGTCGAAGTAGTTGTCGTACGGCATCGGCGTGGCGTGCACCAGCGGAATGCCCGCGCCGGCGCGCTTCTTCGAGTTGCCCGTGACCGCGAGCGCGCCCAGCGTCATGCCGTGGAAGGCGTTGGTGAACCCGATCACGGCCTCGCGCCCGGTCACCTTGCGGGCCAGCTTGAGCGCGGACTCCACGGTATTGGCGCCGGTGGGGCCGGGGAACTGCACCTTGTAGTCCAGGCCGCGCGGCTCCAGCACCACCTCGGCGAAGCGCTCCAGGAACGTGCGTTTCGCCGCCGTGGACATGTCCAGGCTGTGCGTGACGCCGTCGTTCTCCAGGTAGTCGAGCAACGCGCGCTTGAGCAGCGGGTGATTGTGGCCGTAGTTCAGCGCGCCGGCTCCGGCGAAGAAGTCCAGGTAGGTGCGGCCGTTCTCGTCGTGCATCCGGCTGCCGCGCGCGTGGGTGAACACGGTCGGCCAGCTCCGGCAGTAGCTGCGGACCTCGGACTCGAGAGTTTCGAAAACAGTCATGCTTCTCCTGGATCGCATGGTCGAGGGCAGCGGCGAGCCACGTCCGACGGTGCCGCCCCCTCCGGTTCGGGGCCTGTCGGGGGTCAGGCGGCTGCGGTGAACGGGCCTACCCGAAAAAGGACTTCGTCGGCGTGCCCATCCGGGAAGAGCGCCGCGCGAAAGAGTTCGGTACGACTCACGCCCGCCCCGTGCTCGCGTCCCAGCGCGGTGAACAGCGCGATCGACGCCGAGTTGTCGAGGGTGATCGTGGTCTCCAGGCGGGTTTGCCCATGCGGTACGCGCCGCCGCATCAACGCGGTCAGCATGCGCGTGGCCAGCCCTTGCCCTCGGGCGGATTCGGCCACCGCGACCTGCCACACCATGAGCGTGTCCGGCAGGCCGGGTCTGACGTAGCCGGTCACGAAGCCCAGGACGCGGGCGTCGCGGTCACGGGCGACGATCGAGGTCGCCGCGAAGTCCCGACACCAGAGCAGGTAGCTGTACGAGGAGTTGAGATCCAGCGACCCGCTTTCGCGGGCGAGCTGCCACAGCGCCGCGCCGTCGCGCAGCTCGGGTGGACCCATCGTGACGACGGGATGTGCGGATTCCGTTTCGGCGAAGAATTTCGTTTCGGCGGACATGCGGATCGAACCTACCGACGCGCTCTCGGCCAACGGGAAGGACGGACCTTCCCCGCCCGGGCACCTCTTCGTAATCTTCGGGTGCACGCGCGCACGTTGCCCGGAGGCCGGACGCCAAACCTCCGGTCGGCACGTGCTCGACGTCGTCCGGCTCCCGTCCACAAATCCTTCGAACCTGGTGGGGGGTGCGCGGGAAAATCTTCGGCTCGACCGGAATATGACGAGAGATTCCGCGTGAAAACCGAGGGGTCACCATCGGGCAACGCGTCGATAACGTGTCGTGATCATTGCAGAGAGCAAGGATCGGCGGCGACGGCGCCGGCGATTGTGAGCATGCTCATAATCTTGGCTGCGGCAAGGATTGTCGCCGCTCGCCCTCGCTCTCGCCCTCGCCCTCGCTCTCGCTCTCGCTCTCGCTCTCGCCATCGCCATCGCCATCGCCATCGCTCTCGTCATCGCCGCGCCCCGGTCCCGGCCCTCGCTCCGCGCTACCGAGGCCCGCGGGAGATGCCGAGACGCCTACCAAGGGGCGTGGGGTTGCGGACGCCGCGGACATGCGGATGGCGCCCCACCCCGGGCGGGGGGAGCGCCATCGATCGGTCCGGTGATCCGAAATCGGACTGCTTCGTGATTCACACGCGGCGCGTCGACCCGAGGCCGGACATCGTCAGGGCCGCGTCGATCTGGTGCAGGAAGTCCTCGAGGTCATCGGGCGTGCGGGAGGTGATCAGTACGTAGTCGCCCGTGTCATCCCGCACGACCGGCTCGTCGAGCCAGCGGCCGCCGGCGTTGCGGATGTCCGTCTCGACGGACGCGTAGGAGGTCAGCGTGCGGTCGCGTACGACGTCGGCCTCGACCAGCATCCAGGGGCCGTGGCAGATGGCGGCGACGGGGCGGCCCGAGGTGGCGAAGGAGCGGACGATCCCGACGGCGGTGTCGTTCAGGCGCAACGAGTCGGCGTTGAGCGTGCCGCCCGGTACGAGCAGGAGGTCGTAGCCGGTGGGGTCCGCGTCGGACAGGGTGAGCGTCGCCTCGACGCTCACGCCCGGGTCCTTGTCGCCGACGAGGGTCCGGATCGGTTCCGCCGAAGGCGCCGCGATGTCGACCCGGGCACCGGATGCGCGGAGACGGCGGACCGGTACGACGAGTTCGTCCTGCTCCACGCCGTAGTTGGTGACGATCGCCAGGATGCGTCGGCCGGTCAGGTCGGCGTCGTTCATCGGGCTCGCCTTTCGGTTCGCGGTTCACGACAGGGGAGGCCGGCCGTCCATCGGTCGTGACGGCGGCCCACCGCCCCTGCTGCCCACGCCCATTTGCGACAAACGTCGCGTCGGCGGCGGAACCACCTCCAGCCGGTTCGGGGTTCGATCCCGGCGCACGAGTCGACACCCGACCACACCCACGGGTGGCCACTGGGATCGACCTCGGCCGCGCCCGTTCCCCTATAGCCGCGCCCGTTCCCATATACGGGTGATATTCCCGGAATCGGGTTACCGTCCGCCGCCGCGCCGGGAACAGCCCCGACTCTTGCGTTGCAAGCGCCGAACGACGGCGATGAGACGACGAACGACGGAGGCTCCACGGTGGCCATGGGCGAGTTTGCCGTGGAGGTCGCCACCGGCCAGGAGCACGCGCTCATCCGTACCTCGAAGAACCGCCTGGTGAGCCGGCGCAAGGACCCCGACGACAAGCTGCTGATCCCGCCCCCGGAGGTACTCGCCGCGAAGGTGGCGGCGGTCTCCGCGTACCAGCGGCTCGCCATGGCGCTGACCGAGGACGGCCACGCCTACACCTGGGGCGTGGGCAGTTCCACCCAGGGCGGCCCCCTGCTCATCAGCGAACCCGAGGTGTCGGCCATCGCCGCCGGGCACTACGCGTTTCTCGCCAAGTCCGACTCCCCGCGCTACCTCGCCGGGGACCGGCCGAACGGCGACCCCGCCGACGTGAACGAGATCTTCCCCGGCGAGTCCGCGGTCAAGGGCAAGCCCTATGTGCTCAAGCGGGTCGACTTCGGCGTCCCGGCGCTGCGGCTGTCCGGCGGCGGGGCCTCGCCCACGGTGCTCGCGCTCGCCCCGGCGACGGACGCGGAACTCAGCCTCCAGGAGGGGTACGCGTTCCCGGCCGAGGTCCGGTCGGGCAGCGACCTGAATTTCCAGTGGCGCATCGACAACAACGGCCCTACCAAGGCCACCGGCGTACTGGTGACGGTGCAACTGCCGGCCAAGGTCACCCTGCACCCCAAGCACCGGGACGCGGTCGAGAAGGGCGCGATCGAGGACCTCGGCGGCGGCAAATACCGGTTCAAGACCGCCGATCTCGAGCCCGCCGACGATGGCTGGACCGTCCCGCTGATCACCAGGGTGGGCGGCGACGCCGGCGGCAGGCTCACCGCCACCGCCGAGGTCACCGCCGCGAACATCGCCGATCCCGCGCCCGCGCTGGAGTCCTGGGCCCAGGTCACCGCCGAGGGCGCCAAGTGGGATTCCTCGGACGACGACGACCTGTGGAAGCGGATCGGCGACGCGCTCGTGGGCGGACTGTTCGCGCTGTTCAAGCTGATCGGCTCGCCCGGCGGCGGCAATTCGTCCCAGCCGAAGCAGAACAAGAAGCCCAAGCGCAACAAGAACAAGTAGAACAAGTTCACCTCCATCCAACTCGATGCGAAGGCCGACGTCACCACACCGAAGGCGGGCGCCAAGGTGGTGATGACCTGGACGCTCAAGAACACCGGTGGCAAGAACGCGGCCAAGTCGCCCTCCGTCACCGTCGTCGTCCCCGCCGGCCTGAAGGTCACCAAGGCCACCTCGGCCAAGGGCTCGGCCAAGGTGCTCGGCAAGCGCAGCGCCCTCTTTCGGCCCGGCTCGCTGGGTACCGACAAGGACGTCAAGCTCGAACTCACCGCCACCGTGGAGAGCGACCCGCCGAAGTCGGTGACGGCCGTCGGCACCGCGACCGCGACCAACGCCGTCCCGGCCGTCCACCGGCTCACCGTCACCCCCCCCGGCGCACCGTCAAGCTGCGGCTGCCCAAGGGCAAGCCCACGCCCGACCAGGTCCGGTTGGGCAAGGAAGTCGTCTTCGCGTGGTCGTTGACCAACGACGGCCCCTCCACCGCCCACAACACCAAGCTCACCGTGACGGTGCCCAAGGGCCTGGACGGCGTCGCTGTGACGGTGGGTGACAAGCCGCTGACCGTGAAGAAGAAGGGCGGACCGTACTGGAGGTTTCGGGCAAGATCGTCGGCAAGGTGGCGTCCAACGCGTTCGCCACCTATCTGTGGACGGTCCGCAACACGACCGGTGTCCAGGCAGACAAGGTCGTCCTGTCCATGGACGGACCCACCGTGCGCCAAGGCCACTTCCTGAACTCCGTGCCTCCGCCGGCCTCCCGGGACGACGGCAAGGTGGTGTGGAACCTGGGCACCCTCCCGGGCAACTCGGCCAAGAACGCGATCGCCGTCTTCACGCTCCGACCCGACCAGGGCGGCAAGAAGCTGGGCCCCACCGCGGCCGAGGCCAGGGCGGCCAATGCCGAGACCGTCTCGGTCAAGGACAAGCCGCGGGCCGACATCGCGGAGAACCCGCAGTTGCAGGTGTTTCCCGTCGGGTATCCGAAGCCGGTGGGTATCGGGAAGCAGGCGGAGTTCTCCTGGAGCCTGCAGAACGGGGGGTCGGACGCGAGCGGCGTCAAGGTCACCGTACGGCCGCCCGGCGAGCTGACCGGGGCAAAGCTGACCTCCAAGGACGGGAAGGTCGACGGCATGACGGTGACCTTCGACCGCGTGCCCGGCGGCAACACCGTCTTGGGCCGAGCGGCCGTGCTGACCGGCATCCTGAACCCGCCCCACCCCGGCGCCTATACGGCCATCGCCGAGGTCGCCTACCGGGGCAAGATCCTGGCAAGCGTCTCCGGCACCCGAGCGGCCGTCTCCGAGGCGAGCGTGGCGGCGACCGCCGCGCCGGGCAATCCGACCGCCGTGGACGCCGGGGCGACCGCCACCCTCGGCTGGACGGTCTCCCGCGCCGCACAGGGCCCTTTGGCGGGCACCTTCCTGGAGATCGACGTCCCCAAGCAGGTCCGGGTCACCGGCGTCACGGTCGACGGCCATGCGGTCAGGGTGCGCGACGGCAAACAACCGGCGCCCATTCCCCCGGCATTGGCCAAACCGGTGACCGTCGAGCTCTCCTGTCGGATCGATGACGAACTCGCCGCCGGTCCCGTGGTGTTCACCGCCACCCCGGTGTGGGACGGGGCGCCGAAGACGGTGCTCTCGACGCCGGTGACGCTGACCGTCACCCGCAAGTCGGCCCTCGGCCTGGCCATGCAGCCGACCGCCCCGGACCCGGCCGCGCCCGGTAGTGACGCCCAGTTGATCTGGGACGCCGACAACACCGCCGGTCCGTCCGGTTGTTCGGACCTGACGCTGTCGCTTCCGGTCCTGGCCGGCGGCACCCTGCTCAGCGCCACCGTCGGGACCCTCCCGGCCGCGTTCCGTACCGAGGGGACGCCGAAGAAGTGGGTGATCGACGTCGGCACGCTCCGCGACGGTGACAACACCCAGGTGGAGGCCAAGCTCGATCTGGCAGCGGACGCGGCCCCCGGCACATGGCCGGTGACCGCCACCCTCGCCGGCAAGAACCCCACGGCCGGCAAGAACGCCGCCGGCACGGTCATCGTCCAACGGGAGGCCACGGTCACCCCGACCCCGATCAACGCGCCCTCCGACTGCACGGCCGGCGACCAGGTGACCTACAGCTGGTCCCTGCTCGACGAGGGTCCGTCGGCCGCCGAGGTGGCCTTCACCGTGACCGTGCGCGGCGAGAAGACCAAGGTCACCATCCCGCCCGCGCAGGCGATCGGGGCCACGGTCACCACCACGCCCGCGGCCACCGAGATCACCTGGAAGCCCAGCAAGCCGGTGGCCCCCGATACGCCACATCTGCTCGCCTTCATCGCGCAGACCGACGGGGTGGCCGGCCAGATCACGGTGACCACCGAACTCACCGTGAACGGCGAGCGCGTCAAGCAGCCCGATGCCTTCCACACGAAGGTCAAGGCGGCGCCCGGGACGCCGAGCCGAGCCGAGGCGAAGAAGGCAGCGCCGACGCGGGCGAGCCGGGCCGAGGTGCAGGCGCCGCCCGGGGGCGCGGGGGCGGGCGCGGACGCGGGTCGAACCAAGCTGAGGGCGCCGGCCAAGAAGGCGCGCCAGACCGGAGTGAAGGCGCCGCCCAAGAGGCCGAGCCGATGAGCCGCGTCCACGCCGGCAGTTGGGTCCGCCGGTGCGTGCGTCGACCGCGGTGGTGCTACGGCTGCCGGCGCTCGGCGTGGTCCTTCAGGTGCCGAAGCCATTGGCGCAGCGACTGGTCGAGCGCGTGGCGCATGTCGTCGGCGGCGGCCTCGACCGGTGCGCCGCTCCAGGATTCGTCGGTGCGGATCGTCACGAGGCCGTCCCGCTCCTGGAACGTCCAGACGTGGACGCCTTCGATGCCTTGCACCGGCCCACCCCAGACGATGCGCCTTCCGGGGACGACCTGGTAGACGGTCGAGGTGATGTCGAGGCCGTGGGTGAGCCACCGGAACCGCGCGCCGGGGGCGAGAGGAGCGTCGAGTTCGGCGCGGTCGATGTCCGGGTTCCAGTCGGCCCAGGCGTCGATGTCGCTGTGCAGGGCCCAGACGTCGGCGAGCGGGGCGTTCACCGTGATGGAGAGCCGCACGATGACGGGGGCTTCGGCGTCGACGGCCTCGATCGGGGGGAGGATGGCGTCCGGTGTTCCGGTGGCGAGTGTGGTGGCTTCGGTGCTCATGGCGGGATCTCCTCGAGGGGATGGCGCGTCATAAGTGATTGATCACTCATACTGTGGTCCGCTGCGTGTCGAGGCAGGTTGCTCGAAATCCAGCGGGTGTCCCGGCTTGGCCTTGGCGTACTGCCGTTGTGCGTCGGGGTGTGAGTAGCTAATCACTCATATGGCGGTCCGGTCAAGAATGACGTCGGCGTCGGCGTCGACTCCGACGCCGGGATCCGAGGTTGACGGGGTGGAGTGTGAGTGATTGAGTACTCACATGAAGACGGAACGCAAGAGGCAACTCTCCACCGCCGACGAGCGCCGCGAGACGGTGCTTCGCACGGCGATCGGGGCGTTTGCGGCGCGGGGCTACTTCGGCACGACGACCACGGATGTGGCGAAGGCCGCCGGGATCTCGCAGGCGTACGTGTTCCGGCTCTTTCCGAACAAGGAAAGCCTGTTCGTCGCGGTCGTCGAGTACTGCTTCGTTCGGGTGCGGGAGAGCCTGGAGCGTGGCGCCGCCGCCGCGACGGGCAGTTCGGCGGAGGCGGTGCTGTCCGCGATGGGCGATGCCTATGCCCGCCTGATCAGCGACAACGACCTCATGCTCCTGCAGCTCCACGCGCAGGCGGCGGCGGCGTCCGAGCCGGCGGTTCGGGAAGCGGTGCGGGGCGGATACGCGCGGTTGGTGGAATATGTGCGTGGCGCCTCCGGCGGGGACGACGCGGAGGTGCAGCGGTTCTTCGCGATCGGGATGTTGTGCCACCTGGTGTCCGCGATCGGCGCCGACGAGGTCGACGCGCCTTGGACGCGGACCTTGACGGCCGGCGTTCGGCACTTCTGACCACGACTACGTACGAGGGGGTTCGACCGGGCGCGACCGGGCGCGGTCGCGCCGCGGGCCGGGCTTCGGGGCTGACGGCTTCGGAGAGCTCGGGATCTGTGCGGACTGCAAGATGAGTGATCGACCACTCAATGATGGTTGCGGAGCACCATCCGGGCCGCCTGGCCTCGGTGCGAGGTCCAAGAGTGACACGCCCTGCATTGCGTCGCCCATGAGCTGCTCGCGGCGCGTTCGGTACAGGAATCGAAAGTGATTGATCAACCACACATCAGGAGGTTCTCGTGCGAGGCAGTAACCACCGATCCGCGCCCGCGGCCGAATCCGTGGCCGGGGCGCGCGCGGCAAGTCCCGGGGTGATCCTGGGCGTCCTGGCCGCCGCGCAGTTCGTCGTGGTGCTCAGTACCTCCATCGTCAACGTGGCGCTGCCGCAGGTGCGGGACGGTGTCGGGCTGTCGGGGACCGGGATGGCCTGGGTGATCAACGCGTACGGCCTGGCCTTCGGCGCGTTGCTGCTGCCCGGGGGCAGGGCGGCCGACCTGGTGGGACGCCGTCGCCTGCTGCTGGGCGGGCTCGCGGTGTTCGCATCCGCCGCACTGGCCGCGGCTTTGGCCACCACCGGATGGCAACTGATCACGGCCCGCGCGCTGCAGGGCATCGGCGCAGCCGCGATCGCGCCGGCGGCGTTGTCCCTCGTCATGCAGGTCTTCCCGCCGGGCCCCGGCCGGGGCAAGGCGCTCGGGGTGTGGGGTGCGGTGTCGGGGGCCGGTGGTGCCGCCGGGGTGCTGCTCGGCGGCGTGCTCACCGAAGGGTTCGGCTGGCGCAGCGTGTTCCTCGCGAGCGCGCTCACCGCCGCCGCCGTGCTGGCGGCCACGGCCTGGCTGGTCCGCGTCACCGAGGCGATCGGACCGCGGCCGAGCCCGCGCGCCCTGGATCCGGCGGGTACGTCGGCCGTCAGCCTGGGCCTGGTGGCGCTCGTGTACGGCCTGACCAGGGCGGGACGTTCCGGGTGGGCCGATCCGTGGGTCCTGGCCTCGATCGCGACCGCCCTCGTGCTGCTGGTGCTGTTCGCGGTGATCGAACGCGGCCATCCCACACCGCTGTTGCCGCCGCGTCTGCTCGCGGCCGGTACCGTGACGCCGGCCAACGCGGTGATGGCGTTGCTGGGCGCGGTGTGGGTGGGACTGTTCTTCTTCCTGCCGCTCTACCAGCAACAGGTGCTCGGTGACAGTGCGTTGATGGCCGGGGTCACCCAACTCCCGCTCGCGGTGGCGAACATCGTAGGTGCCTCGGCAGCGCCCCGGCTGGTCCGTCGATGGGGGCCGGCCGGCACGCTCGCGGTCGGGATGGCCGCGCTCGCGGCAGGCTTCCTGTGGCTGTCGCGGGTCTCCGCCGACGGCAGCTTCGCCGGGGACGTGCTCGGCCCGACGGTGTTGATCGGACTCGGCCTCGGGGCCGCGTTCGTACAACTGACCGCCGCGACGGTCGCCGGTGTCCCGGCCGCGGACGCCGGGCTGGCCGGCGGACTGGTCAACACCACCCGCCAGATCGGTGGCGCGCTCGGCCTGGCCGTCCTGGGCACCCTGGCCACGTCCCGTACCGACTCGCTCCTCCCCGGGGCGAGCCGCGAGGTGGCCCTGACCGAGGGGTACCGGACCGCCTTCCTGGTCTCGGCGGCGATCGCCGCCGTGGGCACGCTCTTCGTCCCGCTGCTGGTCGGCCGGACCCGGCGCGGGTCCACACCCGCCGACGGCACGCCCGGCGGGAGGGCCGAACCGCGGCCGGCCGCCGTGGACGACGAGCGCAAGTCGTATGTCGCCCCGTCCAGGGGAGAGGAGAGCACCCCGTGAACCGTGCCGGCGACGGCGAAGACGGCGTCCCGGGCGCGAAGTTCGCCGAGACATCGCCGATCCGAGGCCCGCCGATACCGAAGCCCGAAGCCTGAGGCCCGAAGCCTGAGGTCCGAGGGCTGAGGCCCGAAGCCCGAGCTCCGAGGGCTGAGGTCCGAGGGCTGAGGTCCGAAGCGCGAAACCTGAAGCCTGAAGTCGGACGCCCGAAGTCGGACGCCCGAACCCGAAACCCGAAGGAGTCCCACCATGAACAAGCCCTATCTGACCGGTCACTACGCCCCGGTCGCCGACGAGATCACCGCCACCTCCCTGGTGGTCGAAGGAACCCTCCCGCCCGAGTTGACCGGTCGGCTGCTGCGCGCGAGTCACAACCCCAAGCCGGGAGTCACCCCGACGCACTGGTTCAAGGGCAGCGGCATGGTGCACGGCATCCGGCTGCGGGACGGGAACGCCGAGTGGTACCGCAACCGTTGGGTGCGTACTCCGGCGCTGGACGGCGAGCCGTACATGACCGAGCACGGGCCCGACTTCCGGGTCAGCACCGCCGGCACCCACGTCATCGAGCACGGCGGGCGACTGCTCGCGCTGTGCGAGTCCGCGCTGCCCTACGAACTGACGCCCGAACTCGACACGGTCGGCGCGTACGACTTCGCCGGCAAGCTCACCTCCTTCATGACCGCGCACCCGAAGGAGGATCCGGTCACCGGCGAACTGCACTTCTTCGCGTCGTCGCCGTTCCCGCCGTTCCTCACCCACCATGTGGTCGGCCGGGACGGGGAACTGGTGCAGAGCCAGGAGGTTCCGGGCGCATCCGCCGCGCTCAAGCACGACTTCGCGATCACCGAGCACCACGTCGTGTTCCTCGAAGGGTCGGTCACGTTCGACCCGACCGAGCGCTCCGGCATCCCCTACGCCTGGAGCGACGCGCAGCGGTGCCGCATCGGGATCATGCCGCAGGGCGACGGCGGTGCGGCGAACATTCGCTGGTTCGACGTCGAGGCCGGCTTCGGCATGCACTTCGCCAACGCCTACGAGGACGCCCTCGGCCGGATCGTCGTCGAAGGCGCCACGGTCGACCGTGACGGGTGGCAGCGCTCGTGGAACTGGTGGGTGGGTGCGCCCGGTCGCGGCGCGGAGCCGAACTCCGGTTCCACCAGCCGTCGTTGGGTGATCGATCTGGGCGCCGGAACCGCCCGGGAGGAGCAGACCGACGACCTGATCGTCGAATTCCCCACCATCAACGAGACTCGCCTCGGCCGCGTCCACCGCTACCAGTACGCCCTCGCCTTCCCCGACGACGAAGGCATCGGCAACCACACCCTGGTGAAGTACGACCGTGCCACCGGTGGGCGCCGGCTCCGGCCCGTCGGGGTCGGCCAACTCCCCAGCGAGGCCGTCTTCGTCGGCGCGGCGGACGCCGCCGACGAGGACCACGGCTATCTCCTGACCGTTGTCAGCGATCTCAACACCGACGGTTCGCGCCTCCTCGTCCTCGACGCACGCGACCTGACCGCCGCCCCGGTCGCCACCGTGCACCTCCCGCGCCGCGTCCCGGCCATGATCCACGGCTCCTGGATCCCGGACCCGAACTGACGCCCGCTCCCAACGGATCGACGCCCCGCTCGGAACACCGATGGAGCGCGAACAGCCCCGACACGTCTTCCGCCGGTGTCGCCGGCGCCCGGGCGCGGCCTGGTGCGCCGGCCGCCGAAGCGGCGGTGGGCAAACTGCTCTCCGCCGCCTGGCTGGTCGGCCCCGGCGCGCTCTTCCTGATCGCGTTCGTCACGTGGGCGCGGCAGTAGTCCGCATTGCTCACCGCGCATGGCTACCGCGCCTGACGACCGGGGCGCGGCCCGCCGGGTGTCGGGTCAGCGTGGTCGGCGCAGGCCCGCGACGACGAGTGCGACCAGCGCGCGGGCGTCGTAGCGGGGGTCGCTTTCGGCGCCGATGCACAAATTCCCGATGCCGCGCATGAGTTGGTACGCGGTGACGTCGGAGCGGACCTCGCCCGCTGCGACGGCGGCCTCGAGGAGTCGGGTGCACACCGGTACGAGCCGGTCGAGGAAGTACGCGTGCAGCGCCTCGAAGCCGGCGTTGTCGGCCTGCATCGCGGCGGCCAGGCCGTGCTTGGTGACCAGGAAGTCGACGAACAGGTCGACCCACCGTTCGAGGGCGGCGTGCGGGGTCGGGCCGGCGGCCAGGAGGGCCGGGCCGGCCTCGGCGCAGGCGTCGACCTGGTGGCGGTAGACGGCGATGACGAGGTCCGCCCGGGTGGGGAAGTGGCGGTAGACCGTACCCACCCCGACGCCGGCCCTGGCCGCGATGTCGCGTACCGGAGCCTCCACGCCCGCGGCGACGAACACCGCGGCGGCCGCGTCCAGCAGGGTCTTCTGGTTGCGCCGGACGTCCTTGCGTTTGGATTCGGCCGCGCTTCCCTGCCGGTTGTCGTCGTTCATCGAGACGGGTCCTTTCGTGCCGTTGCAAAGCGGAACCATGTTCCGTATCGTTGGCGGAGCGAGGTTCCGTTTCGCCATGATGGCAGATCGAGGCACTGCGGACACGCCGTCCGGCACGCTCACGCGCACGCTCCGCCCGGACGGAAGGGCACACGACCGTCGACAGTCGGTGCCGGTGCTCCCGCGTCTCGGAGACGGTCCTCGCTCCCCACCCGACCCGACCCACCCCGCCGCCCGCGACGAAGCCGCCCACCACGACACCGCCCACCACGACACCACCGACCACGAAGCCGCCGACCA